>NZ_CAACVB010000195.1 GCF_900659635.1 Actinomadura roseirufa | reverse complement strand
AGCCGCCGTCCCGCCCGCACGGCCAGTTCCACGCTCACCGCGCCGCGGCCCGCCGTGCCCTCCGGTCCGGACCCGCCCCGGGCGGGCGGATCGGGGGGCGGCGCCTCGAAGGCGTGCAGAGGGCCGAGGAGGTGGGCGGCCTCCCGCTCCTGCCGGTCCGCTCCGGGATCGTCCACGCCGTTACCCCTCTCCCCGGACGCCCGGCTCCGCCGTGACCGCCGCCGCGCCGCCGAGCAGGACGCGGAGACGTGCCAGCCCGTGCGCGGTCTGGCTCTTGACCGTCCCCTCGGAACAGCCGAGGATCTGCGCGACCTCCGCGACCGGCAGGTCGCACAGGAACCTCAGCACGAGGACGGCGCGCTGCCGCGGCGGGACGCGGCCGAGCGCGGCGCGCACCACCGCCCGGGTCTCCAGGTCGGCCACCGGCGCCGGCGGCTGCCCCGGGACGTCCGCCGGGGCGCCGGTGAGCCGGACCCGCGCCCAGGCCAGCCGCCGCTCGCTGAGGAACGACCGCACGAGCATCGCGCGGACGTAGCGGTCCACGTCGTCGGCGGCGCGGGCGCGCCGCCAGTGCACGTAGAGACGGGTGAGCGCGGTCTGGACGATGTCGTCGGCGTGGTGCGGGTCGCGGCACAGCAGGTGCGCGAGCCGCCGCAGGCCGGGCAGTGCGCCGGTGACGTACTCGACGTACTCCGTCTCACCGGCGGGCCGCCGGCCGCGCCCGCTCACCGTCCGTTCACCGCCGGCTCATCCTCCGCTCTCCCCGGCGAGGTGCCGCACGTCCCACACCCACACGCCGCCCTCGAAGCGCCCGGGCCCGAGCAGCCGCACCAGCACCTCGTACAGGGCCTGCCGTCTGATGACGGGGCCGAGGACCACCGCGTCCGCGCGCCAGTAGGCGAGGTCGGCGCGCAGGGCGAGGCGCTCGCGGTCGGTGACCTCCGGGGGCACCTCGTCGTCGCGTGCCCTGGCGAGCAGGCTGGACGTGGGACGGCGCGGCGCGCCGTAGCCGCCCAGCCGGTCGGGACCGAACGGGCCGACGAAGTACCCCTCCGGCAGCGGGAAGCCCAGTCCTGCCTCGACCTGCCAGTGCAGGGGCCTCGCGTCCGGGATGTCCGGCGGCGGCGCGGTGACCAGCGTCCGGCCGGGGCGGACGTGGCGGCGCCACATCCCGTCGGTGAAGAACGCCGGGACCGGCGCGCGATCCTCGGCGGTGAGCGGCTTGGGCACGATGGGCACCAGCGCCTGGGCGAGCACGACGCCGCACAACGCCCACGCGGTCCGCCGCGGAAGCCGCGCCGACGCCTCGCGGAACCGGTCGATCCCGATCGCCAGCAGCAGGCCGGCGGCGGGCACGCACAGCAGCGTCAGCCGCGACTCGAGCACCGACTCGAACAGCGGGAGCCGCCCGGCCACCCACCAGGGGCCGGGGACGCCGGTCGGACGCCCGTTCACCGTGATCTCGGGTCCGAGGGACAGCAGCACGCCGGCGGCGGTGACCGCGGCCAGGGCTCGCACCACCGGGTCCCGGCGCAGCCAGGCCACGAGCGCCACGACGAGCACGGCGAGCGGCCAGCCGAAGAACGCGTTCTGCTCGGTCGTGCTCGCGTCGTACGGCCCGGGGAAGGCGGGGTGCCCGGCGAGCGACTGGCGCGCGAACGCCGTGATCCGCACGAGGTCGTTTCCGGACGGCCCGTGCCACAGGCCGTCGTAGCTCTGCGTGCCGAAGAACTGCCAGAGCAGCGCGTAGGTGGTGAGGGGCAGGAAGATGATCAGAGCGAATCCGAGGCCGGCCGCGAGCCGCCGCGCCGCGGCGCGCGCCTCCGCCGGGCGGAACACCGCGTACGCGGCCGCGAACACGACCAGCCCGGTCGCGGTGAGCAGCAGGATCTCCTCGCCCAGGTAGACCTGGTAGGCGGCGAGGAGGCCGAGGAACAGCCCCTCGCGGGCCGGCCGCCCCTCGCCGCGCGCCATCCGCACGAGCCGTCCGATCATGAACGGGATCACGGCGAGCAGGACGAAGTTCGGGTGCGCGTTGGCGTGCGAGACGATCGGCGGCGCGAACCCGCAGAAGCCGCCGCCGACGGCGGCGGCCGCGGGGGAGCGGCCGAGGTGCCGCCGGAACAGCCGGTACCAGGCGGCGGCGCTGCCGCCGACGCCGCCGGTGAGGACCAGCGCCCAGGTCACCGACGGACCGAACACGAGCGTCACGGGCGCCAGCGGCACCGAGACGCCGAGCATGACCGTGTTGGCCATCAGGTTGACGCCCGCGGGGAAGTTCTGCAGCCGGGTGAAGAACGGGTCGTCGAAGTGGGCGACGGCGCGGGCGGTCACGGCGAAGAACCATTCCCACTGGGTCTGGTCCTGGCCGCCGTCGACGAGGTAGCGGCGCCCCGGGTCGGCCCACAGTTGCGAGAACAGCACGAACGCGGCGAGCATGTACCCGGCCGTCACCGCGAGGCCGATCCTGGGCGGGCCGCCGGCGAGGCGCGCGCGCAGGAGCCCGCGCAGCCGCTCGCCGGGCCGGGGCCCTCTGGCGCCGTCCGCGCGGTGCGCGGTCTCCGTCTCCGGTCCGGTCTCCGTCTCCGGCCCCGTTTCCGGTCCGGTCTCCGGGTGCGTCTCGGTCCCCGGTTCCGTTTCCGCGGTCACGCCGGCACCCGTCCCGCGCCACCGGCCGCTCGGGCGCCCGCGGCGCCCGCCGCGCCGTCGTCCGGCGGGGAGGCCGGACGACGGGGCCGGGACGGGCGGGGCGGATGGGGTGCCCGCCCGTATCGCAGCCGGACGAGGACGACCTCGGCCAGCGCCCGCCCGTAGTCCGCGGGGCGGATCTTGGATCCGGCGCGGTGCCGCCAGCGCACCGGGACCTCCGCGACGGGCCAGCCCCGCCGGGCGAACAGCGAGAGGATCTCCACGTCGAAGGCCCAGCCGTCCACCCGGGCGACGGCGAACACGGTCCGGGCGCGGTCGCCGTCGAACAGCTTGAAGCCGCACTGGGTGTCGGCGATGCCGCGCACCGCGAGGATCCGGATCAGCAGCCGCCCCAGGCGCGCCGCGGGGCGCCGCAGCGGATGCCGCCGGACACGGGAGCGGGAGCCGATCGCGGCGTCGAACCCCAGGTCGAGCGAGGGGCGCAGCAGGTCCAGCTCCTCGACGGGCGTCGCGAGGTCGGCGTCGGTGACCAGCACCAGCCGGCCCCGGGAGGCGAGCACGCCCGTCCGCACGGCGTGGCCCTTGCCCCGGTTGGCGGGGGTGCGCAGCAGCCGGATCCGGGGGTCGGCCCGGGCCGCGGCGCGGACGGGGCGGGCCGTGCCGTCGCGGGAGCCGTCGTCGACGACGATCAGCTCCCACCGGTCGGTTCCGCGGTCGAGGTGGGCGCGCACGGCGTCGAGCGTGCGGGGCAGGCGCGCCAGCTCGTTGTAGGCGGGGATCACGACCGTCAGCTCGACCGGATCGCAGGGGGAGGCGTTCACACCATGAGGACTGTTCGGGGAGGTGCCAAGGTTGTACCGAGATCATATGACATGGGTCACAAAGGCCGCGCCGGATGCGTGAGCGGCCCGGCCGCCCGCGTGGCGCGGGCGGCCGGGCCTGTCCCAACCCTCCGGGCACCGCCCGTGGTCAGCCGGAGGGGCGGGGGACCTGCGACCGGACGGTCACTGCAGGAGCGTCCACGACGCGGGCGAGAGGTCCGGCGCCTGGCCGGTGCTCGCGCGCGCCGCCCGGAACAGCTCGCCCTGGTGGGTCACCAGCGCGCCCGGCTCGTAGGCGGTGCCGCCCTGCCAGGCCGGCACGCCGGCCGGGGAGATGCGGCTGGTCCGCCCGTCCGCGCTGCGGGTCCGGGTCAGCGCGGACGCGCCGACCCGCACCGGCCCGGTGTAGGGGCTCCACCGCGCGCCGTCGGTCGAGTACTCGACGGCGAGGCCGGGGTTGCGCACGTTCGCGGTCAGCGTCCCGTCGGAGATCTTCGCGCCGGGCAGCGGGACGCGGTAGTTCACGCCCGTGCCGCGGAGCCCGACCGGCCGGTAGAACGACAGCAGCGGGAACGTCACCTGGCCGAGGGTGTTGGAGAAGGTGTTCCACGCCGCGTCGATCTTGTCCGGTGCGGGCGTCTCACGGTTCCAGGCCCGCTCGGCGACGCCGAGCAGCTTGGGGAACGCCTGGTACTCGCGGATCTCCTCGGCCTTGCCGTTCTCGGCCCACAGCTGCGCCTCGACGCCGAGGATGTTCTTCTTGCCCTCCGGCGTCAGCTTCGTCCAGGACGGGTTCGGCGTGATCGGGTTGCCCCACCGGTCCTCGCGTGCGTTGGAGTACACGTCGAACGGCTGATAGGTGAACGTGCTCTTCTCGTCCACGTAGGCCGCCCAGTAGTAACCCGGCTCGTCCGGGTCCTTGTTGTAGGCAAGGTCCATGTACAGGTTCGTGGCGTGGGCCAGGATCACCGGCGTGCCCTCGTTGGCGAAGCGGTACGCCCAGTCCTCGCGTCCCCAGCCCCACACGTTCTGCCAGGGCAGCGGGGTGAACCCCTTGAGGCGGAACGAGCGGGTCGGGTCGGTGATGTCCTCCCAGCCGGAGGTCGCCGGGGCGACCTTGTGCGCGATGTCGTTCCAGCGGCTGAAGAACAGCTCCTTCAGCTCCTCGCCGGACTTGCCGGCGGTCGCCGGGTTGGCCTTGCAGGCGGGCGACCCGGACCACCAGCCCTCCTGCGGCCCCGGCGGCTCGTCCCCGCCGAGGTTGATCCGGTTGAGCGGGACGTTCGCGCCGGCGTAGATCTTGCCGACCTCGGACGCGATCTTGTTGAGGAACGTGTACGTGCTGTCCAGGCACGGGTTCGCGAGGTTGTCGGTGTAGTTCTGGACGCTCGTGTGCCGGCTGGTGTCGGCCGGGTCGAGCAGCCGGTAGCCCGCGTCGTGGGTGCTCTGGTAGCGGCGCTCCATCGACTGGACGGCCGCGCGGGCGTGCGCCGGGAAGTTCAGCTCGGGCACGACCTCGATGTGCCGCTCGGCGGCGTACTTGAGGATCTCCTGGAAGTCGGCGACCGAGTAGTAGCCGGAGCCCTTGCCGACGAAGTTCTGCGTGCCCTGCTCGTAGCCCTGGAAGGCGGGGACGCGGCCGAGGTTGGCCTCGGTCCGGTTCCGCGGCTTGCCCGCGATGCCGTCGCCGGTGCCGAGGTCGTTCACCGACCCCATTCCCTGGTGGAGGGCGCCCTCCTCCTTGAGGTCGAACGCGCGCCGCGACCCGAACCCGGTCAGCTCGGGCAGCCCCGGGATCTCCAGGCGCCAGCCCTCGTCGTTGGTGATGCCGAGGTGGAGCCGGTTGAGCTTGGTGAAGCTCATCAGGTCCAGGAACTTCTCGATGGTCTGCTTGGTCTCGAAGTGGCGCCCCACGTCGATCGCGAGGCCGCGGTAGCCGAACAGCGGCACGTCGGCGATGGCGGCGCGCGGCACGGTGACGGTGGCGCGGCGGTGCCCGCGGGCCGCCGCCCGGTAGCCGGTCGCCGGGATGAGCTGGCGCAGCGTCTGGACGCCGTACAGCACACCGGCCCGGTCGGCGCCGACGATCCGCACGCCGTCCGCCCCGATGTCCAGGGTGTAGGCCTCGGTGTCGGGCCCGCCGTCGTGGTCGGCGTCCAGCCGGGAGTCCACCCGCAGCTCGATCGGCGCCCCGGCGCCGTCCGCGACGTCGCGCAGCGCCGAGCGCAGGTAGCCGGCCTCGCCGGCCAGTGCCGCCGGCGCCGTGATCTGCGAGCCGCCGCCGATCGCGAGGGTCCCGCCGGTGGCCCTGGCCGCCAGCGGCTGCGGGACGATGCTCTGCCGCAGCGTGAGCGTCTGCTTCGCCGCGGTGTTCTCGGCGTACCGGGAGGCCGCCGTCTGCACCGGGCGGTGGTCGCCCGAGAACGCCTGCGTCTGCTTCGGGTCGGCGGGGTCGAGCAGCGACTTGGACGGCAGCCAGGCCGGCTTCCCGTCGCCGAACGCGATGCTCCAGCCCGCGGGGCCGTCGGACTTGTGGGTCGCCCACAGCTCGAAGTTGACGTCGATCGCGCGGCGCTCGCCCGGCCCGATGGGCTTGAATCCGGACGCCGGCCTGAGCGTGTAGAAGTCGCCGCTGCGCGCGGCGTCCGCGTAGGTGAGCGACAGGCCCTGGTCCGCGAGCTGCTTGCGGCCGATGTCGCCCGCGGCGCCGTCGAGGACGGCGGCGGGCCGCCGGACCGCGTTGAAGTACGTCGCCCAGCCGTCCGCGCCTAACGCGCAGCGGCGGTCGCGGTTCTCGAAGGTGAGCCGCGCGCGGTGGTACTGCGCGTCGGTGAGGGTGTGGTCGACCGGCTGGTAGGTCACCCGCAGCGCGCGGGCGTCCGGATTGCAGGTGGCGGCGGACGCCGCGCCGGGCGCCACGGCCACGGCGAGCGCGCCCGCGAGGGCGGCCGCGGCGCCGAGCGCCACGGGTCTGTTCGGAATCTTCATGGGGTACCGCTCTCCTGGCGTACGGGAGGGGGAACCGGCCGAGGCCGGGACGGGCGCACGCGAGCGGGGCGGGCGCGAAGAACGCGGCTACGCGGTGAAAGTGCAGGTCAGAGGTCCATCGCGGGGCCGGATCGGTGTCGCTGTCAGCGGCATGGACAGGAAAGTATCCTATCTATTTGCTTGACTCGGGTGCCTCATCCGGCCAGTCGCGAACCCCCAGGCAGCCCCAGGAGGGCCGGACCCGGCCAGCGGAAGGCCTTGACGTTCACCGGTTCACGGCCGATTCGTGCGGCCGGTGCCGGCCCGTGGTGCGGGCCCGTAATGCGGGCCCGCACCACGGGGCGGTGAACCCCGGAGAACCGATCGGCCCGCGGCGGGCCCCGGCCGGGGCCCGCCGCGGGCCGGTGGGGGGTGGGTCCGTGGCTCAGGTGGAGCCGGACGGTTCGAGCCGCGCGGCCCTCGGGTCGCTCTCGTCGGCGAGGTAGTCGGCCGGGCGGGTGGCGTCGGGCCCGTCGGCGAGCCCCGCCGCCCGGCAGGCCGCGGTGCCCGCGACGGTCACGGCCAGGTTGACCGCGAGCGCGAGCATTCCCACGTAGACCGTCATCCGGGTGTCGAGCCCGAGGTCGCTCAGCTTGTACGCCGAGCCGCCGAAGTGCGCCTTGTGCTTGACCGGGTTCGGGATCTCGTACAGCATCCACAGCCCCGCCGCGAGGCCCGCCGCCCAGCCGGCGATGAGCGCGCCGCGGTGGAACCAGCGGGTCACCAGGCCGAGCGCCACCGACGGCAGCGTCTGCAGGATGACCACGCCGCCGATGAGCTGCAGGTCGATGGAGAACTCCGGGTCCAGCAGCAGGATGCACGCGACCGCGCCGACCTTGACCACCAGCGAGACCAGCTTGCTGACCGCCGCCTGCTGCGCGTCGGTGGCGTCCGGGCGCAGGTACTCCCGGTAGATGTTGCGGGTGAACAGGTTCGCCGCGGCGATCGACATGATCGCCGCGGGGACGAGCGCGCCGATGCCGATGGCGGCGAAGGCCACGCCCGCGAACCAGTCCGGGAACATCTTGTCGAACAGGAGGGGGACGACCGTGTTGGTGTCGGCCTTGCCGCCGGACACGGCGGGCTTGACGCCCGCCGCGACGGCCATGAAGCCGAGCAGCGCGATCAGGCCGAGCACGAAGCTGTAGGCGGGCAGCGCCGCCATGTTCCGCTTGATCACGTCCCGGTTCCGGCTCGCCAGCACCCCGGTGACGCTGTGCGGGTACAGGAACAGCGCGAGTGCCGAGCCGAGCGCCAGCATCGCGTAGTTGAGCTGGTTGGTGCCGTCCAGCAGGACACCGTCGTTCGGCGCAGGCGTCGCGGCGAACTTCGCCCGCGCGGCGTCGAACACCTCCCCCCAGCCGCCGAGCCGGGACGGGATGTACAGCACCGCCACGATGATCACCAGGTAGATCAGGACGTCCTTGACGAAGGCGATCAGGGCGGGCGCCCGCAGCCCGGACTGGTAGGTGTAGGCCGCGAGGATCACGAACGCGATCACGATCGGCCAGTGCCCGTGCACGCCCATCGACTTCAGCACGGCCTCGATGCCGACCAGCTGCAGCGCGATGTAGGGCATCGTGGCGGCGATGCCGGTGACCGCGACCGCCAGGGCGAGGGTCGGCGACCCGAACCGGGCCCGGACGAAGTCCGCCGGCGTGACGAACCCGTGCGCGTGCGACACCGACCACAGCCGGATGAGCAGCAGGAAGACCAGCGGGTAGACGACGATCGTGTACGGGACGGCGTAGAAGCCCGCCGCGCCCGCGCCGAACACCAGCGCCGGGACGGCGACGAAGGTGTAGGCGGTGTACAGGTCGCCGCCGATGAGGAACCAGGTGACCCAGCCGCCGAAGCCGCGGCCGCCGAGGCCCCACTCGTCCAGGCTGTCCATCGTGCCGGGCCGGCGCCAGCGCGCCGCGGCGAAGCCCATCCCGCTGACCAGCAGGAAGAGCGCGCCGAACACGATCATCTCGGTGACGTGCTCGCTCGCCATCGGCTCAGCCCCGCTTCCTGGTCAGCCGGTAGACGGCGATCGTGCAGGCCACGCCCAGCGGGATGAACGCGAACTGCGTCCAGTAGAACGCCGGGACGCCCGCCAGGCGGGGACGGTCGTGGTTGAACAGGAACGTCAGCAGCGGCACCACGGCGGGGACGGCCAGCAGCAGGTTCCAGAGGCTGCGGTCGGAGCGCGCGGGACGGTCGCCCGGCCCGGGCGGCGGGCCCACCGGCGGAGGCGGGCGGCCGCCGGCGGATTCGGCGGGGGCGGGATCGGGGGCGGGGGATTCTGCCGAGGCCAAGGGGAGCCCTCCTCGTCAGGCGCGGTCGGGGACACGGCCCGCCGGGTCACCCGCCTGGACCGTGCCGGAGTGAGGCCGGGCGAGCCTACCCCCCGGCGGGTCACGGCCCGATCTCGGTGACGGCACGACTTCCGTGGATCAGCGCAACGCGCCGCCGCCCTCCGGCGAGGGCAGCCGCCCCCTGGAAACCTGCCGGGGAGCCACAGATGAGGGTTCTCCCGCGAGCCGGGCGTGCCCGGCCGGGGTGTTGGCCGCCGGAGCCGGGACGAGGTACGCTCGCCGCATGCGAACCGCGCCCTATCAGTGGTGGTGGCGCCGCTAAGGCGGCGCCGGTTCGTGCACGTTCGACATCAGGCGACCGCCCTCACCAGGCGGTCGTCTCGTGCGTCGTCCGCCCGGCAGCAGGGCCCGAAACGAGGGGCCACCCGCGGTGGAGACCGTCTCACAACAGCCGCTGACCAGCGAGTTCGTCACGGCCGGGGGCGTACGGGTCATCCGTACCGCCACCCCGGTCGACTCCGGGCGCAAGTCCGACGCGCTCAACGCCCTCGTCGCCGCCGTGGGGGAGCGGCGCGGCGGCGTCCTCAGCTCGGGCATGGAGTACCCGGGCCGTTACAGCCGCTGGCACATGGCCTATGTCGACCCCTGCCTGGAGCTCGTCGCGAGCGGCCGGACGGTCACGGCGCGGGCGCTCAACGACCGGGGCCGGGTGATCCTTCCCGTCGTGGCCGGCGCCCTCCGCGGCGCGGGAGAGGTCAGCGCCGACGGCCCCGGGGAGATCGCGGTGTTCGTCCCTCCCGCGGACGGGTTCTTCACCGAGGAGGAGCGCAGCCGCCGGCCGACGGTCTTCACCGCGCTGCGCGCCGTCGTGGACGCGTTCCGCTGCGCCGACCCGCACCTCGGCCTGTACGGCGCGTTCGGCTACGACCTGTCGCTGCAGTTCGAGCCGCTGCGGACGCGGCTGGAGCGGCCGGCCGACCAGCGTGACCTCGTCCTGCACCTGGCCGACGAGATGGTCGTCGTGGACCGCAAGCGCGAGACCTCGCACCGGATGTCCTACGACTTCGAGGTCGCGGGCGCGAGCACGGCGGGCCTGCCGCGGGCCACCGAGCCGACGCCCGTCCCCGTCCCGGCGGAACTTCCGGCCCAGCCCGTGCCCGGCGTGTACGCGCAGATGGTGCGGGACGCCAAGGACAAGTTCATCCGGGGGGACCTGTTCGAGGTCACGCCGGGGCACGCGATGTACGGGCGGTGCGACGCGCCCGCGGCGTTCTTCGAGCGGCTGCGCGAGACCAACCCGGCGCCCTACGAGTTCATGTTCAACCTGGGCGGCGGCGAATACCTGGTGGGGGCCTCCCCGGAGATGTTCGTCCGCGTGCGGGGCGACCGGGTGGAGACCTGCCCGATCGCCGGGACGATCCGGCGCGGCGGCGACGCCCTGGAGGACGCCGAGCAGATCCGCGCGATCCTGTCCTCGGCCAAGGACGAGTCCGAGCTGACCATGTGCACCGACGTGGACCGCAACGACAAGTCCCGCATCTGCGTGCCGGGCAGCGTCCGGGTGCTGGGCCGCCGCCAGATCGAGCTGTACTCGCGGCTGATCCACACCGTGGACCACATCGAGGGGCGGCTGCGGCCGGGGTTCGACGCGTTCGACGCCTTCCTGACCCACATGTGGGCCGTCACCGTCACCGGCGCGCCGAAGGCGTGGGCGATGCAGTTCATCGAGGACCACGAGGAGTCCCCGCGGCGCTGGTACGGCGGCGCCGTCGGTTTCGTCGGCTTCGACGGGTCCATGAACACGGGGCTCACGCTGCGGACCGCGCAGATCCGCGACGGCGTCGCCACCGTCCGGGCGGGCGCGACGCTGCTGTACGACTCCGACCCCGACGAGGAGGAGCGCGAGACGCACCTCAAGGCCAGCGCGCTGCTGGGGGCGCTCGCCGACTCCCAGGGCGGGGCCGGGCGCGCGGAGGCCGCGGGTGCGGAGGCGGACGCGCCGGACGGCGCGGGGGAGGGCCTCAAGGTCCTGCTCGTCGATCATGAGGACTCCTTCGTCAACACCCTCGCCGACTACTTCCGGCAGGAGGGCGCCGAGGTCGTCACGCTGCGGCACGGCTTCCCGGAGCGGATGCTGGACGAGCAGGCCCCCGACCTGGTGGTCCTGTCGCCCGGTCCCGGCCGGCCGGAGGACTTCGGCACCGCCGCCCTGCTGGCCGCCCTGGACGCGCGGCGGCTGCCGGTCTTCGGGGTCTGCCTCGGCCTTCAGGCGATGGTGGAGCACGCGGGCGGCGACCTGGCGCTGCTGCCCGAGCCCGCGCACGGCAAGCCCGGCCAGGTGAAGGTGACCGGGGGCGCCCTGTTCGAGGGTCTCCCGGACGAGTTCGCCGCGGCCCGCTACCACTCGCTGCACGCCACCCCCGAGCGCGTCCGGGGCTTCGAGGTGACGGCGCTGACCGGTGACGTGGTGATGGCCATCGAGGACGGGGCGCGGCGGCGGTGGGCGGTCCAGTTCCACCCGGAGTCGATCCTGACGGCGACCGGCGGCGCGGGACGACGGATCGTGGCCAACGTCCTGCGGCTCTGCAGGGCCTCGGCTCCCGCCCTCTAGTTCTGAAGCACTAGGGGGACCCACCGCGAATGGTCCTCAGGGTCCTGTTGCCGCGGCCGTCGTGGGGGCAGACTCGACCTCGGCAAGCGTGCCACGATCTCGTGACACGTGTGTGACCGCCGTTATCCCCCTGCGGAGGGGGGAGCCCTCCCCCCTCCGCTCATAAAGCCCATTTCGGGCATCTGTAAAAAATCGGATGTTTTCCCCGGGCCTACGCGGGGACCCTGTCCGCCATGATGACAATCCTCTGGCTCATCGCGGTGATCCTGGTCATCGCCGGTATCTATACGATCCTCGCCCGGCGCGACCTCCTGTGGGGCATCGTCCTCATCGTCGTCGGCCTCCTGGTCGGACCCGGCGGGGTCAGCATCTTCACCTAGGCCGAAAAGTCCTCGCGGCCACCGGCGCGGGCTCCGGAAACGCTGACACCGGTTGTCAGGTTTCGGTGCCAGCATCGTCCTCATGAGCCGTGCACTGACAGGAAAGATCGCATTGGTCGCGGGGGCGACCCGGGGCGCGGGCCGCGGCATCGCCGTCGAGCTCGGCGCCGCGGGCGCCACCGTCTACGTCACCGGGCGGACCACCCGGGAAAGCCGGTCGGAGATGGACCGGCCCGAGACGATCGAGGAGACCGCCGAGCTGGTGACGGCCGCGGGCGGCGAGGGCATCGCCGTCCCGGCCGACCACCTCGACCCCGCCCAGGTCGAGGCGCTCGTGCGGCGCGTCGACGAGGAGCGGGGGCGGCTGGACGTCCTGGTCAACGACATCTGGGGCGGCGACCGCCTCTTCCAGTTCGGCAGGCCGCTGTGGGAGCAGTCGCTGGAGGACGGGCTGCGCCTGCTCCGGCTCGCCATCGACACCCACGCCATCACCAGCCATCACGCGCTGCCGCTGCTGATCCGCAGGCCCGGCGGGCTCGTCGTCGAGATGACCGACGGCACCGCCGAGTACAACGCGCGGTACCGCAAGGACGTCGGGTACTTCTACGACCTCGCCAAGAGCGCCGTCATCCGGATGGCGCTCGCGCAGTCGGAGGAGATCGGCCCGCACGGCGCCACCGCCGTCGCGCTGACGCCCGGGTGGCTGCGCTCGGAGGCGATGCTCGACCTGTTCGGCGTCACCGAGGAGAACTGGCTCGACGGCGCGAGGACCAGCCCGCACTTCGCGATCTCCGAGTCGCCGGCGTTCGTCGGGCGGGCCGTGGCGGCGCTCGCCGCCGACCCGGACCGGGCGCGCTGGAACGGGGCGTCGCTGTCCAGCGGCGGGCTCGCCGGGGTCTACGGGTTCACCGACGCCGACGGCAGCCGTCCCGACGCGTGGCGCTACGTCGTCGAGGTGCAGGACGCGGGCCGTCCGGCCGACGTCACCGGCTACCGGTAGAGCGCGGCGAGCCGGGCGGCGGCCTCGGCCATCCGCGCGCGCAGCGCGGGCGGGCCGAGCACCTCCACCTCGGGGCCGAGCCGCAGCAGCTGGGAGAACGCCACCTCGGCCGACTCGACGGGCAGGGTCGTCACGACGCGGCCCCGCCCGTCGGGCGGTCCGGCGACCTCGGCCGCCCGCTCCGCCGCGTACGGGTCGGCGGCGTACCGCAGGCCCCGCAGCCCGGCGGGGGTGAGCCGGACGGTGACCTCCTCGCGCAGCATCGCGCGCAGGAACGCCTCCGCCTGGTCCCGCCAGTGCGCGGCCAGGTCGAACTCCGCGTCCCGGTCGAACGTCGCGCCCGTCGGGCGCACGGCCGTGACCCGCCCCGCGCGGTAGGTGCGGTAGGCGCGCGGGCCGTCCCCGGCGCGCGCGACGAGGTACCACGTGCCGTTCTTCAGGACGAGCCCGTACGGCTCGGCCGTGCGGACGACCTCGCGGTCCTTGCGGTAGCGCAGCTCGACCACCGCGTCCTCCCAGACGGCGCGGGCGAGGTCGCGCAGCAGCGGCGGCGGCCCGGCGTCGCCGAACCAGCCCGGGGCGTCCAGGTGGAACCGCTGGGCCGCCCGCGCGGGCGCGTCCCGCAGCGTACCGGGGAGCGCGGCGAGGACCTTCAGCTCGGCGGCGGCCACGGTGTCCCCGAGGCCCATGTCGCCCGCCGGGCCGGGCAGCCCGGACAGGAACAGCGCCTCGGCCTCGGCCCGGCTGAGGCCGGTGAGCCGCGTCCGGTACCCGCCGACCAGGCGGTACCCGCCGCTCCGGCCCTGCTCGGCGTAGACCGGCACGCCCGCCGCCGACAGCGCCTCCACGTCCCGGTAGACGGTGCGCTCCGACACCTCCAGCTCGCGCGCCAGCTCCGCCGCCGTCATCGTCTCCCGCGACTGCAGGAGCAGGACCAGTGAGATGAGCCGGGACGCGCGCACCCCTCCATCCTGCCCCATCTCCGCACCCTGCCCGACATTTCTGACATTTCTATGTCAGGTTCACCGGATTTGCCTGTCCGCGCGGCTCTTGAGGCTGTTAGCTTCGCGACCGTGCTGACCGAAGACACCGCCATCGAGGCGTTCATCGACGCCCTCCCGAAGGCCGAGCTCCACGTCCACCTCGTGGGCTCCGCCTCGGTCCCCACGGTCCTGGAGCTCGCGCACCGCCACCCGGACGGTCCCGTCCCGCTGGACGAGCGCGAGCTCCGCGCCTTCTACGAGTTCCGCGACTTCCCGCACTTCGCCGAGGTGTACGAGTCGGTCTCCAGCCTCGTCCGCACCCCGGAGGACGTCGGGACCCTCGCGCTCGGCACGGCCCGCGACCTCGCCGCGCAGAACGTCCGCTACGTCGAGCTGACCGTCACGCCCTACACGCACCAGCGGGCCGGCATGCCGATGCCGGCGATCACCGAGGCCCTGGACGCCGCCGTCCGCGAGGCCCGCGACCGGTACGGCATCCGGGTCGCCTACATCTTCGACATCCCCGGCGAGTTCGGCGCCGAGGGCGCCCGCGGCACCCTCGAGCACGCCCTGGCCCACCCGCCGCAGGCCCTCGTCGGGTTCGGGCTCGGCGGGATCGAGCAGTGCCGCCCGCCGCACCGCGACGCCTTCCGCGAGGCCTTCGCCGCCGCCCGCGCCGCCGGGCTGCGCAGCCTCCCGCACGCCGGGGAGATGAGCGGCCCGGAGACGATCTGGGAGGCCGTCGACGGCCTGGGCGCCGAGCGGATCGGGCACGGCCTCAGCTGCCTGGACGACCCCCGGCTCGTCGCGCACCTGCGCGAGACGCAGCTGCCCCTGGAGGTCTGCCCGACCTCCAACGTCTGCACCGGGCAGGTCCCCGCCCTCGCCGACCACCCGATGCCGAGGATGCTGGCGGAGGGCCTGTTCGTCACCCTCAACAGCGACGACCCGCCGATGTTCGACACCACCCTCACCGGCGAGTACCGGGTCGCCGCGAACGTCTTCGGCCTCGACCGCGCCGCGCTCGCCGGCCTGGCCCGCAACGCCGTGGCCGCGTCCTGCCTGGACGAGCCGGGCCGCCGGGAGATCATCGCCGAGATCGACGCCCTGCCCGTCTGAGGGCCGGTCCGAGGACCGGCCGGAGGCCGGCCGCGGCCGGCAGCAGGGCG
>NZ_CAACVB010000194.1 GCF_900659635.1 Actinomadura roseirufa | reverse complement strand
GGGCCGCCTCCGCGTCCACCGCGGTCGGGGGCAGGGCGACGTAGCCGGTGCCCGCGGCGGTGCCGTGGACGGGCAGGTGCGCGGGACGCGCGTGCGCCCCGGCGGGCTCCCGACCGTGGCGCGGGCCGGTCGGGGCGAGGTCGGGACGGTCCGTATGGTCGCCGCTCATGTCGTACGTCAGCTCCTGCGGTGCTCGACGGGCGGTGCCGGTCGTGCCTGGAGGCCGGGCCAGGGGAGGCGGCGCTCCCTCCCGTGAACCCGAGGTGTCCGGCGCCATAATCCCAGCGGACGGGCCCGGATGCGGGCCGATCATCGCAGCCCGCACGCGGAAGTGATGAAGAACTCACCTCAGGTAACCGGTTCTCTGACTGATCGGCCGGTGTGCCGCGCCGGGATACGACGATCATTACGAAGCCCCCGGGGCGGGTCGTCCGTGACCCGCGCCCCAGGACGCGGTCGAGGGAACATTTCCGGCATTCGCCGCGTCCAAGAGAGTCGTGGGTGCAGCGGGGGTGCGCCCCCTGTACGCCAGAGGAGGAATGCCTGTGGACAGGAAGCGAAGTGCGGCCGCCGCCGGGCAGGCCTGGCAGATCTACAACGAGACCCTTCAGCCCGGCGCGCCCGGCCTCTGGGAGCGGGTACGCGCCGTCCCACGGATGGTGAAGGCGGTGTTGCGCGGGCGCTACAAGGGCATGTCCTTCGGGACGCTCGGCATGCTCGTGCTCGGGCTCGTCTACATCGTGTCCCCGATCGACGCCATCCCCGACGTGTTCCCGGTCGTCGGCATCGTCGACGACACCGGCATGGCCCTGTGGCTGTTGGCGTTGCTCGTGAAGTCCGCGGGCGACTTCGTCACGTGGGAGCGCGGTGGGCGCCCCAGCGTCATCGTCGGTGAACCGCTCGACTGACCCGTCTCCGCTAGGGCGAGACCACCCTCGGGTGGTCTCGCCTTTTCGTTGCCTAGGAGGGGCCCAGTTCCTTGGCGAAACGCTCTGCGGCGTCCCGCATGATGGGGACGGCCTCGGCGATGGCCTCATGGGTCATCCGGGCGGACGGCCCGGACACGGAGAGCGCGGTCAGTGCGGGCGCCCCCCGCAGGGGCACCGCGACACAGCGGACGCCGATCTCCTTCTCCTCGTCGTCCAGCGCGTACCCCTGCTCGCGGATCCGCTCCAGCTGCGCCAGAAGAGCGCCGGGGTCGGTGATGGTGGTGGGGGTGTGGGCCACCATGCCCGTCCGGGTGAGGATCTCCCTGACCCTCGCTTCGGAAAGCTGGGAGAGCAGTGCCTTGCCCACGCCGGTGCAGTGCGGCTGCACACGCCGTCCCACCTCGGTGAACATGCGCATGGAGTGCTTGGACGGCACCTGGGCGACGTACACGGCCTCGTCGCCCTCCAGAACCGCCATGTTGGCGGTCTCGCCGACCTCCTGTACCAATTGGGCCAGCACCGGGCGCGCCCATGACCCGAGCAGGCGGCTCGCGCCCTCGCCGAGCCGGATGAGCCGCGGCCCGAGCGCGTACCGCTTGGACGGCTCCTGGCGCACGTACCCCTGGTTCACCAGCGTGCGCATCAGCCGGTAGATGGTCGGCATCGGCAGCCCGGAGACCTCCGTCAGCTCCGACAGGGCCATCTCACCGCCCGCGTCCGCCAGATGTTCCAGCAGGTCGAACGCGCGCTCCAGGGACCGTACGGCCTCCGCCACCGCGTCTCCTCTCCTCGCGACCACCCGATTCTACGGAAAAGTGATTTCGCTGTGCGAAAGAGGGGTGCCACGTTACTGAGAGCCACCGGGTGGCAATAACTCTCTACGCCTGGCGCGACGGCGCCGCCCCCCTGGCAGCAGGTAACTGCGAGAGGGGAAAGGGTGCAAACGGGGGGACGTAGGACGCACAGTACCTTGCGTCCATTCCAGTGGGTCTGGAGTTGCCGGTGGGTCGTGATCCTGGCGGGCGGCGTGCTCGCCGTACCGTCGGTCGTGGCCGCGGGCCCGTCCAGGGGAGCCTTGCCACGATCCTGGTTCCAGTCCGATCGAAGCCTGTCCGAGGTACGTCTGGTCACCGCCCTGACGGCCGCCGGTGAGCAGTCCTCCGGTCCCGGCTACAGCCTGAAGTACACCGCGCACGTCCACGCCCAAGGTGGGACGGCCCACAACACCGTCCTGACCCTGACGGCCCAGAAACCCTTGTCCTGGACGATGCGTTCGCCGGACTGCGCGGTGTCCGGCCAGCAGGTGCAATGCCTTCTCGGGGACGTCGACACGGACGCTCACGAACGGTTCGCGTCGCTGCGTCTTCCCGCATCGGCCGTCGCGACCCCGTCCGCCAAGGCGCTGAGCGTCACGCTGGCGGCCGAGGCGACCAACGCGCCGCGACGGTCGGCGCGCGTGGTGATCGACCTCTCGAACGGCCGCCCCGAGCCCGTGGCCGGTGCGGGGGGCTGCCTTGAGGACCCCAGGACCGCCGCTCCTGCCGGAGGGACGGACGGGCGGTCCGCCTCGGTCTTCCGGTCGCCGGCCGGAGCCCGCCCGCACGTCCCGCCGGCCGTCCCGCATGGCCGCTTCGGGGCTGAGCCCTGCACCGCGCAGGACGGGAAGATCACCGCGACCTGCGAGGACGGCGCCGCTCCGGACGGCGCGGCCGGGCCGCCGTGCGCGTCGGGCGGGCCCGTGCCCGTGGAGTCGCCGACCCTCGCCGCGTGCGCGGGCGGCGAACCGGCCTCGGGAAACGGACTCTGCAAGCCGAGCGAACCGGACGCCCAGGGACCCCCGAGCGGGAAGCCCAGCGCCTCCGAAAAGCCCGTTGGGAAGCCGAGCAAGGGCGCCAAGCCCCACAAGGGCGGCACAGGCGAGTGCAACAGCGGCAAGGCCAGTGGAGTGGGCGGCAGGCCATGCACGCCTCGCGAGCCCGCCCATCCCGGGAAGCCGCCGCACGGCACTCCGTCCCACGGCAAGCCGGGCAAGCCCCGCACAAGCGGGCATCACCCGCACAACCTGAAGCCGTCCCACGAAGGCAAGGCGACCCACAGCGGTAAGCACGCCACGGGGGCGTGCGGCGGCAGATCCTGTGGAAAGGCCAATCACAGCGGCGAGGCGCATCACAGCACCAAGCCTCATCACAGCCCCAGGCCCGATCACGGTGGCAAGACGCATCACAGCGCTAAGGCGCATCACGGCCGCAGTCCATCGCATGGTGGCGGGGCCGGTAAGGGGCGGTGCTATCGAACCTATGACGGTAGCTGGATCACATGGAGCGGTGCTCCCTGCCATGGCGAGAAACCACGAAAGCGCCGCGATCCCGAGGTCTCGCCAGGCTGGGACACCGCACCCGCACCCGCACAGCCCGCACAGCCCGCGGTGCCTGAAGCGCCGCAGGCTCCAGGGGCACCACAGGTGCCCGTCGCTCCGCATCCGCCCGCGGGCGCTCAGCCGCCGGGTCCGAACGCGGCCGTCCTGCCGCCGCTGAACGCGCCGTGGAACGGGCAGACGCGCAACCTGCCGCCCATCGTTCCGCCGCGGTCCCAGACCGCGGGCGGGGAGGGCCAGATGACACTGGTCTCCCCGGCCGGATCGCAGCGCGGCGACGGGACGGACTGGGCCGTCGTGCTCGGCATCATCCTCGTCGCGGAGATCGGGCTGCTGTGGGCCGCCGCCTGCGTCGGGCTGTGGCGGCGCCGGATCGCCTTCGAGCGCGCGTTGCAGGAGGCATTGGAGGTCGGACGGCACGTTGACTGAGCCTCGCGCCGTGGAACGGGCCGGGACCGACCCGATTGTCGGCTCGCCGGTTCCGGACACCCGATTCGATTGATCGTCCGTCCTCTGCCGTGCCAAATGGGCGCTCGTGTCACTAAGCTGACCCGCTGACAGTAAACGCTGCCGTTACGGACAGGGGATCCGGTATGTCAGACGCGACGCTGCAGTGTCCGAAGTGCGAGTCGGAACTCGGCTCCCACGAACGCCACGGGGTCGTGATCGAGGAGTGCCCGGGGTGCAAGGGCGTCTTCCTCGACCGCGGTGAGCTGGAACTCCTGATCGACGCCGAGAGCCGTTACCTCGCCGAGCTCGGGGACGGGCAGGGCCCCGAGACGGTCTACCAGGGAAGGCACCGGCGCGGGATCATGGAACGGATCTTCGCCGGGGACGGGAGCACCGAACCGGGAAGGTGATGGACGGGCACGCGGTCGCCAGGGGGAAGGCGACCGCAGCCCATGACGCACCTCCCGCCCACCGCCCGGTGGCCTTCGACCGGCCACCGGACCCCGGATCGCCCTCCGGCCCGGAGACCGTGCCGCACGCCGCCCCTGACCTCGGCGAGCCCGCCGTTCTCCGGCGCGGCCCGGGTCCCCGGGGCCGCGGAGTACGGTGTGAGGTCACGTACGAGTTCGGAGCGTGGTATGGCGCGTCCCCCCACCAAGTCGCAGGCGATCACGAGCTCACTGGCCGCCCGCATCGTCGAGGGAGAACTGGAGCCGGGCGCGTGGCTGCCCTCCGAGCGGGAGCTGGCGCGGGAGTTCGCCGCCGACCGCTCGACGGTGCGGCGGGCGCTGCGGATGCTCGCCGAACAGGGGCTCGTGCTGGCCAGGCAGGGCGCCGGGACGCAGGTGCGGCCGGCGCCGCCGGTGCGCCGCGCGGCGGCCGACATCACCCGGCAGGTCGGCGAGTGGCGCGGGTTCCACGTGTCCGCCCGGTCGGACGGGCGGCGGCCGTTCACCCGCACGTCCGTCCGCGAGGTGGAGGCGGACGCGCGGCTGGCCCGCCGCCTGGAGGTGCCCGCCGGGACGCGGCTGCTGGAGCGGGCGCGGGTCCAGGGCGTCGAGGACGAGCCGCCCGTCCAGCTCGCCACCACATGGGTCGCGATGGACGTCGTGGAGCGCATCCCGGTGCTCCGCCAGGTCGACACCGGCCCCGGCGGGATCTACTCGCGGCTGGAGGAGGCGGGGTACCGGATCCTGTTCGAGGAGTCGGTGACGTGCCGCCTGCCGCGCACGGGCGAGCGGGAGGCGCTGGGGATCGGCTCCGAGCAGCCCGTCCTGACCCTGTGGCGCCGCGCCTACGACCAGCGCGAACGTATCGTCGAGGTCACGCATCGGGTGGTGGTCGGCGACCGGCACGAGCTCGTCTACCGGTACGGATCGGGGGCCTGACATGGCGGACGGCACGGAGCACGAGGAGCCCGCGGTCCGCCAGGTGAGCACGCGGGTGGTGTACGAGAACCCGTGGATGGTCGTCCGTGAGGACGAGGTCGAGCGGCCGGACGGGTCGCGCGGCATCTACGGCGTCGTCGACAAACCCGACTTCGTGCTGGTGATCCCGGCGGAGCGCGGCGGGTTCCACCTCGTCGAGGAGTACCGCTACCCCATCGGCCGCCGCAGCTGGAACTTCCCGCAGGGGTCGCTGCCCGGCCGGCGGACCGCCGCCCCGGCCGACGTCGCGCGGATCGAGCTGGCCGAGGAGACCGGCCTGCGCGCCGAGACCCTCACCCACCTCGGCTACCTGAACTGCTCCCACGGGACGAGCGGCCAGGGCTTCGACGTCTTCCTCGCGACCGGCCTGCGGGCCGGCGAGGCCGACCGCGAGCCGGAGGAACAGGACATGCGCCAGCGCTGGGTGCCACGGGCCGAGTTCACCGCGATGATCCGGGACGGCCGAATCACCGACGACTCGACCGTCGCCGCCTACACCCTCCTCACCCTCCACGAGTCGTGTTGATTTCAAGCCCGGCCCACTTCGCTCGCCTGGCGGCTCGCCCGATCCGGCACGGCGCGGGTCTCGGCCGGGTGCCTCAGCCTGTTAGGGGAGGGTGGGGGTGCGGGGTGGGAGGGTGACGCGGATGCGGCAGCCGCCCGGGGTGTCGAGGACGGTGATGTCGCCGCCGTGCAGGTCCGTGGCCCAGCGGGCGATGGCGAGGCCGAGGCCGGTGCCGCCGCCGGGCGTCCCGGCGCGGAGGCCGGGCGCGGCGCCGCGGGAGAACCGCTCGAAGACGCGGGCGCGCTCCTCCGGCGGGATGCCGGGGCCCTCGTCGGCGACCTCCAGGACGAGACCGCCCGGTGCGCTCCCCGGGCGCGCGGTGACCGTGACGGGCCGGCCGGGCGGGCCGTGCCGGGCGGCGTTGTCCAGCAGGTTCGCGACGACCTGGTGGAGCCGGTCGCGGTCGGCGACGGCCCGCAGGCCGGGCGTGACGTCGGGTTCGAACGCCGCGTCCGGGTGCCCCGCCGCGGCCTCGGCGACGACGTCGGCGACGAACGCGGCGACGTCGAGCCGGTCGAGGTCCAGGGCGGCGGCGCCCGCGTCGACCCGGGACAGGTCCAGCAGCTGCGTGACGAGCCGGCCGAGCCGCTCGGTCTGCTCCAGCGCCGAGTCCAGCACCTCGGGGGTCGCGGGGGTGACGCCGTCCGCGACGTTCTCCAAGACGGCCCGCAGCGCGCTGATCGGGGTGCGCAGTTCGTGCGAGACGTTCGCGACGAACTCGCGGCGCTGCCGGTCGACCTCGGCGAGGTCGGCGGCCATCCGGTTGAACGCCTGGGCCAGCTCGCCGACCTCGTCGCGGGACGTGGCGCGGACCCGGCGGCTGTAGTCGCCGCGCGCCATCGCCCTGGCTGCGGCCGTCATCTCGCGCAGCGGCGCGGTCATCCCGTGCGCGAGGAGCTGGATCACGCCGAGCGAGATGAGGACGCCGACCGGCATCGTCTGCCGGGCCCGGAAGCCCAGCGGGTACCCCCACAGCACGATGAGGACGGCGACGCATGCCGTCACGACCACGACGACGCCGAACTTCACCTTGATCGAGCGCAGCGGGTCCAGCGGGCGCGGCAGCCTCGCCCACAGCCGGTGGACGACCCGCGGCTCCCCGGTGGTCACGACGCGGCCTCCAGGCTGTACCCGACGCCGTGCACGGTGCGGATGAGGTCGGGGCCGAGCTTGCGGCGCAGAGCCTTGACGTGGCTGTCGACCACCCGCGTCCCGGACGCGTCCGCCCAGTCCCAGACCTGTTCGAGCAGGACGGCGCGGGTCAGCACCGCGCCCCGGTTGCGGGCGAGGCAGGCGAGCAGGTCGAACTCGGTCGGCGTGAGGTGGACCTCGCGCCCGTCGCGGCGGACCCGGCGGGCGCGCGCGTCCAGTTCCAGCGGCCCGACGCGCACCGGCGCGGGCCCGCCGCCGGCCGCGGGCCGCTCGACGCGGCGCAGCACCGCGCGGATGCGGGCGACGAGCTCGCGCATGCTGAACGGCTTGGTCACGTAGTCGTCGGCGCCGACGCCGAGGCCGACGAGCAGGTCCGTCTCGTCGTCGCGGGCGGTCAGCATGAGCACCGGCACCGGCCGTTCGGCCTGCACGCGGCGGCACACCTCCAGGCCGTCGAACCCGGGCAGCATCACGTCCAGGACGATGAGGTGCGGCTCCCCGGCGCGGGCCCGCTCGACCGCCGCGGGGCCGTCGGCGGCGGTGTCCACGGCGAACCCCTCGGCCGCCAGCCGGTCCGCGACCGCCCGCGCGATCGTCGGCTCGTCCTCGACGAGGAGGATGCGCGGCGCGTCAGCTGTCATACGCGCACTTTAGGCGCCCGGCATGTGCGCGATACGCCCACCGTGTGCCGAACCTGTGAAGATCCGACACACCACCACACGCCAACCCCATTTCGACGACCAGTGGTGATGACCGGATGCGGGCGGGGACGCCCGCCTCGGCCGTCACGCGGGCGCGCTACCTGACCGGCGGGGCGACGCCGGAGGCGAGCCCCGCCGGGAAGATCGCGAAGCGATTCGCGCCCGCACGAGATCGGTCACGGAGCGAGCCGCCAGACGAGCGCAGTGGGCCGAGATCGCAGAATTACAGCCCGTACGCCCACGTGTGGACGGGGGCGCCGGTGGCCATGTGGTCGGCGTAGGCGCGGGTCATGAGGCGCAGGGCCTCGTGGCGGGTGACGGAGGACGACTCCTCGATCGAGCGGACGGTCTCGATCTGCCAGGCGGAGCCGGTGCGGCCGGTCAGGCAGCGGCCTTCGATGATGCCGAGGAGCCGGTCGCGGCGGCCGGGGTCGACGCCCCAGCGGTCCAGGCCCTCGTGGGCGAGGGGCAACAGGGTGCGCAGGATGAGTTCGGGGGCGGGCACCTCGCCGAGTCCGGGCCAGTACAGGGTGGCGTCCATGCCCGAGCGGGCGGCGCGGTGGAGGTTCTCCTCGGCGGAGGCGAACGACATGCGCGACCAGACGGGCCTTTCCTCCTCGGCCAGCATCCGGACGACGCCGTAGTAGAACGCGCCGTTGGCGACGACGTCGACGACGGTCGGGCCGGCGGGCAGGACGCGGTTCTCGACGCGCAGGTGGGGACGGCCCTTGACGACGGCGTAGATGGGGCGGTTCCAGCGGTAGATCGTGCCGTTGTGGAGGCTGAGCTCGCCCAGCTCGGGGATGCCGCCCTTGTCGAGCACGGCCTCCGGGTCCTCCTCGTCGCAAAGGGGGAGCAACGCGGGAAAGTAGCGGCTGTTCTCTTCGAAAAGATCGAAAACGGAGGTGACCCAGCGTTCGCCGAACCAGACGCGGGGGCGGACGCCCTGGGCCTTCAGCTCGTCGGGGCGGGTGTCGGTGGCCTGCTCGAACAGCGTGATGCGGGTCTCGTGCCAGAGCCGGTGCCCGAAGAGGAAGGGGGAGTTGCAGGCCATGGCGACCTGGGGTCCGGCGAGGGCCTGGGCGGCGTTCCAGTAGGCGCCGAACTGGTCGGGGCTGACCTGGAGGTGGAACTGCACGCTGGTACAGGCGGCCTCGGGGGTGATGCAGTCGGCGTGCATGCGCAGGGGCTCGGGCCCGTCGATCGCGATGTGCAGCTCCTCGCCGCGCGCCGCGAAGATCTGGTCGTTCAGCATCTTGTAGCGGGCGTTGGAGGAGATCGTCTCCTCGCCGATGTCGGTGCGCCGCAACGTCGGCAGGATGCCGATCATGAGGAGCCGGCCGTCCAGTTCACGGGCGCGCCGGTCGGCGTGGTTCATGTGGTCGCCGACCTCCGCCTCCAGCGCGCCGGTGCCCGCGCCGCCGAGCTCGCGCGGCGGGATGTTGATCTCAAGGTTGAACTGGCCGAGTTCGGTCGCCCAGGCGGGGTCGGCGATCGCCTTGAGGACGTCGGCGTTGCGCATCAGCGGATCGCCGAGGGCGTCGATCAGGTTCAGCTCGATCTCCAGGCCGATGTGGGGGCGCTCGAACTCGAACTGTGACTCGCCGAGCATGCGGGCGAGCACGTCAAGGCATCTGCGGACCTTGTCCCTGTAGCGCCGCCGATCCTCGCCGCTGATGGTGGCCGAGGCCACGTCCCTGCCCATGTGTCCGTCCCTGTGCTTTGGAGGGAACCGTCATCAAACGGGATGTCCCGGTGGAGGGAGGTAAAAACCCGACACGCTGTTTTGGGTCCTCGATCGCTGACTCGTCGGTAGCGTTGGGGACGTCCGGGTGCGCACCCACGAGAACGTGACAGTCTGTGGGGACGGCGAGGCCCACCGTCGCCGCCGGGATCGGCGGCCACCCCCCGGGCGGCGCCGCACGGTACGTGCAGGCGCCGCTGAAGGGGAGGCGAATGCGGATACGCCCGCGCTCGATCAGGGCCAGGGACACGTTGGTCGCCGCGGTGCTCGCCCTCCTGGTGTTCGGGGCCACCGCGGGCGGGCTCGATCTCGCCGTGCGGCAGTCGGTGAAGGCGGACCTGCTCCGCGAGGTGCAGACCGAGGCGCGGCTGGCCAGCGGCGGCGTCCGGGACGGGACGCTGGCCACCCCGATCCCCGACGACAGCGGCGGGCGGATTCCGGTCCAGGTGGTCGGGAAGGGCGGCCACGTTCTGGACGCGACGCCCGGCGCCGCGGGCCGCACGCCGGTGAGCACGGTGTGGCCGTCGCGGACCCTGCGGGTCCGCGACCTCATCGTGTGCCGGGGCCGCTGGCCGGACCGGGAGTGCCTGGTGGTGGAGGCGATCCGGGCCACGACCGCGCCCGACTCCGTCGTCGTCTACGCCTCCAAGGAGCTGCCGTCCTTCCTGGTGAACGGACTGCTGGAGGCGCTGCTCGCGGGGAGCGTGCTGGCGCTGGCGGCGCTCGCCTCCTGGATCACCTGGCATGTCGTCGGCCGTACCCTCGGCCCGGTGGAGGCGATCCGGGCCCAGCTCGCCGAGATCAGTGCCAGCGACCTGAGCCGCCGGGTGCCCGAGCCGCCGGGCGAGGACGAGATCGCCCAGCTCGCCCGCACCGCGAACGCGACCCTGGACCGGCTGGAGCACGCCGTCGGCCGGCAGCGTCAGTTCGCCTCGGACGCCTCGCACGAGCTGCGCACGCCCATCGCGGGGCTTCGCGCCAACCTTGAGGACGCCTCGATGCATCCCGAGGACAACGACCTGCGGGCGGTGGTCGAGTCGGCGCTGCACGACACCGACCGGCTGGAGTCCATCGTCACCGACCTGCTCCTGCTCGCCCGGATCGGGACGGGCGGCACCGCCGCGCAGGAGACCATCGATCTGGCGGCGCTGGCGGAGGCGGAGATCGGCCGCCGCGCGTTCGCGTTGAAGATCCGCACCGACCTCGCGGGCGGCGTGCGGGTGCGGGGGGTGCGGATGCAGCTCGTCCGGCTGCTCGGGAACCTGCTCGACAACGCCGAGCGGTACGCCGACGAGGTCGTGTTCGTCGAGGTGTCGGCGGTGGACGGGCAGGCGCTGATGGCGGTCACCGACGACGGCGCGGGCATCCCCGGGCGGGATCGCGAGCGCGTCTTCGAGCGGTTCACCCGGCTCGACAGCGCGCGCAGCCGCGGGGCCGGCGGGACGGGCCTCGGTCTCGCGATCGCCCGGGAGATCGCGCACGCCCACGACGGCAGCCTGCGGGTGGAGGACCAGCCGGACGGCGTCCCGGGCGCCCGTTTCGTTCTCCGCCTCCCCACGCACACGGCCTCGTGACGGTGTCTGCATGTGGTCCGCATGTGGTCCGCATGTGGGGGCGACGCCCCGGGGAGCGGCCCGGGTCGTCATGCGGGTGCGCCACGCGCCCGGGGTGAGGCGGAGCCGGAGCCGAGCCTCACCCGGGCGGATCGTGGTGCGGTGCTCGCGCGGCCCGTTCGCGGTGTGGGCCGCCGGGCGAGCGTCCTGGGCCGGGTCAGGAGGCGAGTACGGCCTGGACCTCCAGGTGGAGGTCGACCTTGTCGCCGAGGAGGGCGCCTTCGCCCTTGAGGGGCACGTTGAACTCGATGCCCCAGTCCTTGCGGTTGATGGTGGTGGACGCGGAGAACCCGGCGCGGGTCCCGCCCCACGGGTCCTCGCCGACGCCGTTGAACTCGACCTCCAGGCTCACCGGGCGGGTGACACCCTTGATGGTGAGGTCGCCGTCCAGGTAGTGCGCGCCGCCCTCGCTGCGGACGCCCGTCGTGGCGAAGGTCATCGTCGGGTGGTTCTCGACGTCCAGCACGTCCGAGGTCCGGACGTGGGCGTCGCGGTCGGCGTTGCGGGTGTCGAGCGAGGCCACCTGGATCTCGGCGGTCGCGGTGGAGCGCGCGAGGTCCTCGTCGATCCGCACGGCGCCGGTGAAGTCGGTGAAGCTGCCGCGCACCTTGCTCATCAGGTGCCGGATCGTGAAGGTCACCTCGGAGTGCGCGGGGTCGATGTTCCAGGTGCCGGCCGTCAGTCCGGGGGCGCTGGTGGCGATGCTCATGTGCTCTCCCAATGTGGATGCTTCTTGAATCTTCAACTACCAGTGGTGAGGTTAGTTGAGGGCTCAAACATGTGTCAAGCATCCGATGTTCCCGATCGGCGCACCCGGCTTCAGCGGCCCCGATTCCGGGCGCGGAAAGGCGTCGGTGCGGTGGTCCAGCGGGTCAGGAGCGGCTCACCGGTCGCCGGTGGCGCTCGTCACCACCTCGGCGGGACGGCGGTGCTCCAGCGCGGCGCGCAGCTGGGCGCGGCCCCGGTGGATGCGCGAGCGGACGGTCCCGAGCTTCACGCCCAGGGAGGCGGCGATCTCCTCGTAGGTGAGGCCCTCGATGTCGCACAGGACGACGGCGGCGCGGTACTCGGGGGCGAGGCCGTCGAGGGCGCGCTGGATGTCGGCGTCGAGGTGGCGTTCGTCGTAGGCCTGGGCCGGGCTCGGCTCGCGGCCCTGGAGCCGCTCGGCGGCGTCGTCGCCGAGCGCGTCGAAGCGGATGCGCTGCTTGCGCCGGGCACGGTCCAGGAACAAGTTGGTCGTGATGCGGTGCAGCCAGCCTTCGAACGTGCCGGGGCTGTAGCTCGACAGCGAGCGGAAGACCCGGATGAAGACGTCCTGGGTCAGGTCCTCCGCGTCGTGCCGGTTGCCGGTGAGGCGGTACGCCAGCCGGAACACCCGGGTCGAGTGCTCGCTGACGATCTCCTCCCATGTCGGCGGCGTCCACGCCATCGCGCCTGCGCTCACCACTACCCCCGGTCTGATGCGAAATCGTTACGGCTAAGCATGCCGGTACCCGGATAAGAGCCGTGTAAGAACAGCCCGCGTGGCCGGATTCGGCGCCCCCGGACGTCGGGCCGGCGACCCGTCCTTCACCTGGGCATCATCCGTCGGTCATCCGGCGCCCCTACGGTCCGCCTGTGACACATCGCTCATCGGTTCGCACCACCGCGCTCGCGGGCGCCCTCGCCGCCTGCCTCCTGCCGGCGTCCGTCCTCGCCGGGACGGCCTCCGCCGCAACCCACGACGCCCGGGAGGGCGTCGCGGTGCTCCCGCGGATCCCGCTCGCCCCCTTCCAGAACACGCTGCTGCCCGGCTCGATCGACGACGACCGGGGCGTGGCCCTCGGCGGCGTCGGCAGTGACCTCTTCCACGACAAGGGCGACGGCCCGGACGAGTTCTGGGCGGTCACCGACCGGGGGCCGAACGGCGCCGTCACGGTCGGCGGCGAGGAGCGCGTCACCTTCCCCGTGCCCGGCTTCGACCCGGTGATCGTCAAGCTCCGGGTGCGCAAGGACGGCATCAAGATCACCCGGGCGCTGCCGATCACGAACCGGGAGGGCCGGCCGGTGACCGGCCTGCCGAACGTCGAGGGCCGTGAGGACGCGCCGTACAGCTTCGACGGGCAGAAGCGGCTGGCGTTCAACCCCGACGGCATCGACTCCGAGGGGCTCGTCCGCACCAAGGACGGCGAGTTCTGGGTGGCCGAGGAGTACGGGCCCTCGCTGCTGCACCTCGACCGGCGCGGCCGGGTCATCGAGCGGTACGTGCCGCAGGGCTGGACGGGGCGGCCGAGCTACCCCGTGAAGGCGACGCTGCCCGCGATCCTCAACAAGCGGACCTACAACCGCGGGTTCGAGGGGCTGACGATCTCCCCGGACGGCAAGTCGCTGTACGTGGCGGTGCAGAGCCCGCTGTCGAACCCGGACAAGAAGACCTACAAGGCGTCCCGCAACGGCCGGATCCTGCGGTTCGACCTGGGCAAGGGCCAGGTGTCGGGCGAGTACGTCTACCGGTTCGAGGACGTGTGCTCCTTCGACCCGGTCTCCTGCGGGAACCAGAACGAGATGAAGCTGTCCGGGCTGACCGCGCTCGACAAGAACCGGATCCTGGTCGACGAGCGCACCGACAAGGTCGCCCGCGTCTACACCGTGGACCTGCGCAAGGCGACCGACATCCTCGGGTCGCGCTGGGACGACGAGGCGACCACGCCCTCGCTGGAGAAGTCGGCGGAGGTGCCCGCCGGGGTCACGGCGCTGCCCAAGTCCCTGACCGTGGACCTGGCGAAGGTCCCGGGCATTCCCGGGAAGATCGAGGGCATCGCGCTGTCGGACCGCCGCACGCTCGCGGTGATCAACGACAACGACTTCGGGCTCGGTACCTTCGGGCCGGACGGGCGCCTGATCGACAGCGGCGTCCGCACGTCCATCACCTTCACGCCGCTGCCGCGCTGAGCCGCGGCGAGCACGGACGGCCGCCCGCCGGAACCGCACCATAAGCCGCTTTTTGCCGTTCCGTGCCCGGCGTCCGCGTCCCCCGTCCGGGGGGCGCGGGCGCCGGTGTTCCCGGCGGGCAGGGCGAGAGCCGCCGCCCCTCATGAGCGCAAGCGTGGCGCGGTCAAGAAATGATTGGCCCGGACGGGGCGTGGCTTGAGCGCGTCCGGGCGCATAACGACCCCATGAAAGGGGATCGGCTGATACCGCTCGCCCGACGGTATCGCCTGCTCTCTGTGGTCGGCAGGGGCGGCATGGGCACCGTCTGGCGGGCTTACGACGAGATGCTCGACCGCGACGTCGCGGTCAAGGAGGTCCACCTCCCCGAGCGCATCACCGAGGCCGAGCGCAAGGTCCTGTGCCGGCGGCTGCTCGGCGAGGCGCGCGCCACCGCCGCCCTGAGACATCCCGGCGTGGTCGCCGTCCACGACCTCATCGTCGAGGACGGCCGCCCCTGGATCGTCATGGAGTTCCTGGAGTCGCGGTCGCTGCACGGGCTCATCGCCGAGTGCGGGCCGCTCGGCGTGCGCCGCGCCGCCGAGATCGGCGCCGACGTCCTGTCGGTGCTGCGCGCCGCGCACGCGGCCGGGATCCTGCACCGCGATGTCAAGCCCAGCAACGTCCTCATCTGCGAGGACGGGCGGGTCCTGCTCACCGACTTCGGGCTGGCCGTGCACATGGACCGGGGCCGCGAGGCGGGCGAGACGCTGGTCGCGGGCATCGAGGGGTCCCCCGCCTACCTGCCGCCCGAACGCGTCAACGGCCTCCCGAGCCTTGAGGCGTCCGACCTGTGGTCGCTCGGCGCGACCCTCTACACGGCGGTCGAGGGGTTCTCCCCGTTCCTGCGCTGTCACGCCCTCGCGTCCATGCTGGCCGTGCTGCTCGGCGACTACGCGCGCCCGGAGCGCGCCGGCGCGCTGACCCCGGTCATCGAGGGCCTGCTGCGCCAGCGGCCCGAGGACCGGCTCTCCGCGGAGGCGACCGCGATGCTGCTGCGGGAGGCCGCCGACCTCGCCGCGCGTCCCGGCGCGACCGCCCTGCCGGTGGCCGCGGCGCGTCCCGGCGCGGGCC
>NZ_CAACVB010000193.1 GCF_900659635.1 Actinomadura roseirufa | reverse complement strand
TCCGCCTCCCCGCCGTCAGACCGGCTCCGCGCCGGGGCGCCTGGCTGGCCGGAGTATCGGCGCTGGTCGTGCTCGGCACGGCGGAGACCGGCCGGGACGACGACCTGGAGGCCGCCGTAGGGGGACTCGTCCAGGGTGACCTTGAAGCCGTGCCGCCGCACGTAGCGGGCGACGACGGGCAGGCCGAGCCGCGGGACCTCGCCCATCTCCGCCAGGGTCAGCTCCCGGGCGCCGCTCAGCAGGTCGCGCGCCTGGGAGAGGCGGGGCTCCTCCAGCCCGGCGCCGTGGTCGTCGACCCGGAACACCGCGCCCTGCGCGGCCGCCGTCACCTTCACCGAGACGGTGGTGGCGGTCGGCGAGGACTCGGTGGCGTTGGCCAGCAGCTCGGCCATCACGTGGATCACCGCCTCCAGGGCCATCGGGGTGATCGCGACGTCGGGGTCGCCCTCGACGCTCACGCGCTGGAAGTCCTCGATGCGTGCCTGCGCGGCCTGCACGACCTCGGCCAGCCGCATGGGGGTGTCCCACTGCTGGCCCTCCCACGTCCCGCACGCCACCGCGAGGCCCTGGGCGAGCCGCGCGGCCTGCGCCGCGAGGTGGTCGACGGTCTGGCAGGCCAGGTAGACCTCGGGCAGGTCGCGGTTGCGCTCGGCGGTCATGGCGGCCTCCGCCTGGACGCGGTGCATGGCCGACTGGACGCGCCGCGCCAACGCCACGATCGTCAGCTGCTGCGACTCCAGGATGTCCTGGTGGTCACGCCCCGCCGCGGCGGCGCCCTCCAGGCCGGTGGCCAGCGCCTTCTCCAGCCGGGGGTCCGGCGCCACGGCGCCGTCCCGCCGGAGCGGCGGGACGGGCCGTCCGGCGAACGTCTCGGGCTGCGCCGCGACCAGCCACTCGACCGCGGTGACCGCGGCCTCGTGGCGGGCGGACATCTCGTCGAGGCGGGCCTGCAGGACGGCATCGCGCGCCGTCCGCTCGTCCCCGTCCCGCCGCATGCCGGCCACCTGCTGCTCGAGCCGCAGGCGGCGCTGCGCGAGCTCGCGCGTCTCGGCGCGGCGCAGCACGTACAGCCGCGCGAGCGCCGCGGACATCGCGAGGACGGCCACGTCGGCGAGGTACCACGCGGGCGACCCGGACAGCAGCGGGCCGGCGAGGACGGCCGCCGTCACGCAGGCGGCGAGGAGCGGCACCGCCCGCCACAGCGTCTTCGCGCCGGGCGGGGTCGGGGTGGCCGGGGAGGGGGTCATGGGCGCTTCCGGGGGTCGGGGCATGGCTTCACGAGCACGCACGAGGAGGCCCCGCGGACGGGTTCGGGGCTCAGCGGGCGGGCCGTCGCCCGTCAGGATCTCCGGAGGGCGCGGGGGCGCACGATGACGGCGGAACTCGCGGCGTTCACGCGGGTGGCGATCACGACGGGCGTAAGCAAATCGCGAACGGCGACGGGTCGTCAAGGCGCGGATCCTGTTTTCACGTCGTGTTTCGGCGACGAAAGCGGAGGCGGCCCACCCGGCTCTCCGAGGTCATTCGGGCCCAAATGAAAAATCGGAGCGTACCGGACCAGCTACAGGATGGACTTGCGTCCGAATTGTCGGAAATAAATGGACCGCCGGGCGGAAGGGCCATGATCCAAAATAACGGACCATGGCCCCTGGCAGGCGATTCCGAAAGAACTCGCCGAATCAGCCGCCCGTCCGGTCGGCGACTCCGGTCGTCAGCCGCCAGTTGAGGGCCTCAAGGTTCCACCGGCCGTCCTGATAGGCGTGGTTCGTGATCCAGAAGACCATGACCCGGCGGCCGGTGAACCGGGCGAACTCCCCGAACGACCAGTCGTCGCCTCCGTCGTGCTCGACCAGAGGGCCCGCCTCGGAGCGGGGAACGACTCCCCAGCCGTACCCGTAGTAGAACTCGGCGCCGTTCCGGACACCGACGTGGACGTGCGGGGCGAACAGGGCGCGCTTCGCCGCCGGTGACAGGACCCGGTCGCCCTCCAGCGCCCGGTGCCAGCGGTACATGTCGCGCGGCGTGGACAGCAGCCCGCCGTTGCCGCGCAGGTACCAGTACGGTCCGTCCTCGGCCCACGGATGCTCGTACGGCCTCCCCTGCCGCGCGCCGTGCTCGTCGTACTCGACCGCGACCTCGCCGGGCCGCCACCGCGGCAGCACGTACCCGGTGCGCGTCATCCCCGCCGGGGCGAAGAGCCGCGTGGCCAGGTAGCGCTCGAACGGAAGGCCGGACACCTCCTCGACGATCGCCGCCAGGACGCTATAGCCGAGATTGGAGTAGTGGAAGCGCTCCCCCGGCGCGAACAGCAGCCGGGAGGCGAGCGCACCCTTCACCATGGCGTCGCGCGACACCGGGTCGTAGTCGTCGCCGATGTCATCCAGACCCGACGTGTGGGTCAGGAGCTGGTGCAGGGTGATCCCGCTCTTGTCCGCGGGCACCGGTCCCAGATACCGGCCGACGACGTCGGTGACGCGCAGCCTGCCCTCCATCTCCAGCTTGAGGACCGCCGCCGCCGTGAACTGCTTCGTCATCGACATGACGTCGTACGCGGTGTCGCACCCGGCGGGGATCCCCGCCTCGCGGTCGGCGAGCCCGAAGCCGCCGCAGTGCACGAGCCGCCCGTCGCGGACGGCGACGACGGTGCCGCCCGGCCCCTCCGGAAGGGTCGCGTCAAGGAACTCCCGTATGCCGGCATCGGACGCCGCGCGCGCCGGGACGGCGCCCGCGACGGCGAGCGCCGCCATGGCGGCGAACGTGGTCAGGACATGCCTTCGGCGGTTCATCCGTGCTCCTGTTCGGTGGGATGCGCCGAAGCGTCCACGCCACCGCCGCCGGTGGACAATCCTGTGATCCGTACGGGCTTGTACGCGTTCGTACGTATGCGGTGTTCCTGCTGTTCGGGGAGGTTCCAGGTGACCGACGAAGGCCGAGAGATCCGGCGCCCGTCGCCCGGCGACGCGTCCACGGCCGCGGAGTTCGCGCACGCGCTCAGAGCCCTCAAGGCATGGTCCGGCCTCTCCTTCCGCGAGATCGAGGCCCGCGCGAAGGCGGCGGGCCTGCGGCTGCCGTTCTCGACCGCGTCGGGAATGCTCGGCCGCGCCACCCTCCCGCGCGAAGACCTCCTGATCGCCTTCACCACGGCCTGCGGCCTGGACGAGAACGAGACCGCCGCGTGGCTCGCCGCGCGAAAGCGCCTTGCGATGAAGGCGGCCACGCCCGCACCGGCCCCGGCCCCGCCCTCGCGACCGGCTCCCAGACGCCGCCTCGCCCTGGCGGCCTGCACGATCCTCATCGCAACGGGCGCCATCGCCGCACAGCCCCGGATCGTCCACGACGTGGACGTCTCCACCGTGGAAACCCCGAGAAATCCCACCCCTTGAGCAGCCGGCGAATTCCCCTCACCACCCCGAAGCAAGCGTCCAATGACCCGGGGATCGAATTCTCACGAAAAGCGACGACCCGGCACAGAACTCCGGCCTCGCTCACCACAGGCGGACGCGGGCCCGTATCGCCTGCTCAGCAGGGCCCCGATTCAGCGAACGGCCCGACTCCCTCCGCCAGCCGCGCGACCGCCAGGGGGACACCCACCGGACGAACCACATTGGCCGGATTGTGCCGCCGGAAATGCTGAACCGGCCGGAGGCAGGACCCGTGCCCACTCCAGATGGCATTCGGCCTTCTGGAGGGAAATCGCATGATCAAACATTGGACACGCCGGCTCGGCGGCATCGTCGCCGCCGTCGCCCTCGTGCTGCCGGGCGGTGTCGCCCGCGCCGCCGACGGATGGACAGCGTCGCCCGCCACCGGGGTCAGCGGCCCCATCAGCAGCTCCAGCGACTCGGACGCGTGGGCCTTAGGTTCCCCCGGGTTCGCGCACTGGAACGGGAGCACCTGGCAGCAGGTCGCCGCGCCCAGCGGCATCGGAAGGGTGAACGCCTTCGCCACCCGTGGCCCGGCGGACGCCTGGGCGGTGGGGCGCGTGAGCAGCTCCGGCTACAAGATCTCCAGCCCGCAGGTCAGCCACTGGGACGGCAGCGCCTGGAGCATCTCGCCCAGTCCCGCCATCACAGGACGGCGGGCGGGCCTGAACGGCGTGGTCGCCACCGGCGCCGGCAGCGCCTGGGCCGTCGGCCACGACGGACGGTTCGCACTGGTCGAGCACTGGGACGGCACGTCCTGGAGCCGCATCACCGTGCCCGACCCCGCCACAGACGACTTCTACAGCTCACAGCTCGCCGCCATCAGCGCGAGGTCCGCCAGCGACATCTGGGCCGTCGGAACGTGGGGCCACCTCTCGGCGGCTCCTGACTCCCTGTACGCCCTGCACTACGACGGCACTTCCTGGAGCGTCGTCCCGATGGCGCAGACGGACAGCAAGACCGACAGCAACTCGCCCGTCCCCAACGCCGTGGTCGCCATCGCCCCCGATGACGTGTGGATGGTCGGCAACCAGAGCAACTTCGCCACCCCCATCACGCTCACCGAGCACTGGAACGGCACCAAGTGGTCCATCGTGCCGAGCCCGTTCGACCACGACTCCACCACCCCCAACACCATCAGCAGCGGCGTCCTGGCCGCCGTGACGGCACGGGGACCGAACGACGTCTGGGCCGGCGGCAACTCCTTCGGCTTCACCGACGGCGACCAGGCGGGCGTCTACAGCGCCCTGCTCATCCACTGGGACGGCACCCGCTGGACCCAGCAGCCCGCACCGACCAGCGGCACCTACAACTCCATCCAGGGCCTAGCCACAACACCAGGCGCCCACACCATCTGGGCCACCAACGCCGGCGCCCCCAACCTCCTCACCCACTCATAACCCGATAACCGGTCAAAGGCCATGATCCCCGGGGGGCGGGTCATGGCCTTCGACACGAGTGAGCACAGACACTTCCGAACCCCCGGCTCCTCGCATGCAAGCCAAGATCACCCGCAAGAACGCAAGCCCCCGCCCCGCATGGCTTCTGAGCCTGGACGATGGTCCCCACCACTGAGCGATCTGGCCACAGGTGAAAAGTATCGGCACGCCTTCAAAGGCGTCCCGACGGCGCAGGTCGCCGGGCGACCATGCCCGGCCTGGCGAGCCGGGCATGCGACCTGACTGTCGGTCAGGCGGGCGGGACGGTCTTGAGATGGCGGCGTAGCGTCCAGGCGTGGCGGGGCGCGCCGCACAGGATGGACAGCAGGTGAGCGGCCCGGGCCCGGCGGGTGGGCAGTTCGGTCAGCAAGCTCAGCCATTCCTCGGCGTAGCGGCCCCGGTCCTTGGCAGGTAACAACGCGCACGCCGCACCCAGCAGCCGGCTTGTGAGTGCTCCCGGCGGCCGTGCCACACTTGCCCCCGCATCGGCCCCCGCGTGAGGCCGAGCCTGGTCGCCGACCAGCATGCTCAAGATTCGCTCGGCTCCTTGCAGGGCCTCGACCGCTGCGTCCACCCCTTCCCGCGTCGTGACCGCCCTGTCTGCGGCGCGGCCCTTGGCCTTGTACGCGGTGAACACCACGTCCACCGCGTGCCGCACCGCCTCCACCGCGTCCGCCAGGTCTGTCCTGCCCGCCGCCGCAGCCGCCTCGTCGGCCGCCTGCATCGCCATGGACGCCGCGACCGCCACGTTCGACAGGCTCGGCCAACCGAGGTCGGCCGAGTTGTCCAGCGCCATCACCACGAACTCGATACCCGCATCCACCCTCGCCGCTTCCGCCGCGCGCGCCACGGCGTGCGCGGCGGGATTGACGCGAGCGACAAGGTCGGCGAGCGCGGCCTCCAGCGCGGGGTCATCCTGGCCTTCTAGGTACGCCCTGGGCGGGTGCTGGAGGAAAGGGCGACTCGGGTCGCCGGGGTGGCTCATGGGGTGGCTCCGGGCGCGTGGGGGCGCAGGGCGTCCCAGGGGCGGGGGGCGGTGGCGCGGTTGGCGTGGGCCTTGGCCAGGGCGAGCCGGGCGTTCTCGGCGCCCTCCTGGGTGAGGAGGTAGTAGCGGCGGCGGGGACGGCCCAGGGCATCGGCGTCACGCTGTTCGCCGGGCTCTTCCCAGCGGGAGGTGATCCACCCGGCCTGTTCCAGCCGGGCGATGATCGGGTACACCGTGCCGGTGGGCAGCTCGGTGGCCTGCACCATCTCCAGCCCGAACCACTCGCGGGCCGGTTCCAGCAGTGCTTGGCGCAGCACCATCTGGGTCTGCAGCGTCATCCGCGGTCCCCGGCTCACCGCGCGCCACCGCCCGGCAGCCCATTGCGCACCGCCAGCAGCACGCCCGCCACCCCCGCCGCCACTCCGACCGGTGCCGCCGCCGCTGGGACCAGCACCGCCAGCACCGCCGCCGCGAACGCCGCCGCCGCGATCCCCAGCCACGCCAGCAGTTCCCAGGCGACGAACACCCCGGACCGACCCGCGCCACTCCCACGTCGCTCGAACTCTACATAGCCCATGCCTCGTACTCTACATACGAAGACGACACGGCACCGGAGTTCGCGCCTGGGGGGACAACCCGCCGACGTGGCTCCGCCAGATACCTCAGAGACGACGGGTCATCCTTTGGAGGTGTCCATGGTCCCCGGGCACACGCCGTCAACCCGGGGACCACGGAGCCTATGAAGCAGCGACGCCGACTATCCGGCCGATCTCCTCGGCTGTCTGCTCAGCGGTCGCACCGAGCCGCGCGTACTTCTGGTCCGGACCGCCGTACTGGAAGTACGCGCCGTATTGAGGGCGCCAGACCACGAACAAGGGCCCATTTCCGCTAGAGCGGATGTGAAGGATCTCCGTGCCGGACGGCAGCCTCGCCGACACGTCGAAGAACCGCCGGTTCACGAGCACCGCCAGCTCTTCCAGCCGCTCGGCGCTCATGAGCCGCTGACCCGCTCGGTTACGTGCGGCCAAGGCAGGCCGTCACCGCCCTCGACGTTCAGGCGCCCGTCCTCGTTGCGAGGACGCACCGGCCGCGTGTCCACCCGAGCGTCCCGCGGTCGGTGCGCAGCGGGTGCGGGGAGGCCGTCCTTCCTGCGGCGACGCGACGCCGCGTGCAACATGTCGGCGCGACCAGAATGGTCGACCTCCAAGCCGGGCCGGTCGAGCAGGACGGGCAGGTCAGGCACAGGATCTCCTCGATCGTTGGGCGGGTTGGTGCTCGCGGTCTTGGGCGCTGCGCTGGTATGGCCCAGGGCCGCGGGAGGGGGATGGGGACGGCGCGCCTGGCCCTGGGTTCCGAGGGGTGGGACCTCACGGGGCGCCGCCCTCGGGCTCTATGGGGCGGGGGCGTCCGACTGCTCCTGCCCGCGCTGCTGTTGACCTTCCCGCTCGCGTTGCCGGGCGGCGGCGCGCTCGATGATGTTTCCCCAGGCGTAGAGGCCGGGATGCTCGGTGCGTTCGCCCTGGAAGTACTTGCGGGCGGTGAGCATGTTGTCGAGAGTGAGGAAGTAAGCGGCGACGGCCTCGGAGATGTCGCGGGCACGGGCGCGCCTGTCGTCGAGGGGCCCCTTGGTCATTGGGTGCTCCACCCGTAGCCGCGCGGTTGGTGCCGAGGCAGCGGCACGGAACGCAAGTCGCGTTCCGCGCCGCCGCGACCACCCTGGACCATCCCGCCATTGCGGGCGGTACCAGGACGGCCCGCGGCCGCAGCAGACGACCCCGCCAGAGCTCCTCTGCGGTCCAGCTCCTGCAACAGGAGCGGACCGAGCTTTTCGATGGAGTCGACGCCGCCGACAAGAAAGGCTTCCTTCATACCGTGCCACGGCATGAGGGCCCACCACTGCGATGTGGCCTTGCCGTACCAGGCCCTAACGCCGGGGAATTGCAACTCCAGCGCCTCGCGACGCGCCTTGGAAGTACTCGCCCAGTCGGTCATGGCTGGCCCGCGGTCCGGTTGCCGAGGCTGCCGCCCTCCTGGAGGGGCTCCCGCAGCATCGCCGGGGTGCTCACCTCGATGGCGGCGATACCACCGCCCCAGGCCAACCCGCGCAGCGGACCGGAGCACCGTGGCGAAACGGGCTGGTTGGGGTGCAATGAGACCTCGCCTGGCTGGTAGTGGATCGGTTACTTTCAGCGAACCGGCATCGGCCGCCCCCCTCTAGACGACAATGGTCGACAGATTCCGACATCTGTGGTGCCGGAGCCCCATCGATCTTGAGCGAGGTGCACGCTCATGGCTTATGCGACGACTCCTGAAGTTCGTGCCCGTCTACGCAACGAGCGCCGTGCGCGCGGCTGGGATATCCCACGAATGGCGCAAGAGCTGCGAAACGTCGCCGAGTATCCCCATAAGATGCCATCCATTCGAAGTCTCATACGCAATATCGAGCGTTGGGAAAGCGGAGGGATCGAGCGCATCTCGGAGCGCTACCAGATCCTTTACGCTCGGGTAATCGGCATGAGCCAGGAAGAACTCTTCAACCCCCAAGCGCAGCGCCTTCCAGTTCCTACGGCTGCCGAGGGGGACGTTGAGGCGATGCGCATGATGCTGACCGCGCTGACCGCCTCTGACCGGCGCTTTGGCGGCCGGACCATCCGCCGGCAGGCGTCCGATTACCTCGACACGGTAATCGAGCCGATGCTTCGCGCGAGCGCGCCCACGAAGCTCAAACAGCAGCTCTTCGGGATCGGCACCGAGTTCACCTTGCGCTTGTCCGCAATGGAACTCGACGCTGACCGCCTGGGTCGGGCACTGAGCCTTCTCGGCCGCGCTTCGAGCATGGCCGCCGAGAGCGACGACCTCAGTCTGACCGCGTGGGTGCTGTCCCGCCGCGGCGAGCACGAGATGCACCAAGCCGCCCTTTCAGCACGGGTCGGTCGCCGCAAGCCCCTCCTCCAGCAGGCGCTCGCCTACACCGAGGGCGCGGCCAGTATCGCGCGCACAGCCCCGCCTCTCGGCCGCGCCTTCTTGACCGGCAAGAATGCCCTGGCCTGGTCGCTGCTGGGCGACAGGGCACAGACACAACGTGTTCTCGGTACCGTCTGGGACTCCTACGAGCGCGCCGGCGACGCCGAAGAGCCCGGCTGGACGAGTGCCTACGGATACGGGAATCTGCGCCACGAGGAGGCGCGTTGCTACATCAATCTCGGCATGGGAGGCCAGGCCGTTCAGGCGGCTGAGGAATGCCTCGCGGTGCGGACAGCCGCGCGACCGAGGGCCTTCAGCCTCGGTGTGCTGGCCATTGGCCACGCCCAAGCCTTGCAGCCGGAAGCGGCGTGCGCCACCGGCCACCAGCTTGTCGCGCTCGCGTCCCAGATCTCATCCCGCCGCCTCTGCATCCGTGTGGTGCAGGTGCTTGATGCGCTCACCCCGTACGAGGGCAACCCGGCCGTAGTCGAACTCCGAGAAGCAGCCGCCCCCGTTTTGCGGGATTGTGGCCTTTGAGAGCGGGGACCGCTTCCCCATGATTTCGCCCGAGCTCCGGGACGCCTTAACCGAGGTCGCTGCGCGCTGCGGTGTCCCCGTGGACGACGCCAGGCTTTTGAACGAGCACAGTAACGCCGTGGTTGCGCTGCCCACTGCGCGGCTACTCGCGCGCGTGGGGACCAACCCCAACGCGCTGGACCGCGTCACCCTGTCTGTGGCTGTCACGCGCTGGCTCGCCGGGCGTGGCTATCCATGCGTGCAGCCTGCCGAAGTCGATCCGTTCCTCGTTGACGGGCGAGTGGTCTCGGTCTGGTTGCTGCTGGATGACGTGGTCGCCGAACCTCCCGCCACCGGCGCCGAGCTCGGTCGGCTGCTTCACCAGCTGCACCGCCAGCCCGCCCCACCGATCCCGCTGCGACCACTGGCCGACCCGTTCGAAAGTGTGGAAGCCGCGATTAGGCAGCATCCTGACGGCGTTACCGCAGCCGACCGTACATGGCTACGCGACCAGATCGAGCAGTTGCGCCACAGCTGGACCGAGATGGACCTGGCCCTGCCGGTCGGGCTGGTGCACGGGGACGCTCACAGCAACAACCTCATCCGGACGACAGACCGTGTCATCCTCGGCGATTGGGATCATGTCGCCCATGGGCCTCGCGAGTGGGACCTCATCCAGGTGCACTACATGGCGCGCCGGTTCGGCCGTCATGATCCAGAAGAGTTGGACGCATTCGCAGCCGAGTATGAATGGGACGTCCGGGAATGGCCGGATGCGGAGACGCTGATCCGAACGCGGGAGATTACCGGACTGAGTCCGTACCTGCGTAAGGCCCCGAAAAGCAGGTGGGACCGTGACGAGGCTGCGTACCGTATCAGTACCGCCCGCACCGGAGACAAGCTCGCGCACTGGAATTCCCCACAGCGCTAGCTGCAACGGTCCCCCTTGTTTCGCGGCGCTCATGGGCGCGCTCATCGAGACGACCCCAGTCGAATCATTTCGGCGGGGCCTCTACTCTCCGATCTTTTTGCTGTAGAGAGTGATCGGGGTGTCGGGGCCGACGCGCTTGCCGGCAGCCGGACTCTGGCGGACGACGACCCAGTTCCGGTCCCAGAGCAGCAGGCGCCCCTGCCCGGTGGCGTCCTTTTCGTGGAGCATGAAGAGCCCGGCGGCCTGCATCTCATTCTGCGCGGCCTGGTGGTTGTGCCCGACGACACGGGGGACGCGGATGAGCTTGGGCGTCGGCTCGGCGGCGGCCGCCGTGTGCTTGGTCGTGCCGGCCGCGCGCGGCGCGGTGGTCGGCGCGACGGTCACGGTCTTGACCGGCTTAGCGGCGCCAGCCTGGTCAACGGGACCGCAGGCGGCAAGGGCACTGGCGACGAGCAGGCCAGCGGCTGCGATGGTGGTGGTGCGCATGGGTTCCCGTTCAGTTGCTGATGTCCCCGGCTCATGGCGGCCGAGGGCGGGCTGGTGCGGAGGGTGCAGGTGGGGCGTGCCAGGCCTGAGGGCCGTTCACATTCCAAGGCGGGTTGTCACGATCCGGCCAGGTGCCGGTGGTGATGTAGGCGAGCGCGGAGGACGGCGCGCTCGACGGCGGCCCGGCGGGTGCGAAGCTGGCGACCGTAGCGCTCGCGACTCGCGGCCGGGCTCAGATCCATCAATGGGAACGGCATCTTCACCCTGCGTCCTAGGTGAGCTGACAGAGCGTCCCGCACTGTGGGCAGAAGGCACGCTTGGCCGTCGAAGTGACATCCAACTGGCAGACAGGGCATGTGCCCTGTTCATACAGCGCCGGCTCCGGTCCAAAGCCGCCGTCGTAGTAGTCACGATCGGGCCAGGCAACTCCCTCAATGGACAGCTCCCTGGAGGACGAGTCTCCGCCTGACACCCAGGAGATTTCAGCGAGCACCAAGACCGACGGCACGATGGTGCCTCGTTCCGCGTGAGCCGGCAGAACACGCTGGAGGACATCGACCAGTTCGGGGAGACTCAGGCGCAGCAAGTCCTGCGCCAGCCGGTCACGCTCATCATCGTCGGTCACTGGCGCCAAGCTACTCAACACGGCGGCCCCGGGGTCGACGAACTGTCGTAGCCACCTCGCGGGTCCCTCAGTTGGTCGCTCAGACGGGCAAAGGCCATGATCCGCAGGGCGGATCATGGCCTTTGGCTTGGGTGGGCGCGGACGGTTTCGAACCGCCGACTCCTCGCTTGTAAGGCGAGTGCTCTACCCCTGAGCTACGCGCCCGTGACCGGGAAAGCGTACCCGGTCCGCGGGGGCGATCGCGAAACGGATTCGGGGCGGGCGCGGGCGGTGCGGTGGGGTGTGGTCAGGAGTTGCCGAGGTGGACCCAGACGCCCTTGACCTCGGTGTAGGCGTCGATGGCGTACGGGCCCATCTCGCGGCCCCAGCCGCTGGACTTGAAGCCGCCCCAGGGGGCGGCGGCGTCCGGGATGGGGAGCATGTTGATGAAGACGGCGCCGGCGCGGATGTCGGCGGCCAGGCGGTGGGCCGTGGCCAGGTCGCTCGTCCAGAGGGAGGCGGCCAGGCCGTACTCGGTGTCGTTGGCGCGGGCCGCGAGCTCCTCGGGGTCGTCGTAGGGCATGACCGACAGCACCGGACCGAAGATCTCCTCGCGGGCGATGGTCATGTCGTCGGTGACGCCCCCGAAGACGGTGGGGGCGTAGAAGTAGCCGTCCCGGTCGGCGCGGTGGCCTCCGGTGACCAGGTCGGCGCCCTGGTCGCGGCCGGTGCGGACGTAGGAGTCGACGCGGTCGAGGTGCTCCAGGGAGACCAGGGGGCCGATCTGGGTCTCGGGGTCCAGGCCGGGGCCGAGGCGCAGGCCGGCGGCGGCCGCGGCGAGCTTCTCGGTGAACTCGTCGGCGCGGCGGCGGTCGACGAACAGGCGGGTGTAGGCGGCGCAGACCTGGCCGCTGTTCAGCAGGGCCCCCTGCAGGTTGCCGGTGACGGCGCGGTCGAGGTCGGCGTCGGCGGCGACGATGCTCGGGGCCTTGCCGCCGAGTTCGAGGGTCACCCGCTTGAGGTCGCCCGCGGACTGCTGGACGATCTCGCGGCCCACCGGGCTGGAGCCGGTGAAGGAGACCTTGTCCACGCCGCGGTGGGCGACGAGCGCCCGGCCGGCGGCGGGGCCGCCGGTGAGGAGGTTGACCACGCCGGGCGGGAAGCCGGCCAGCTCGCACAGCTCGACGAGCCGGACGCTGGTCAGCGGGGTCTGCTCGGCCGGCTTGAGGATCACGGTGTTTCCGCAGGCCAGGGCGGGTGCGAGCTTCCATGCGGCGATCATCAGCGGGAAGTTCCACGGGGTGATCAGCGCGCACACGCCGACCGGCTCGCGGCGGGTGTAGTGCAGGGTGTCGGGGAAGGAGACCGGGGAGACCGCGCCCTCGATCTTGGTGCACCAGCCGGCGAAGTAGCGGAAGTGCTCCGCGGCGCCGGTGACGCTCACGGCGTGGGCGACGCCGAGCGGCTGGCCCTGGTCGCGGGTCTCCAGCTCGGCCAGTTCAGCCTCGTGCTCCTCGATCAGGTCGGCGACGCGCCACAGCAGCCGGGCGCGCGCGCTGGGCGACATCGACGTCCAGGCGGGGTCGCGGAGGGCGGCGCGGGCGGCGGTGACGGCCTTGTCGACGTCGGCCTGCCCGGCCTCCGCGCACGTCCCGAGCGGCTTCCCGGTGGCGGGATCGGACGTGGCGAACTCGGCGCCGTCGGCGGCGTCGGTCCACTCCCCGCCGATGTAGAGCCGGGCGCGTGTGTTCATGGTGGCCTCCCCACAGAGCGTTTGACCCAGAATCCAGGGCGCCGGTGGGGAACGTCTTGTCCGTGGCCGTACGGGTGTTGACTGCGGCCGTCTCAGCCGCCGGAGACGGTCACCCTGTACTCGCGGGGGCTGGCGCCATAGGCGGCTTTGAACAGCCTGCTGAAGTGGGCCGCGTCGACGAAGCCCCAGCGGGCCGCGATCACGCTGACCGGGCGGTTCAGCTGGAGGGGGTCGCGCAGGTCGCGCCGGCAGTGCTCCAGGCGCCGCTGCTTGATCCACATCGAGACCGTCGTGCCCTCCTCCTGGAAGATCTTGTAGAGTTGGCGGGACGAGATGAAATGCGCGGCGGCGATGTCGTCGGGGCACAGGTCGGGGTCGTCGAGGTGACGCTCGATGTAGGCGCGGACCCGGAACAGCAGCGCCCGGCGGCGTGAGTCGGCGGTGGGCGCGCCCACGTCCAGGCGCTCGGCGAGCAGCGTCACCAGCAGGTCGACGATGTTGTCGCCGAGCCGGACGCTCCCGGGGCCGTCGAGCTCGTCGAGATGCCCGGCGAGCTGGACCAGGAAGGGCGACAGCAGGGCGCCGACGCCCTGGCGGCCGGAGATCCGGGTGGCGGTGATCCCGGCGACGGCGTCGGCGGGCAGGTGCAGCAGGCGGCGCGGGATCATCAGGACGAGCTGCCGGTAGGCGTCGTCGAAGGCGAGCGTGTAGGGGCGCGTCGTGTCGTAGATCGTGAGGTCGCCGGGGACGAGCGCCGCCTCGCGGCCGTCCTGGCCGAGCAGGCAGTAGCCGCTGAGCTGCACGCCGATCTTGTAGTGGCCGGGGTCGGCGCGGGCGATCAGCGCGTCGGTGCGGCGGACGACGTGCGAGGTGGCCGCCACCTCGGCCGCCCGCAGCGCGCCCAGCTCGAAGCCGCGCAGGCGGCCGTCGAAATGGTCGGGACGGGTCGTGTCGGCGCGCAGCGGCACGAACATCTCCGAGACCGAGCTGCGCCAGAACTCGAACCGCTCGGGCGCGGGCACGGCCGCCGTCCTGATGAGCATCGACATGACGTTACCCCTGGTGAGATCCCCCGTTCTCCCACATAGTGCCCTGTCCGGACCGGAGGGGCCAGGGGCGGGTCCGTCCGGACAGGGCCGCGGTCACCCCATGGCCTCGCGGACGAGGTGGGTGTCGCAGAACTGCTCGAAGCCCGTGACCGCGCCGTTCTCGACCTGCCAGCGGTGCACGAAGCGGACGCGCATGGCCCGTCCGGTCGCCCGGTAGGTGCCCGAGTAGTGGCCGATGGCCACGACGACGCCTTCGCCGCCGTCGACGAGCTCGTCCGGGTCGGCGCGGAAGCCCTCCCATTCGGCGCCGAGCCGCTGGAAGACGCCCGCCTTGATCGCGTCGAGGCCGACGTAGGTGCCCGCGTAGGGGAACCCGGCCATCTCGGTCCACGCGACGTCGTCGGCGAACGCCTCGAGCATGCCGCCGAGGTCGCCGCGGTCCGAGGCCGCGTAGTGGGCCTTGACGATGTCGGACGCCTCACTCATTCTCGTGCTCCTGTCGGGGTTGGGAACGATCGTCCGGGCCAGTCCACCGCCTCGGCCGCCGGTGCTCTTGGCTCTGTCGGAACAGTGCTTGTCTGTGGCGGCACGACTCGGCGGCCCGGTCAGGGAGAGGTGGCCTCCGCCAGGTGGCGGTTGAACCAGTCGGCGGCCTGGGTGGTGACCTCCTCCAGGGCGCCCGGCTCCTCGAACAGGTGCGTCGCCCCCGAGACCACGTGGAGCTCGGCGTCGTCGAGGCTCCGCCGGGCCTGCTCGTTGAGCGCGAGGACCTCGGTGTCGCGGCCGCCGACGATCAGCAGGACGGGGGCCCGGACGCGGCCCAGCGACGGGGCGGCGAGGTCGGGGCGGCCGCCGCGCGACACGACGGCGGCGACCCG
>NZ_CAACVB010000192.1 GCF_900659635.1 Actinomadura roseirufa | reverse complement strand
TCTAGGAGGCCCGCCCCTCCCCCGCCCATGACCACCCCGCTCCCCACCGGCCACCCGCCCACCGGCGCACCACAACCCACCGACGGCGCCACCACCCATGAGACGGCCCTCACCCCCAGCGCCGCCCCCACGCCGAGACCCCGACCCTCTCCCGTCGAGGACCGCCCGCCCATCGGCGCTGACCGGCGCGCCGCGGCGGGCCCCCGGCGGCGGTCAGCGGACGGTGCGCCGCCGGTCAGCGCCGGCGGCGACGCTTGCCGGCATGGAAACATCGACCCGCAAATGGGCCACGTTCGCGATCTGCGCGTTGCTCGCCCTCGTGCCGAGCATCGACCTGACCGCGCTGAACCAGGCGGTCCCCCATCTGGCCGCCGACCTGCACCCCTCGGCCACGCAGATCCTGTGGATCGCCGACTCCTACGGGTTCGCGCTCGCCGGGCTGCTCATCACCATGGGCGGCGTCGGCGACCGGATCGGGCACAAGCGGCTGCTGCTGACCGGGACCGCGCTGTTCGCCGCCGCGTCCGCGGCGACCGCCTACGCGCCGAGCGCCGGGCTGCTGATCGCCGCCCGCGCCGTGCTCGGCGTCGCGGGCGCGACGCTCATGCCGTCCTGCCTGAGCCTCATCCGCCGCGCCTTCACCGACCCCCGCGAGCGGACGACGGCGGTGGGGATCTTCGCCGGTGTCGGCGGCCTCGCGGTCGGTCTCGGCCCGGTCGTCGGCGGCGCGCTGCTGGACCACTTCTGGTGGGGCTCGGTGTTCCTGATCAACGTCCCGATCATGCTGGTGGCGCTGGTCGCCGGGGCGCTCGTGCTGCCCGGCGCGCGGCCCGCCGCGACCGGCCGGATGGACCTGCTGAGCGTGCCGCTGTCGATCGCCGGCGTCCTCGGCCTGGTGTACGCGGTGAAGGAGGCCGCCGCGCACGGCGTGGACGAGCCGCGCGTGCCCGCCGCCGCCCTCGCCGGCGCGGTCGCGCTCGCCGCCTTCGCCGTCCGGCAGACCCGGGTCGCCGAACCGCTGATCGACGTCCGGCTGTTCCACCGCGCCGCCTTCAGCGGCTCGGTCGCCAGCAACGCCTTCGCGATGTTCGCGCTGGTCGCCCAGTCGCTGATCTTCTCGCTGTTCTTCCAGCTCGCGCTCGGCTGGTCGCCGCTGCGGGCCGGGCTGGCGGGGCTGCCCGGCGCGCTCGCCGCGATGGTGGGCGGCGCGGCGCTGGCCCCGCCGCTGATCTCCGCGCTCGGCCGCGCCCGCGTCGTCGCGCTCGGCATGACGGTGTCGGCCACCGCGTTCGCGCTGTTCCTCGGCGTCGGCCTGCACACCTCCTACCCGGCGATGATCCCCGCGATGCTGCTGTCGGGGCTCGGCATGGGGATGGCGCTGACCGTCACGTCCGACACCGTCCTGGCGTCGGTGCCGGCGGAGCGCTCCGGCGCCGCGTCCGCGATCTCCGAGACGGCCACCGAGCTCGGCGGCGCGCTCGGCATGGCGATCCTCGGCAGCGTCCTGAACGCCGTCTACCGCGACGCGCTGGACGTGCCGGCCGGCGTCCCCGCCCCCGCGGCGGCCACGGCCCGCGACTCCCTGGCCGGCGCCGTCCAGGTCGCGGCCGGGCTGCCCGGCCGGCTGTCCTCGGGGCTCACGGCCGCGGCCCGCGCCGCCTTCGTGGACGGCATGCACGCCGCCCTGCTGTGCAGCGCCTCCCTGGCCGCCCTGGTCGCCGTCTTCGCCCTCGTCACCCTGCGCGGCGTGCCCAAGGTGATCCCCGACCGGCAGGCGGCGGAGCCGGACTTGGAAAAGTGATATCACTTTGCTAGTTTGGCGATAACACATAGAGGGGGTTCCGGTGGACGAGGCGGGACGGGTCGCGATACCGCGGCCGCAGATTTCGGAGCGGACGGGGCACGACAGGGGCGGCTGGCCCATGCTGGGCCTGGCCCTGGCGCTGATCGTGGCGGGGGGACTCGCCGTCGCGGCCGGGATCGTCCTGGGCGGCGGGGGCGCCCTCGCGGGCGGGATCACGGCGGGAGTCGTGCTCGTCCTGGCGGGGCTGGTGCTCGGCGCCGGGCTCACGCCGGTGGCACCGGGCGAGGCCCGGGTGCTGCAGGTGCTCGGCCGGTACACCGGGACGGTCCGGACGGACGGGCTGCGCTGGGTGAACCCGATCACCGAACGGCGGCGGGTGTCGACCCGGATCCGCAACCACGAGACCGGGATCGCCAAGGTGAACGACCTGGACGGGAACCCGATCGAGATCTCGGCCGTCGTGGTGTGGCAGGTGGCCGACACCGCCCGGGCGGTGTTCGAGGTCGACGACTTCGTGGAGTTCGTGGCGTTCCAGACGGAGGCGGCGGTCCGGCACATCGCGGGCAGCTACCCCTACGACGCCGGGGACCGGATCTCGCTGCGCGACAACGCCGACGAGATCACCGCGCAGCTGTCGCAGGAGCTGTCGCTGCGGGTGGCCTCGGCCGGAGTCGAGATCATCGAGTCCCGGATCACCCGGCTGGCGTACGCGCCGGAGATCGCGCAGGCGATGCTGCGGCGGCAGCAGGCGGGCGCGGTCGTGGCGGCGCGGCAGCGGATCGTGGAGGGCGCGGTCGGCATGGTCCAGCTGGCGCTGGAGCGGCTGGACGAGGAGAACGTCGTGGACCTGGACGAGGAGCGCAAGGCGGCGATGGTCAGCAACCTGCTGGTGGTGCTGTGCGCCGACCGGGACGCCCAGCCGGTGGTCAACACGGGCACGCTCTACCAGTGACCCGTGGCCTCCGCGCGCAAGAAGATCCTGCTGCGCCTCGACCCGGCCGTGCACGACGCGCTGGCCCGGTGGGCGGGGGACGAGCTGCGCAGTACCAACGCCCAGATCGAGTTCCTGCTCCGGCAGGCGCTCGCCGAGGCGGGGCGGATGCCCGGGACGGCGGCGCGGATGCGCGGCCGCGGGCGGCCGCGCAAGACCGGCGACGGGGACGGCGTGTCCCCGGACACGGACGGAGACGGGGACGGGAGCGAGGATTAGCCATGGTCGAGGTTCCGGACTCGCTGCCGGCGCGGATGTACCTGCTGGCGTACGACCCGCCGAGGCGGCGGATGCGCGGCGGCGGATCGCGGCTCGGGTACGTGCTGCGCGCCGCGGCGCTCACCGAGCTGTACCTGGACGGGCGGCTGGTCGACGAGCGGCGCCGGCCGGCGCCGGGCACGCCCGGCGAGGACCCGTACGGGCTGCTGGAGCAGATCGGGCGGTCCAGGCCGCGCACCTGGCAGCACTGGGTGCGCAAGGGCGGCCGGGCCATGGTGGCGAAGGTCCGCGGCGAGCTGGAGCGGGACGGCTGGATCCGGGTGCGCCGGCGCCGGGTGCTCGGCCCGTTCACCCGCCGGGAGATCGAGGTCCGCGACCCGCGGGTGGTCAAGGCGCTGTGGGGCGGGGCGTCGTCGGCGCTGCGGGGGCGCCCCGTCGCGCACGTCAACAGCTACGACGCCGCGGCGGTGGCCCTCGCCGCGGCCGGGGAGATGGCGACGGTGCTGCCCCGCGCGGACCGGCGCCGGTACCGGCGGCGGATCGCGGAGCTGACGGCCCGGACCGGGCCGGCGGCGGACGCCGTGCGCCGGGCGGTGCGCAGCGACCGGGCCGCCACGGCGGGCTGAGCGCCCGCGACGCGGCGCATCGGCGGAGGCAATGGAGGATTCCTCCAATTTTCCGGGGTCCGTTGTTGTAAGGGGGCGGCACCCCGGCCTGGACGCCGGGGCCCATAGCCTCCTCGGAATGGACCCCGAACGCCTGATCTACCCGATGATGAAGCACGTCCTGCTCGGCCCGGCGATGCGCGTGGCGTTCCTGCCGAGCGTGAGCGGGCTGCGGCACGTGCCGCGGCGGGGCCCGGTGATCCTCGCCGCCAACCACCTGGCGTTCCTGGACTCGTTCGTGCTGCCGCTGATGGTGCCGCGGCGGGTGCGCTTCCTCGGCAAGAACGAGTACTTCACCGGCCCGGGGATGCGGGGGCGGGCGACGGCGACGTTCTTCCGCGGCGTCGGCGCGATCGCCGTCGACCGGTCGGGCGGGCGCGCCGCGCTCGACGCGCTCGAGACCTCGGCGCGGGTGCTGGAGGAGGGCGGGGCCTTCGCGATCCACCCGGAGGGCACCCGCTCCCCCGACGGGCGCCTCTACCGGGGACGGACGGGGGTGGGGCGGCTGGCGATGCGGACCGGCGCCCCCGTGCTGCCCGTGGCGATCGAGGGCACCGACCGGGTCCAGCCGCGCGGCCGGGTCGTCCCGAGGCCCGGCCGGATCGGGGTTCGGATCGGCGCCCCGATGGAGTTCCGCGGCCGGGACACCGCGACGCCGCGCGGCCGGGCGGCGCGCGAGATCACCGACGAGATCATGCGGGCCATCCAGAAGCTGTCCGGTCAGGAGTACGTCGACGCCTACGCGCCGCGGCCGGAAAACCCGTCGTGAGGCGGGGCCGCCCGCCGGTACCGTCCCCGGCATGGACGAGACGATCGGGCGCTTCCTCAACGTCGTCGACGTGGAGGCCACCTGCTGGGAGCGGCCCTCGGACGCGGGCGGGCGGCCCAGCGAGATCATCGAGATCGGGCTGTGCGTCGTCGACCTGGAGGCGCGCGAGCGGGTGGAGCGGCACCGCGTGCTCGTCCGGCCGGAGCGGTCCGAGGTCAGCGCGTTCTGTACCGAGCTGACCGGCCTCACGCCGGACGAGGTCGGCGGCGGCCTGTCCTTCCGCGAGGCGTGCGCGCTGCTGGAGCGCGAGCACCGCGGGCATTCCCGGGCGTGGGCGAGCTGGGGGGACTACGACCGCAAGCAGTTCGAGCGGCAGTGCGCGGCGGCGGGCGTCCGGTACCCGTTCGGGCGGCGGCACGCCAACGCCAAGGCGGTGTACACCGCGGCGCACGGCCTGCCGCGGCGGCCGGGCATGGCCGGGGCGCTGCGGCACGCGGGGCTCCCGCTGGAGGGACGGCACCACAGCGGCGCCGACGACGCGTGGAACATCGGCGCGCTGGTGCTGCGGATCGTCGCCCGTGGGGCGTGGCCGGCCTGGGAGTCCACGGCCGGCCGCGGGCGCGGCGAGGTTTGGGCGCGGCGCCCGGGGCACCAGTGAGGGGACGGGATGACGACGACGGAGACGATGTGGAGATTAGCCTTGACCTCTTGCTGCCGCGCGACGCCGCCAGTGTCCCCGCCACCCGGCGGATCCTGGACTCGGCACTGCGGGCGCTCGGTGTGGACGACCAGATCTGCGGCGACATCGAGGTGATGCTCACCGAGGCGTGCACGAACGTGATCAGGCACGCCACCGAGGGAGACGACTACACCGTGCGCGTGACGATCCTGGACCGCCGGTGCGTCATCAAAGTGATCGACTCGGGCGGGGGCTTCGACCCCGGCGGCGTGCCCGACCCCGATCCCGGCGCCGAGGAGGGCCGTGGCCTGCTGATCATCCGGACACTGGCCGACGACGTGCGCTTCACCTCCTTCCCCGAGGACGGCGCGCTCGTCGCGCTGGAGAAGGACCTGGAGTACGGCGAGGACAGCCTCGGCGGGCGGCTGGCGGGCCTCCGGGCCAACGGCGGCGGCCGGTAGGCTGACGGGCATGACCGAGCCCGACCCGGAGCTGGCGGAGTTCGCGACCCGCGTGTTCGCGATGGCACGGGAGGGCGACACCGCGCGGCTCGTCGCCTATCTCGAGGCGGGCCTGCCGGTGAACCTCGCCAACGACCGCGGTGACACGCTGCTCATGCTCGCCGCCTACCACGGGCACGCCGCGACGGTGCGGGCGCTGACGGCGCGGGGCGCCGACCCGGAGCGCGCGAACGACCGCGGCCAGCGTCCCCTGGCCGGCGCGGTGTTCAAGCAGGAGGCCGACGTGGTGCGGGCCCTGCTGGACGCGGGCGCCGACCCCCGCGCGGGCACGCCGTCGGCCGTCGACGCCGCCCGCATGTTCGGCCAGGCCGAGTTCCTCGCCTGGTTCGGCGAGGCGGCGTCCCCACCGGAGTAGGGGACGCCGCCGCGCCGGCCCTGGTGCTCAGCCGGCGCGTGCTCAGCCGACGCCGTGCTCAGCCGGCGCGTGCTCAGCTGGCGCGTGCTCAGCCGGCGCGTGCTCAGCCGACGCCGTGCTCAGCCGGTCCCGCGCGCGGCGGCGGCGCGGCCTGGCAGGACGATCAGGGCCGTCACCAGCGCGGCCACGGCGAAGACCGCGCCGGTCGCGTAGGCGGCGTCCATCCCGCGCATCGGGTCCGCCTCGGTCGCCGCGGACCCGTAGACGGTGACCATCACGGCCGAGCCGAACGAGCCGCCCGACCACAGCATCGCCTGCGCGACGCCCGAGGCGGCCCCGGAGTGCTCGGCGGTCACGCTGCCGAGGATCGTCGCGTTCAGCGGCAGGATCACCATGCCGGCGCCCATGCCGAGCAGCATGAACGGCACGAGCACCCCGGCCGCGTAGCCGTCGCCGGCCGACAGCCGCGACAGCCCGGCCAGCCCCACGACGATCAGGAGCGTGCCGGCCACCACGATGGTCCGGGCACCGAGCCGGGGCAGCAGCCGCGGGACGGTCCGCACGGTCGCGAACTGCAGGGCCACCAGGGGCAGGAACGCGAAGCCCGCGCGCAGCGGCCCGTATCCGAGCTGCTGCTGCAGGTACTGCGTCAGGAAGAAGAACGACCCGAACATCGACGCGACGACCAGCGCCAGGATCGCGTAGGACCCCGCGCGGGCCCGGGCGGTGAACAACCACAGCGGCATGAGCGGCTGCCCGACCCGGTGCTCGATCGCGACGAACGCGGTCAGCAGCACCGCGGCGGCGGCGAACGCCGCCCGCGCCAGGCCGTCCCCCCAGCCGTCCGAGCCGACCCGGATCAGCGCGTACACCAGGGAGGTCATCCCGGTCACCGCGGCGGCGGCCCCGGGGACGTCGAACCGGCCGGCCCGCCGCTCGGTCTCGCCGAGCGCCCGGGGGGCGAGCAGCGCCAGCACCAGGCCGACCGGGACGTTGACGAAGAAGACCCACCGCCACGACACCGCCTCGGTCAGCACGCCGCCGGCCACCATGCCGACGGCGCCGCCCGCTCCGGCCACGGCGGAGAACACGCTGAGCGCGCGCACCCGGGCCGGGCCCTCGAAGTTCGTGGCGATCAGTGCCATCCCGCTCGGCGCGGCGACGGCGCCCGCAGCGCCCTGCACGGCGCGCGCCGCCAGCAGGAACCAGCCGGCCGTGGCGAGCCCGGCGAGCAGCGACGCCGCGGTGAAGGCCACGAGCCCCGCGGTGAAGGCGCGGCGGCGGCCGAACACGTCGCCCGCGCGCCCGCCGAGCAGCAGCAGCCCGCCGAATGCGAGCATGTAGGAGTTCTGGATCCAGGCGAGCCCGCCGGTCGACAGCCCGAGCCCGTCCCGGACCCGCGGGAGCGCGATGGTGACGACGGAGGTATCGACCGCGATCATGAGCTGGCAGCCGACGATGACGGCGAGGACGACGCCCGGACGGCGCAGAAAGGGCGGCGGGGCGGCCTTGGGAGCGAGGGGCTCCAGCGGCGCGGTGGTCCGCCCGTGAGACGTGGTCACGAGGACCCTCCGAGATGAGAATTTAAGGAACGGCGACGTACACTATGCGGAGAACGTACCACCGATCGGCTCGAAAGAGAACGCCAGCGTTCACTATTATGGGAGGGCGGGCATGACCGCGGGCACGCGCCGCCGCGGCGCCGACCTCGAGACCGCGATCTACGACGCCGTGCTGGCGCAGCTGGCGGAGGTCGGCTTCCGCCGGCTGACCATGGAGGGCGTCGCCGCCGCGGCGCGCACCGGCAAGGCCGCGCTCTACCGGCGCTGGACGTCCAAGGAGGAGCTCGTGAGCGACGCGCTCCGGCACGCCCTGCCCGATCCGCCGGCCGCCGTCTCGACCGGGACGGTCCGCACCGACCTCCTGGCGGTCCTGACGATCCTGCGCGACACCCTGGACGCCTGCCGCGGCACCGCGTTCAGGGTGCTCAAGGAGGACCGGTCGGAGGGCGGCGGGCTGCTGCACGACGTCGTCAGGCAGCGCATCTCCGAGCCGGTCAAGGCCGCGATCCACGAGGCGCTGGCCCGGGGCGCCGAGCGCGGCGAGGTCCGGCCCGCCGCGGTGACGCGGCAGGTCGCGAACGTCGGCCCGGCGATGATCGTCTACCACAACCTCACCGTGGGCGGCGAGATCCGCGACGAGTACCTGACCTCGCTCGTGGACGAGGTGCTGCTCCCCATCCTCCGCCCCTGAGGAGCGGGCGCGGCGGGTCAGCCGGTGACGCCGCCCGCGGGCGCCCGCTCGTCCAGCGTGACGTGGCGGCGCGGGTAGGGGGTCGCGATGCCCTCCTGCCGGAAGGCCCGGTGCAGCCGCTTCACGAACTCGTGCTTGATGCGGAACTGGTCGCCGAACTCGCTCGTGCGGAGGATGACGGTGAAGTCGATGGACGACTCGCCGAAGGTGTGGAAGCGGACGAGGATCTCCGCGTCCTTCACGCCGCCCTGCACGTCCGCCATCACCTCCTCGCCGACCTCGATCGCGATCTTCTCGACCCGCTCCAGGTCGGCGTCGTAGGGCACCCGGGCCTGGAGCAGCAGCGACATGTCCTGCGCGGGCCGGTGGTAGTTGGTGAGGATCGTGTCGGAGAACCGCTGGTTCGGGATGACCTCGATGTTGTCCGACAGGGTGCGGATGGAGGTGTTGCGCCAGTTGATGTCGACGACGTACCCCTCCTGCCCGCTGCTCAGCTTGATGTAGTCGCCCGGCTCGATGGTCTTGGACGCCAGGACGTGCACGCCCGCGAACAGGTTGGCGAGGGTGTCCTGCAACGCCAGCGCCACCGCGAGGCCGCCGACGCCCAGGGCGCCGAGCAGCGGGGTGATCGAGACGCCGAGGCTCTGCAGCATCACCAGGACGCCCACGCCGAGCACGATCACCTTGGTGATGTTCGCGAAGATCGTCACGTTCGCGGCGACGCCCTGCCGGGCCAGCGCGATCGAGGTGACCGAGCCCGCGATCAGCCGCGCCAGCGCCAGCGACACCATGAAGATCGTGGCGGCGCTGAGCACGCGGGAGGTGACGTCCAGCGTCTTCGGCGGCAGCTGCAGCACCTCGGCGGCGATCCAGGCGCCGCCCAGCAGCGCGACGGGCACCGCGAGGTCGCGCACGAGCCGCGCCGCCAGGTCGTCCCAGGCCCACCGGGTGTCCCCGGCCCTGCGGAACAGCCGCCCGGTCAGCAGCCGCAGCACGACGGCGACCGCGAGCGCGGCCACCATCACGCTGGCCGCGGCGATGATCCGCCCCCAGCTCAGCTCATCCATGGCTTCCCTCTCGCCCCCGCTCGCGCGACTCGGGCATGGTGTGGACCTCTCCTCCGCCGGCGGCCGCCGGCGGGCCCTCGGCCCCACTTGTCCGGCGGTGCACGGACTGTTCGATCTGTGGCACCCGTCCTGATTTCGCCACTGATCGTAGTGAACGGGCGGAGAGTGTGAGACGCGTCGCGGACGCGAGGGCACCCGCGCGGCACACCGGAGTGGCGATTACGATCGATCAAGTGGTAGGCGGGGGAATGATGCGCCGGCTGGGGGTCGCGGCGCTACGACTGGAGAACGGCCCCCATCGGGTGACGGTCGAGAAGGACCTGGAGGTCCCGGCCGCCGACGGCGTGACGCTGCTCGCCGACCGGTACGCGCCGGAAGGCGTCGACGGCGCCCCGACGGTGCTCGTCCGCTCCCCCTACGGGCGGCGCGGGCCGTTCGGGCTGATGTGCGGGCAGGCGTTCGCCTCGCAGGGGTTCCAGGCGGTGGTGCAGAGCGTCCGCGGCGGCTTCGGGTCCGGCGGGGTGTTCGAGGCGCTGGACGAGCGCGAGGACGGCCTGGCCACCATCGCGTGGCTGCGCGGGCAGCCCTGGTTCGGCGGGACGTTCGCCATGCACGGCCCGAGCTACCTCGGCTATGTGCAGTGGGCCGTCGCCGCCGAGGCCGGGCCCGAGCTCAAGGCGCTGTCCATGCAGGTCACCGCGTCCACCTTCCGGGACGCGGTGAACGTCGGCGGCACGTTCGCGCTGGAGTCCGCGCTGATCTGGGTCGACCTGACCGCCCGGATGAAGCACTCGCTGTCGGGCATCACCACCGGGATCATGTCGCCGCGGCGCGCCCGCCGGGCGGCGCTGTCGGGCCGCCCGCTCGCCGAGCTGGACCGGCTCGCGACCGGCGCGCAGCAGCGCTTCTTCCAGGAACTGCTCGTCAACGGCCCCGACACCCCCTTCTGGGACAAGCGCGACTTCAGCCCGACGGTCGCGCGGGTGCGGGCGCCGGTGAACATGACCGGCGGCTGGTACGACATCTTCCTGCCCTGGCAGCTCAAGGACTACGCGGCGCTGCGCGCGGCCGGGCACCGCCCCCACCTGACGATCGGCCCGTGGTTCCACGCCGACCAGCGGATGATGCGCGGCTCGGTCGGCGAGGCGGTGCGCTGGTTCCGCGCGCACCTGCTGGACGACCCGGACGGGCTCCGCGAGCAGCCCGTCCGGCTGTTCGTCACCGGCGCGGACGAATGGCGCGAGTTCCCCGACTGGCCCGTCCCCGGGATGCGCGAGGAGCGCTGGCACCTGCACCCCGACGGCGCCCTCGCCCCGGACGCGCCGCCGGAGTCCGAGCCCGACGTCTACCGGTACGACCCGGAGCACCCGACCCCGTTCCTCGGCGGCCCCACCCTGCTGGGCGAGACCAGGCCGTCCACCGACCAGCGTCGGCTCGAACGGCGCCGCGACGTGCTGACCTACACGTCGGCCGTGCTGGAGGAGGATCTGGAGATCATCGGCCCGGTCACCGCCGACCTGCGCGTCCGGTCGAACCGGGCGCACACCGACTTCGTGGTGCGGGTGTGCGATGTCACACCGGAGGGTGAGTCCCTCAACCTGTGCGAGGGGATGCGGCGGCTCGTCCCGGACTCACCACCGCCCGGCCCGGACGGCGTCCGCCGCGTCGCGATCGAGCTGTGGCCCGCCGGGCACCGGTTCCGCCGCGGCCACCGCGTCCGCGTCCAGGTGGCGAGCGGCGCCTACCCGAGGGTGGCGCGCAACCCGGGCACGGGCGAGCCCATCGGCACGGCCACCGCGATGCTCACCGCCGACCAGGAGATCTTCCACTCCCCCGGCCGGCCGTCCGCGATCGTCCTCCCGGTCGTCCCCGCCTCCGGGTGACGGGCGCCGCCCGGCGGGCCGGTCAGCGGGCGGGCCGGTCAGCGGGCGGCGCGGAGGGCGGCCAGCGCGCGGTCGGCGTGCACGCTCATCCGGACCTCGCTCGCGACGACCGCCAGCACGCGCCGGTCGGTCCCGATCACGAACGTCCGCCGCCGCGTCGGCGCGAGCGCGAGGCCGCGCCGGACGCCGAACCGAGCGCGCACCGTGCCGTCCACGTCCGACAGCAGCGGGTAGCCGAGGGTGTGACGGTCGGCGAACTCCCGTTGCCGCGACACGGTGTCGCCGCTGACGCCGACCGGGTGACCGCCGGCCTCGGCCAGCTCGGCGACGATGTCGCGGAAGTGGCACGCCTCGGCGGTGCAGCCGCGCGACAGGGCGGCCGGATAGAAGAACAGCACGACCGGGCCCTTCTCCAGGAGTCCGCTCAGCGTGCGGGGCTCGCCCGTCTCGTCGGGGAGCTCGAAGTCGTCGACGACGTCACCGGTCTTCATGCCTCGACGCTAGTCCCCTCCCCCGCCGGGTCGTGCGGAGCCCCGCCGGGGGCGGCCGACAGCAGCGAGACGAGCGCGTGGACCGGCCACGCCGTCCGGGCGCCGGGGCGGGCGCCGAGGTAGGCGGCGGCGCGGGCGGCGGGCCAGCCGTGCGACTCGCGCAGGCCATGGCCGAGCATCCGCAGGTAGGCGGCGGCCGGGGCGTTGAGCTCGGCCCCGGCGGCGCCCACCGGCGCGGTGAAGGTGAGCATCGGGTGCCCGCCGCGCTCCCCGACCTTCAGCAGGGTCTCGTAACGGCCGGGGCCGAGCCGCTGGCGGCCGGTCTCGACGACCTCGGACAGGTCGTGGTCGGTGCCGATGGGGCGGCGCATCTCCTGGGAGAGCACGTCACAGAACTGGCGGCGCGACAGCAGGTAGGCGCGCGCGGCGGCGCGTCCCGGCAGCTCCGGGTCGTAGAACGCCATTCCGCCGCCCCAGGTCAGGCTCGTCAGGGCGAAGTAGATTCCGCCCGGAATCGTGACCGGCAGCTCGGCCCGTGCCGGGCGGGGGTCGCGGCAGCCGGTGTAGTGCCGCGCGCCGCCGCGCGGGCGGCCCCCGGCCAGATAGCAGCCGAACCTCTCGCGGAAGAGGTTCGACCCGTACGCCACGTACCAGAGCGGTTCGTCGTCCATCACCTCCAGTATCGCCTCCCGGTCCGCCCTCCGGGGAGACGAGGATCACTCCGGACGACGTTCCCGCAGGGCGATGGGGTCGCGGGGCCCGGAACGCGGCGGCGATCCGATTCGCGAGGTTTGACGCGGTGACCGCCCGGAAATAGATTCCTGCGAGTCAGGTGTCTACGACGCAGATACCTCCAGGCTTCCCCTGTGTTGCCCCGGAGGATCGTCATGCACCGCCCGCTGAACATCGCTCTCGTGTCCGCCTCCGACCTTGACGGCGAACACGCGCAGTCCGTCCACGTCCGGGACCTCGCCCGCTCGCTCGCCCGAGCCGCCGGAGAGGGCGACGGCCACCGCGTCACGGTCTACACCCGGCGGCGCGACCCCGCCGCCCGCGGCCGGGTCCGGCTCGGCCCCGGCGCCGCGCTCGTCCACCTGGACGCCGGCCCCGCCCGCCCGCTCACCGACGACGAGCTGCTGGAGCACGTCCGCGACCTCGCCGACGCGCTGCGCCGCCGCTGGTCGGGCGCCGGGCGGCCCGACATCGTGCACGCCCACGGCTGGATCGGCGGCCTGGCCGCCTGCGCCGTCGCCCGCGAGCTCGGCATCCCGTTCGCGCACAGCTACCACGGCGTGGCCGCCACCGCGCGGCGCGCGGGCCGGCCGGTGCACCCGCACCGCGACCGGCTGGAGCGGGCCATCGGGCGCGGCGCCGGCCTCGTCCTCGCCGGGACCGGCGAGGAGGCCGCCGCGGCCGTCCGGATGGGCGTCCCCCGCCCCGCGATGGCCGTGATCCCCTACGCGGTGGACACCGACCTGTTCACCCAGACCGGCCCCTCGATGCCGCGCGGCGACCGGGACCGGCTGGTGATGGTCTGCCGCGACCTCGAGGCCGGCGACGTCGCCACCGCGCTGCGCGCCCTGGTGCACGTCCCGGACGCCGAGCTGGCCGTGGCCGGCGGCCCGGCGCGCGAGGAGCTGGAGAACGACCCGGTCGTGCACCGGCTCACCCTGCTGGCCAAGGAGCTCCACGTCGCCGACCGGGTGATCTTCCTCGGCCGGCTGCCCCGCAAGGCGCTGCCCAAGCTGCTGCGCACCGCCCGCCTCGTGCTGAGCCTCGCCCCCGCCCAGCCGTCCCCGGCGGTGCCGCTGGAGGCCATGGCCTGCGGCGTCCCGGTGGCCGCGACCCCGGTGGGCGGCAACGCCGACGAGGTGCTCGACAAGATCACCGGCCTGCACGTGCCGGCCGGACGGCCGGTGGTGATCGGACGGACCGTCCGGCGGCTGCTCGCCGAGGAGACGACGCTGCACGGCTACTCGATCGCCGCCGCCGACCGGGCCCGCTCCCGCTACTCCTGGGACCGGATCGCCGCCGAGACGCTGCGCGCCTACGCGCGGCTGCTGCCCGAGCCCGAGGCCGCGGCGGTGCCGGCGCCGCGCGCGGAGGACGAGTCGGAGCGCACGCTGGAGGACGCGACGCAGGACCCGGCGGAGAGCGCGGACGGCCGGACCCCCGCCCTGGTCGGCTGACGCCTCCGTCCCCCGGGGCCCCGGATCCGGTTCGGATCCGGGGCCTTCGCGCGCCGTCCCCCGTACCGCCCGATGGGATACTGTGCGGCATGGAGTACGCGAGACCCGAAGGCGCCGGGTGCTGATCGGCAGGACGGCCCAGCTCGGTGCGCTCACGGCCGCGCTGGACCGCGCCGCCGCCGGCACCGCCGGGGTCGTGCTGGTCAGCGGCGACGCCGGGGTCGGCAAGACCCATCTGGTGGACGCGCTCACCGCCACCGCCCGCGACCGGGGCTGCGCCGTGCTCGTCGGGCAGTGCGCCGAACTCGGCGAGAGCATGCCCTACCTGCCGCTGGCGGACGCGCTGTGGAGCGGCGCGGGCGCCGCCGCCCCGGAGGCCGAGGCCGTCCGCGCCGCGCTGGAGTCGCGCCCCGTGCTCGGCGGGCTGCTGCCCGACGGCGACGGCGGGCCGGGCACCGCCTCCGAACTCGGCCAGCAGCAGCTGTTCGGCGCCGTCCTCGGGCTGCTCGGCGAGCTCGGCCGCGACCGTCCCGTCGTGCTCGTGCTGGAGGACCTGCACTGGGCCGACCGCTCGACCCGCCACCTGCTGACCTTCCTCAGCCGGGTGCTGCAGCGCGAGCGGGTCTGCCTCATCGGCACCTACCGCTCCGACGACCTGCACCGCCGGCACCCGCTGCGCCCCGTCGTCGCGGAGCTGCTGCGGCTGCCGAACGTCACCGGCGTGGAGGTCGCCCCGTTCCGGCCGGGCGAGACCGCCGAGTACCTGGCCGCGCTCGCCGCCGGGGCCGCCCCGGTGACCGCGGAGGTCGTCGAGCGGGTCCACCGCCGCTCGGAGGGCAACGCCTTCTACGCCGGGGAGCTGTTCTCCGCCGAGAGCACCGGCGAGGAGCTGCCCGCCGGCCTCGCCGACCTGCTGCTGTCGCGGGTGGAGCGGCTGACCGAGGGCGCCCAGCGCGTCGTGCGGGCCGCCGCGGTCGCCGGCCGCGGCGTCGAGGACGAGCTGGTCCGCCGCGTGTCCGGGCTCGACGAGGCGGCGGCCGGGGAGGCGCTGCGCGAGGTCGTCTCGCACCAGCTCCTCGTGCCGTCCGGCGCCGGCTACACCTTCCGGCACGCGCTGCTGCGCGAGGCCGTCTACGCCGACCTGCTGCCCGGCGAGCGGACCCGGCTGCACGCCGCGTTCGCCCGGCTGCTGGCCGCGGCGCCGCAGGGGCGGCGGGGCTCGGCGGCCGAGCTGGCCCACCAC
>NZ_CAACVB010000191.1 GCF_900659635.1 Actinomadura roseirufa | reverse complement strand
GCCGGGATGGTCTGCTACCGCCCGGGTGAGCGGTCCCGGCTGATCTACCGGCTGCACCATTACCGCCGCCGCAAAGGCGAACGCGCCGCCTTCACCCTGGCCGAGTACACAAGCATGCTTCAGGCCGCTCACCAGCAGTTACCCGGCGGGAAGATCGTGCTGGTCTGGGACAACCTGAACGTCCACCACTCCAAGGCGATGCGCGCGTTCATCGACGCCCACGCCGACTGGCTGACGGTGTTCCACCTGCCCGCCTACGCGCCCGACCTCAACCCGGCTGAGAGCGTGTGGTCACTGCTGAAACGCTCCATGGCCAACTTCCTGGCCACCGACCTGGACCACCTCACCGCCATGATCAAGCACCGCCTCAAGGTGATCCAGCACCACCCCGACGTGATCGACGGTTGCCTGACCACCACCGGCCTCACCCTCAACACCACCCCCGCCAACACTAATTAACCCTGATTAGAGCGCCTTCCTTCAACGGGAACTGCGCGATCAGGGTCTCGCTTCGCTCGAACCCGGCTTCGCACGCGATCGCAGCCATCCGCTGATCGCAAACCTGAGGTCCAAGCAACGACTTGCCACACGGTGAGGTTCATGTGGCGCCCCCAGGAAGCCGGCCACGGGCCCGCCAGCCCGCATCATGACAACCCGAGACGGCAAGGCAACCAGACGCCGGACGCCGAGCAAGCCCCAGATGAACACTGAGATCACACGCGCCGGACAACAAGCCGCCACCTTTAGGTAGTAAGGCCATCCCGCCGCCACCGTCTGCGATCGCGTGCGAAGCCGGGTTCGAGCCTGCGAGAACCCGATCGCGCAGCGAGCCCCTGGGCGAGCCGGAGCGATGCCAGCGATCGCACAGTTCCCGTTGAAGGAGGGCGCCCCAGCGCCCGACGCCGAGGGAACTGTATATTCAACACAGCCGCTGATCCCGTGCGGGAGAGTGCCCTCGTTGCCAGCGTGGGCCGCCGAAGGAGCAAATCCTCCCCGGAACCTCTCAGGCCCACGGACCGCACGGACGAGGCGACCTCTGGAAAGCGGGGACCAGGTCCCCCGCCGAAGGTGAAAGCTCGCCGTCGTGCGGGTGAAACTCTCAGGCGCCGATGACAGAGGGGGAGGCACCGGAACGCCCGGTGCGCGAGTGGGACGATGGACCGCGCGCGCCCGCGACGAAGGAGCCGAACCCATGTCCGCCGATCCGAACGTCAAGAAGACGCCGCTGCACGATGTCCATCGGGACCTCGGCGCGAACCTCGTCGATTTCGCGGGTTACCTGATGCCGTTGCGCTATGCGAGCGAGACGGCCGAGCACAAGGCCGTCCGGACGGGGGCGGGGCTGTTCGATCTGTCCCATATGGGGGAGATCTTCCTCGTGGGGCCGGGGGCGGGGGCCGCGCTGGACCACGCGCTGGTCGGGAACCTGTCGCCGATGGCGGTGGGCAAGGCCCGGTACACGATGATCTGCGGCCACAACGGCGGGGTGCTGGACGACCTGATCGTCTACCGGCTCGCGGACGAGACGTGGCTGGTGGTCGCCAACGCCGCGAACGCCGCGACGGTGCTGGGCGAGCTGACGGAGCGGGCCGCGGGCTTCGACGCGGTGGTGGAGGATCGGTCGGACTCCTACGCGCTCATCGCCCTGCAGGGGCCGCGCGCCCAGTCGATCCTGGAGGGGTTCACCGGGGCGCCGCTGGCGGACCTGCGGTACTACGCGATCCTCGCCGACAAGGTGGCCGGTGTCGACGCGCTCGTCGCGCGCACCGGGTACACGGGCGAGGACGGGTTCGAGCTGTTCGTGGACGCGGCCGACGCCGTGCGGCTCTGGGGTGAGCTGGCGGCGGTCGAGGGCGTCGTGCCGGCGGGCCTGTCGGCGCGCGACACGCTGCGCCTGGAGGCGGGCATGCCGCTGTACGGGAACGAGCTGACCACCGAGACGACCCCGTTCGAGGCGGGCCTCGGCCGCGTCGTGAAGCTGGACAAGCCCGTCGACTTCGTCGGCAAGGCGGTCCTGGCGGCGCAGGCTCAGACGCCGGTGGGCCGTAGGCTCGTCGGGCTGGTGGCGCGGGGGCGTCGTGCCCCGCGCAAGGGGTACGAGGTCGTCGCGTCCGACGGCACGCCGGTCGGGGTCGTGACGAGCGGCGCGCCGTCCCCCACACTGGGCAAGCCGATCGCCATGGCCTACCTCGACAGCGGCGTCGGGGAGACCGACCTCGCCGTGGACGTCCGCGGCAGGCGGGAGCCGGTCGACGTGGTCGCCCTGCCGTTCTACAAGCGTTCCTGAGACCTGGAGAGAGAAGCATCGTGAGCGTTCCGGAGCAGCTGCGTTACAGCGAAGAGCACGAGTGGGTGGCCGGTCTCGGCGGCGAGGACGGCATCGTCACCGTCGGCATCACCGCGCACGCCGCCGACGCCCTGGGCGAGATCGTCTACCTTGAGCTGCACTCGTCGGAGGGGGAGGCCGTCACGGCCGGGGAGCCCTGCGGCGAGGTGGAGTCCACCAAGTCGGTCAGCGACCTGTACTCCCCCGTCAGCGGCGAGATCACCGCGATCAACAGCGCCGTGGTGGACGAGCCCAAGGTCATCAACGACGACCCCTACGGCGAGGGCTGGATCTTCAAGATCCGGGTCGTGGACGAGCCGGGCGACCTGCTCGACGCCGCCGAGTACACCAAGCTGATCGAGGAGGACTAGCCCGTGGGCATGTTCGACCCGCTGGCCACGGCCGACCCGGAGGTCGCCGAGGCCGTCGCCGCCGAGCTGCGCCGGCAGCAGTCCACCCTTGAGATGATCGCGTCGGAGAACTTCGCGCCCGTCTCGGTGCTGGAGGCGCAGGGCTCCGTCCTGACGAACAAGTACGCCGAGGGTTACCCCGGCAAGCGCTACTACGGCGGCTGCGAGTACGTGGACGTCACCGAGCAGCTCGCCATCGACCGCGCCAAGGCGCTGTTCGGCGCCGAGCACGCGAACGTCCAGCCGCACAGCGGCGCCCAGGCCAACACCGCGGTCTACTTCGCCCTGCTGCAGCACGGCGACACCATTCTCGGGCTCGACCTCGCGCACGGCGGCCACCTGACCCACGGCATGCGGCTGAACTACTCGGGCAAGACGCTGAACGTGGTGCCCTACCACGTCCGCGCCGAGGACGGCCTGGTCGACATGGACGAGGTCGCCGCGCTCGCGGCCGAGCACCGGCCCAAGATGATCGTGGCGGGCTGGTCGGCCTATCCGCGCCGGCTCGACTTCGAGGCGTTCCGCAAGGTCGCCGACTCGGTCGGGGCGCTGCTCATGGTGGACATGGCGCACTTCGCCGGGCTGGTCGCGGCGGGGCTGCACCCCTCCCCCGTCCCGCACGCCGACATCGTCACCACCACCACGCACAAGACGCTCGGTGGTCCGCGCGGCGGGCTGATCCTCGCCCGCGAGGAGTTCGGCAAGAAGATCAACTCGGCCGTCTTCCCCGGCATGCAGGGCGGCCCGCTGGAGCACGTGATCGCCGCCAAGGCGGTCGCCCTGAAGATCGCCGCGTCGGACGAGTTCCGCGACCGGCAGGCCCGTACCGTCGAGGGCGCCAGGATCCTCGCGGCCCGGCTGCTCGCCGAGGACGCGGCGAAGGCCGGCGTGAAGGTCCTCACCGGCGGGACGGACGTGCACCTCGTCCTGGTCGACCTGGTGGACTCCGAGCTCACCGGCCGGGACGCCGAGGACCGGCTGCACGACATCGGCATCACGGTCAACCGGAACGCCGTCCCGAACGACCCGCGCCCGCCGATGGTCACCTCCGGCCTGCGGATCGGCACGCCGGCCCTGGCCACCCGCGGCTTCTCCGCCGCCGACTTCACCGAGGTCGCCGACGTGATCGCGCTCGCCCTCCAGCCGTCCTTCGACCGGGACGCCCTGGCGGCCCGGGTGACGGCGCTGTCGGACGCGCACCCCCTGTACCCGAACCTGTGATCGCGAGGCGCCCCCTCCGCGCGGAGGGGGCGCTCGCCGCAACGAGGCAACCATGGCCATCAGCGTTTTCGACCTGTTCAAGATCGGCATCGGGCCGTCGTCCTCGCACACCGGCGGGCCGATGGCGGCGGCGCACCGGTTCGCGCGCGGCCTGCACCGGGACGGGCTGCTGGAGAAGACGGGGTCGGTGCGGGCCGTCCTGTACGGTTCGCTGGGCCTCACCGGCAAGGGGCACGGCAGCGACAAGGCCGTGATCCTCGGCCTTGAGGGCGACAAGCCCGAGACCGTCGACGTGGACACCGTCGACGGGCGGCTCGCGGCGATCCGCGAGCGCGGCACGCTGCGCCTGTTCGACGACCACGAGGTCCCCTTCGTCGTCAACGAGCACCTGGTCTTCGAGCGGAAGCTGTCGCTGCCCGGCCACCCCAACGGGATGCGCTTCGCCGCCTTCGACGCCGAGGGCGAGGAGCTGCGCTCGCGCGTCTACTACTCCGTCGGCGGCGGCTTCATCGTGGACGAGAACGCCACCGGCGCCGACCGCATCAAGCCGGACGACACCGTCCTGCCGTACCGCTTCGACACCGCCGCCGAGCTTCTGGAACGTTGCGACGAGACGGGGCTGTCGATCTCGGCGCTCATGCTGGAGAACGAGCAGGCGTTCGGCCGTAGCCCCCAGGAGATCCGCGAGGGCCTGCTGGAGCTCTGGGACGTGATGCGGGCGTGCGTCACCCGCGGCTGCACCCGGGAGGGCCTGCTGCCCGGCGGCCTGAAGGTCCGGCGCCGCGCGCCGCAGCTGCAGCGCCAGCTGGCGGCGGAGAAGGCGTCCGACCCGTTGCACGCCATGGACTGGGTGACGCTGTACGCGCTGGCGGTCAACGAGGAGAACGCCGCCGGGGGCCGCATCGTGACCGCGCCCACCAACGGCGCGGCCGGGATCATCCCCGCCGTCCTGCACTACTACGACCGTTTCGTCCCGGGACGCGACGACGAGGGCGTGGTCCGTTTCCTGCTCACGGCGGGCGCGATCGGGGCGCTGTTCAAGCAGAACGCCTCCATCTCCGGCGCCGAGGTCGGCTGCCAGGGCGAGGTCGGGTCCGCCTGCTCGATGGCCGCGGCCGGCCTGACCGAGGTCCTCGGCGGCACCCCGGAGCAGGTGGAGAACGCCGCGGAGATCGGCATCGAGCACAACCTGGGCCTCACCTGCGACCCCGTCGGCGGCCTCGTCCAGGTCCCCTGCATCGAGCGGAACGCCGTCGGCGCCATCAAGGCCATCAGCGCCGCCCGGATCTCGCTGCGCGGCGACGGCCGCCACTTCGTGTCCCTGGACAAGGCCATCAAGACCATGCGCGACACCGGCCGCGACATGCTCGACAAGTACAAGGAGACGAGCCGAGGCGGCCTCGCCGTGAATGTCATCGAGTGCTGACGGCTCCTGACCAGGGCTTTTAAGCCCAAACAGAGGAACACAACAACCCGCTCAAATTCGTCTCACGTCTCCCCGTTTCCCCATGGCTTCCCGGGAAGCAGGTGACCAGGGCCCCGTACGGCAACGACCGTGCGGGGTTCTCTCATACCCTCTAAGGGCACCAGCGGCCATAACCGACGGACGGGGAGCTTCGCCCATATGCCCCTGGGATAATGAATGATCAGGCTTCTCACAGGAACTTTCGCCGATCTCCCGTCTACGAGCAACTTTGAGCAAGTCTCTTGACGGACCTCTCACCGGACTTGGACGCTGGAACCGAGTAACTTCGAGCAACCCCCCGCAGGGAGGGCAGCCATGCGCCTTAACTTCGTTTGCAAAGATCCCGCTTCTCGCACCGATGACGACTGTCCAGCGTTCTACCGGACAGACAAGGGGACATGGGTTGTTCAAGGGTGGAGCATGACTGGTTCCGAAGTCCGCGACCAACTGAGGAACCTTGCGGACAACGAAACGTACCTTGAGATTCCTGATGGACTGGTGCGACTGCTGGCCGAGAAATACATGAAGGGTGAACTGTGAAGCTGATTACCGGACAAGACCGCAAGAAGCTCTTTGAGTCCTTCAAGCGGGAAGCCCTGCACTTGGAATTGAGAGACTTCTACGACACGGGAGATCTTGAGAAGGTTGAACGCTGGAAGGCCGGGGAACCGGACGACCTTGAATGGCTCAGGCCATGGTGTGACCGGGTGCGAAGAGGTATCGCTCAGGGGAAGAGCTACCGGCGTGCATGCGTGGTCTCGGAGCCTCTCACGGACTATCAGAGGTGGGCCTACAGCGTCACTCAGCCGAACCTTGACGCCGGGGAGGATATTCGTTGGATCCCTCGCCGTCTTGTGTCAGCGATCCCGCTACCAGGAAACGACTTCTGGCTGTTTGATGACGATGCCGTTGTATTTGGCGTCTTTGGTGGCGACGGCAACGTCATTGAGCGTCAACTCTACACCGATCCCGATATGGTTCGGCTTTGCCGAAACGCTTTTGAAGCGGTGTGGGCCGTGTCGGTTCGACACAACGACTACAAGCCTGCCCAGCAGTGACAGAACAGGCTCAAGCCGCGAGAGCAGCATTTGGCGACAGGCTCAGGAACATTCGCAAGGATGCTCAGCTTACGGGCAAGGAGCTTGCTGCGGTGAACAATTGGCACTTCACCAAGGTCAGCAAGCTTGAGCACGGTAAACAGAATGCCTCCGAACGCGATATTAGAGCTTGGTGCATCGCCTGCCATGCCGAGGAGCAGATACCTGAACTGATAGCCACGGTCCGTGACATTGCTCAGATGTGGGAGTTGTATCGCCACTCGCTGAGAGGCGGACAGAAACGGCTACAGGCCAAGGGGACGCCGCTCTACAAGGCTACGAAGCTTCTCAGGGCCTATGAGTCGATCTGTCCTCCTGGCATCCTGCAAAGCCCCTCGTACGTTCGCGCAGTGATGAAGACGAACGCTGCAATATTCGAGCTGACAGAAGACGTTGAGGAGGCGGTTGAGGCTCGACTTGAAAGGCAATCGTTGCTCTACTCCCCGGGACATCGGTACTCGTTTGTCATCGAATATGGGGCTCTTCTCGGCGTCATGGGAAGTGCAGATACGCTGTTTGAGCAACTCGATTTCCTCGATACAGTGACCACGCTCCCCAGCGTGTCCTTGGGGATCATTCCCCCAGATGTGATTCGGAAAATCTTCCCAGGTGAAGGGTTCTACATCTTTGATGACTCGATGGCCCGTACTTCAACCTATGCGGGACGAATTCGCACCGTAGAGCCACAAGACGTTGCCTTTATGATCCGAATCTTTCGGACCTTGCAGTCACAGGCCGTCTACGGCGCCAAGGCAAGAGGCCTGATCGACCAGCGTCGAAAGCGATTGGAGCAACTCCAGGAAAGTTCGTAGCGGTTGAGCCCCCGTCGCTCTCAGTATGGTCGCCATTACCAGCTCCGAAAAAGGCGATCTCACGGGTCAAGACATGGGCGGGGCAACCCTCGGACAGCAGCTCTTTCAAGATCCCTGGTACCGGACGCTGGATGCTCTCGCATGGCCCCGTAGAGGCAACGGGCCCCACCGCCTACGGCACTCCTTCGCCGTGGGGCTCATCGAGGATGGGGCCTCCCCTGCGGAGGTCAAGGCAGCCCTCAACCACTCTGCGATCACGGTCACGCTCAGTGAGTACGGAGATCACTGGGACAACGATGACCCCCGTCTCAGGAACCGGGTCAACGCCCGGTTCGCCCGGCTGGATGGCTGAGAGGTTTCCCGTGGGCTTCCCCACGGGCTGGTCCAAGGCTGGGAACCCCTGTCTACCTGGGGTTCCCTTGATCGCCATGTCCTTGCTCGACAAGTACAAGGAGACGAGCCGAGGCGGCCTCGCCGTAAATGTCATCGAGTGCTGACGCTCAGTGGTGATACCATTCCGGTATGACCACTCGCAGTGTCCGCATCCCTCCGGAGATCGACGGAATCCTTACCAAGGCGGCGGAGGCCGAGCACATCTCCGTCAACGCCGCCATCGTGCAGGCCGTCCAGACCTGGGCTCTGGCCCGTGAGCATCGCGCCCATGTCCAGGCCATCACGGCCCAGGTCATGGCCGAGGACGCCGCCCTTCTCGAGCGACTGGCCGACGCGTGACCGAGTACCTGATGGCCGAGGATCTGATCGCGATCAACGGCGCGGTGCTCGGCGGCGCCCCGGCCGTCCGGGACGCCGGGCTGGTCGCCTCCTCGGCGATGCGCCCGGCGACGGTCGCCTTCGGCGCCGAGGCGTACGGCACCGTGGACGAGAAGGCCGCCGCGCTGCTCCATTCGATCATCTGCAACCACGCGTTCGTCGACGGCAACAAGCGCACGGGCTGGACGGCCGCGAGGGTCATGCTGGCCCTCAACGGCCAGCGTCCGGACTTGAGCGACGACGAGGCGTTCGCGCTGGTGCTGCGCGTCGCCACGTCGTGTTCGGAGATCGAGATCAAGGACATCTCCGCGGCGCTGCGGGTCGTCCCGCGGCAGGCCCCCTGACGCGCTTCGCCGTTCCTCAGGAGGACGGGCCGAGCTGGGCTTCGAGTCCGTCGAGCAGGTAGTCCAGGCCCGTGGTGAAGCCGCCGTCCCAGTCGTCGTCGTAGAGGTAGCCGTGGGCGGCGAGGGTCGGGTACAGGTCGCTCCGCGCGCGCAGCTGCTCCTGACCGACGCGGCGTTCCTCGTCGCTGATGCGCAGGGCGGTCTCCGTCGACGCGGCGCCCATGACGTGGTTGTAGAGCGCCCAGGTCGCCGCGGACAGGCCCTTGCCGGTGAATCCGGCGTGGACGAGCGTGGCCTGGAGCAGCTCCATCCAGGCGAGGAAGTTCGGGCCGATGGTGGGCCGCCGGCGCGCCGGGACGGCCGCGGCCCACGGGTGGCTCAGCAGCGCGGCGCGCCAGGCGGTCAGCACGGTGGTGACGTCCGCGCGCCAGCCCGCCTCCCCGGACGTCCCGGGCGGGACCGCGCCGAAGATCGCGTCGACGGCGAGGTCGATCACGTCGTCCTTGGTGTCGACGTGCCAGTACAGCGACGGGGCGACGACGGCGAGCCGGTCAGCGAGGCGGCGCATGGTGAGCCCGTCGATGCCGTCCTCGTCGAGCAGGGCGACGGCCGCCTCGACGATGCGCGCGAGGGTCAGCGGCGGCTCCCCCCGGGAGGGGACGCGGCGGGGCCGCAGCCAGACGCTTCGCACGTCGCCGTCCGCCCTGCCCATCCGCACCTCACCTGACGTCCCCGGTCGTCCCCGCCCGCCCGAGTGTAGCGGCGTTCGTTTCATCTAACATTGTTAGTTGGTGCCGAACGGTGTTAGTTTTGCGGCGCGGCGGTTCGACGGCGAGCCGCCCCGGCACCGATGGAGGCAGCGATGAGCAGCGACACCGGCGAGCGGCGGCCCGCGACCGTCCTGGACGGATACGTGCCCGTGATCGACCTGTCCGGCGCGGGCGGCGGGCCGGGACGCGCCGCCGCCGCGCGGGCCATCGGCCGCGCGTGCGCGGAATCGGGGTTCTTCACGCTGGTCGGGCACGGTGTGCCCCGCGAACTGATCGACCGCATGTACGCGACGACCATGGAGTTCTTCCTGCTCCCGCCGGAGGAGAAGGAGGCGGCCGTCGGCGGGCCGGACGCGGGCGGGCTGCGCTACTCGGCGGGCAGCGCGGCCAGGAGCGCGGGCGTGGCCGCGCCGCCCGACCTGTGCGAGATCTTCAGTTCCAACGTGCTCGGCGACCTGGACGCCGAGCGGAGGGCCGCCTACGGCGACGGCTCGGTGCCGTGGACGCGGCCCAACGTCTGGCCCCGGCGGCCCGAGACGTTCCGGGACACCTGGCTCGAATACACGGAGGCGATGGAGCGGCTCGCGCGGGACCTCATGCGGCTGTTCGCCCTCGCGCTCGGCCTGGACGAGCGCTTCTTCGACGGCCGGATCGACGAGGACATCTCGACGATCGTCGCGAACTTCTACTATCCGCAGGCCCGGCCGCCGGAGCCCGGCCAGATGCGCAAGGGCCCGCACACCGACTGGGGCACGCTCACGATCCTGTACCAGGACGAGGTCGGGGGGCTCCAGGTCCACCAGGACGGGCACGGCTGGCGCGACGTCCCGTTCGTTCCCGGCGGCTTCGTCATCAACATCGGCGACATGATGGCCTTCTGGACGGGCGGCCACTGGGTCTCCACCCGGCACCGGGTACTGAACCCGGTCGAGGGGCACGGCGGCCACCGCCTGTCGATCCCGTTCTTCCACCTCCCCAACCACGACGCGCCGATCGAACCGCTCCCCCACCTCACCGGCGGCGCGGCGGAGGGGCGGCGGGCGGCGACCACGCCGGGGCGGTGGTACCAGGAGAAGATGGCCGCCCTGTACTCCTGAGCGGCCGGGAGGTCAGACGGTGAGGGCGCCCCGGCCCGTCGGGGAGTGGGCGCCGACGCGGGCCTCGCCGCCGCAGTGACGGCACACCACCGCCGGGCTGACCCGCTCTCCGCAGGAGTGCTGCCAGCGGACGGGCGGGTCGCCCGCGTGCAGGTGCCGGTCGCCCCAGTCCATCAGGACGAGCAGGACGTCGCACAGTTCGGCGCCCGCGGGCGTGAGGTGGTACTCGTGGCGGACCGGGCGGTCGCTGTAGCGCACGCGGCGGATGACGCCGTTCGACTCCAGCTTGCGGAGCCGGGCGGTGAGGATGTCGCGGGACGCGCCGGTGTTGCGGACGATCTGGTCGAAGCGCCGGATCCCGTAGCTCATCTCACGGATGGCCAGCAGGCTCCACCGCTCGCCCACCAGGTCCAGCGTGTCGGCGATCGAGCATTCGCGCGGCTCGGCGTCCTTCGGCATGCCCACCAGCCTAGGGCCTGCCGGGGCACGGCCCCGGCCCGCCGCGAGGGCCGGAACGCCCGTGGCGAAGGGCTCTCGGCGTCAAGCCCCCTGCAGCCGCGCATAATGCCCCGGGCCGCTGGACCACCGGGCGGGTCCGTCCTGCGGGGCCGCGAGGCCGGTGCCGGGGGCGGGCATCACGACGCCACCGCGGGGGCCATCCAGGGCACTTCGTCACGTGAATTACGGATGGTCCCGCGCGATGGCGCGTGGTGGTGTTCGGCGGCGGCCGCCGGCTCGGGTGTCCCCCTCGAACCCCCGGTCAGGGAAGGGGCTCATGCCGTGGTCCGTCAGTTCCCTCCATGCGTCGAAGAGCCCCTCGGCGGCGCCGCCCTGAACTCGTCGTGGGCCAAACCTGCCTCCTCGCTCTCTCGACGTCGGGTCACTTCGCACACTAACCCGTCTACCTGGATATACACGCCAATTACCGCAAAGGTGTCGTCAAGGGTCACAGGACCGTCCGGGCGCGGTCGCCGGGGACGAGCCGCAGCCGCACGACCGTGGAGATGTGGTCGCGTTCCAGGGCGACGCACAGGTGACGGACCGCGTCGTCCTCGATGCGGCGGCGCAGGTCGGGCAGGTCGGCGCGGTGGTCGTAGGCGACGTTCAGGCGCAGCCGGGGCCGCTGGGACGAGCCGAGCAGGCGGCCGTGGACGCTCTGTACGCCGGGATATTCGCCGATCTCCTCTTCGAGGGCGTCCGTGACGGCCTTGGCGGACAGGTGCGTGGAGCCCTCGGCGGCGTCCTCCGGTTCCAGGGTGAGATCCCGCAGCCTGCGGGAGCGGACCTGAGCGACCAGCCACAGCAGGCCGAGCAGGGCGAGGACGATCGCGGCGGCGGTGACGGCGGGCCAGAACCAGCCGTGGTCGTCCACCCAGCGGCGCACCTGCGCGTCCAGGATCGTGTCGGAGGCGCGTCCGTCGCCGAAGGCGCCGAGGCCGCGGGCCAGGGCGGCGGCGCCGGGCAGGGCGAGCAGCAGGCCGAACAGCACCAGGCCGGTGCGGTTGAGGCGGGCGGGGCGGCGGTCCATCAGTGCTCCCGGTGTTTCACCTGGACCGCGACCTTCCGGCCGGGCAGCGGGCTCAGCCGGCGCAGCCGGGCGCCGACGGCGACGCCGATCCGCCGGTCCAGGTCCGCGGGGTCGCGGACGGGCGTCTCGGCGACGACCTTGACGCGGTGGCGGCGCAGCCGGACCCGGCGCACGCCCGACACCCCCGGCGCGGCCTCGGCGGCGGAGGCGACGGCCCGGCGCAGCCCGCGCCGGGTCACGCCCATCATCAGGTCCGGGTCCTCCCCGTGCAGCGGGACGACCCGCGACCGGCCCGGCAGCAGGCCGGCGAGCAGGAAGAACAGCCCGACCGCCGTCAGGCCCGCGGCCGCCGCGAGGGCCCCGGCGTCCTTCCAGGCGGTGTCGTCCGCCCAGTCGCGTACCCGGTCATAGGGGACGAGGTGCGCGGGGCCGCCCGCCCACGCGCTGATGATCTCGATCGCGGTGAGCACCCCGGCGGCGATGAGCAGCAGCGCGGCGAGCACGCCGGGCCAGATCCGGCGCGGCCGGAACGCGTGCCGGGCCGCCCGGTCGGCGGCGCGCCCGGCGTGCGCGGTCACCGGACCCTCACCCGCTCGTCCGCGCGCGGCAGCGCCGCGACCTGGACGTCCACCTGGCGGACGGTGAGGCCGGTCAGTCCCTCGACCCGCTCGCGGACGCTCGCGCGGACGCGCCGCGCCACCTCGGCCACCGGGTTCGGGTACCGCACCGACACCGCGACCCGCGCGACCACGATGTCGCCGTCGACCCGCACGGCGGCGCGGACCGGCGCGGACCCGGGGACGCGGACGCCCAGCACCGACCGGGCGAGACCGCCGGTCTCGCCGGTGTCGCCGGCCGCCTTCGCGGCGATGCGCGCCACGACGCGGTCGCTGATCGTCGTCGTCCCCCGGGACCCGGCGGGCACCGCGGGCGCCTCGCCGGCCGGCACGGCCTCCCCGGCCGGTACCGCCCCCGCGGCCGGCGCGCTCATCGCGGCCGCCGGCCCGGGTTGAGGGACGACATGAGCTCGGAGAGGTCGAGATCGCCCTCGATGGCGCGGCCGGCGAGGAAGCCGAGGGCGCCGAGGAACAGCACGAGGAAGAAGGCGCCGACCCCGCCGAAGGCGCCCGCGAAGCCGAGCGCGGTGCCGAAGGCCAGGCCCACCACGGGCCACACCAGTCTCATCCCGATCCCTCCCAGTCCACGTCGCCGATCAGAACGTCCACCGCGCGGTCACCGGCCAGCGGCCCGGCCGCGCGCCGGACGTCGTCGGCGGTCTCGGCGAGCGGCCGGCCGCCGCGGGCGACGACCCCGATCTCCACCCGGCCGGGCCGGATCGCGACCCCGGCGAGCGGGAGGCCCGCGCGGTAGGTCATGATCCGGCCGCGCGGCCCCGCGGTGAGGGCCGCCACGTCCGGCCGGGCCAGCACCACGGCGGCGATGCTCTCCGCCAGGTCGGCGGGGGCCCGCGCCGGTGCGGTCATCGCACCCGCGGCTCCCGCGCGCCGGCCGATTCGCCGTCCTCCTCACCCGGGACGTGGACGTCGTCCACGGTGAGGTTCACCTCGACGACCTCCAGCCCGCACATGTGCTCGACCTCGCCGACGACGTTGGAGCGCACGGCTCCGGCGAGTTCGGGGATCGACACCCCGTACTCCACGACGAGGTCGATGTCGACGGCGGCCTCCCGCTCGCCGACCTGGACGGACACCCCCCGGTTGTCGCCCACGCCGGGCAGCCGGTCGGCGACGGCGCCGAACGCGCCGGAGGTCCCCATGGCGTGAACACCGCCGACGTCGGCCGCCGCACGACCCGCGATCTTGGCGACCACGGCGTCGGCGATGGTGGTCCGGCCGCCCGATGTGACGAGCTCACCGCCCCCGCCGCTCCTGCCGCCCCCGCCGGCCTTTCCGGCCGCATCGCGCATGCCGTTCGCACCACCCGGCTGCGCCGCGGCCGCACGCCCATCGTCCTGGCTCACGGCTTACCTCCCGATATATCGGTCCTTGTGCGGGTGATGCTCGGGTGGCGGAACGCCGAAACCAAAGGGACGGTCAACGCCGCTTTGCCGGACCGGCCTCGAACATCGCCCTCATCTTGCGCGCGGCGTCGCCGGGCTTGCGCTTGGCGGCCTCGGCGCCCTTCTTCGCGTTCCCGCGCCTCGCGGCGCCCTGCTGTTCGGCGGCCTCGGTCCGGGTCCTGCTCGCCTCGCGGTCCGCCCTGTCGTTCCGGTCGCTCACGACAACTCCCCCCACTGGCGATTCGTTCGCCCCCTAGGTACCCCGCAACGTGATCGTCTACCCGGGCTCGGTTTACTGCGATCCCGGCCCAAGGGCTCGCCTGGCGGCTCGCCCTTGACCGTGCTCGTGCGAGCGCGAATCGCTTCGCGATCTTCCCGGCGGGGCTCGCCTCCGGCGTCGCCCCGCCGGTCAGGGCGCGCGCTCGCGTGACGGCTGAGGACCGTTTCGAAGCTCCCGGCTCCCAGCCGGGACGGGGTGTTCCGGTCTCGCGTCGGGCCCTCCCGCGCGTCCCTTGGCCCCCGCGCTAGGCGGGGGACGCGGCGTGGCGGGGGCCGGGGGGCGGGAAGGCCAGGCGGAAGCGGATCACGACCGGGAGGTCGGGCATGCCGAGCGACCTGCGGTACCGCTCGACGGGGCCCGCGCCCAGTTCGCCGTACACCTCGCCGAGGACGGCGTCGCCGTCGCACACGACGGTCATCTGCAGGCGCGGGCGGCGCGCGCTTCCGGTGAGCCGGACGCGGGCGTCACGAACGCCGGGCAGTTCCCCGGCGTCGCGGACGAGGTCGCCGGCCGCGTCCCGGGCGCGGGCGCGGGTCTCCGGATCGACGTCCGCCCGCCACTGCTGCACGAACGCGCGGCACTGCAGGACCAGCCACATCTGCCCGGCCAGCGACAGCATCTCGGCGGCGCCCGCGGCGGCGGGCAGCAACCAGCCGTGGCCGCGGGCGAACCGGGCCAGCGCCGGGTCGAGCGGCGGACGGCCCGCCAGGTCGCCCAGCCCGTCGAGCCCGCCCAGGCCGAGGACGAGCGCGGCGGCGCCGGCGGTGACCAGCAGCACGCCGGCCAGCACCATGGGAACGCGCATGTCAGTCCTTCCGCCAGCCGAGCCGCACGTCGACCGGGGGCCGGTACATCGGCTCGATGCCGTCCAGCCGGGCGTCGACCGCCGCGTGCACGAGCTCGGCGAGGTTCGCCGGGTTGCGGTAGCGGGACGCGGCGCGCACGACGAGCCGCCGCCGCACCGGCCCCGGTCCGCGGACGCGGGCGCGCTCGATGCCGGGCACCCCG
>NZ_CAACVB010000190.1 GCF_900659635.1 Actinomadura roseirufa | reverse complement strand
CGTCACCGTGCAGACCGCCCCGGCGCCGCAGCCGCCGGACCCGGCCGGGTCCGCGGCGCCGCCGACGTCCTCCGCCTCCGGCTCCCGCACCGGCGCCGCGTCGTCCGAACGCGTGGACCCGCCGCCCGAGCGGCTCGTCCCCGCCCCTCCGTGACCAGGCCGCCCGCGCAGTCGTCCACGACCGCGGGCGTCCATGCCCGCGCCCGGGCGCGTTCCCTCCCCATCCCCCCTCGTGATCGAAACGGAGTCGCATGAACCCCCGACAGCGCCGTGGCGTCATGCTCATGATCCTCGCCGCGCTCGGCGCCGTGGCGGTCTTCGTGTCCGTGCTCGGCTACGTCGGGTCGGTGCGCGCCGAGGTCGGCACGAAAGTGCAGGTGCTCCGGCTGAAGGAGGCCGTCCCGGCGTACGGGCGGCTGGACCCCGGCATGGTCGAGCGGGTCGAGATGCCCCGCAAGTGGACGCCGAACACGATGCTCACCGACCCCGGGGCGGTGGCCGGCAAGGTCGCGCCGGCCCCGCTGGTGGCCGGGTCCTACCTGCAGCAGGGGATGCTGATCGACGCGCCCGTCCTGCAGCCCGGCCAGCGGGAGATCGCCATCATGATCGACGCGGAGACGGGCGTGGCGGGCAAGGTCCGCCCCGGCATGGTCGTCGACATCTACGCGACGTTCCAGCAGCAGTCGCAGCAGAACCAGCGGTCCTGCGCGTCCCGGATCATCCGGCGGGCGCTGGTGATCCAGATCGGCGCGGTCACGCACGAGCGCAGCGGGGCGAACAACCAGGCGCTGAACGCGATGGTGCCGATCACGTTCGCCCTGACCGCCGAGGACAGCGTGCGGCTGACCTACGCCGAGGCGTTCGCCGGGCACGTGCGGCTCGCGCTGATCGGCGGCGACCGCAACGACCCGGTCGCCAAGCTCGGCTCCATCTGCGACATGCCGGGCGCCCGGTGAGCGGCGCCGGCGGGCCCGCGGGCGGCGAGGTCAAGGTCCTGATCGCGACCGCGGAGCGGGACCTCGCGGGCCTGCTGAACGCGCAGTTCCACGAGATGAGCGGGATCGAGGTCGTCGGCGTCGAGGTGAGCACGGGCGACGTCGTCGGCGCCGCGGCGAGCGTCCCGGGCCTGGACGTGGTGCTGCTGCACCAGCGGCTCGGGCCGCTGCCCGCGCTGGACCTGATCCGCGAGCTCGGCGTCCGGCACCCGCACCTGCCGGTGGTCCTCATCGCGGAGGAGGCGACGGCCGAGACGTTCGGCGCGGCGATGGCGGCCGGCGCGCGCGGTGTGATCTCCACGGAGCCGACGCTGTCGGAGCTGCACACGCGGGTGGAGTCCGCGGCGGAGTGGGGGCGGACGATGCGCCGCCACTTCGACTCGTCCTACCAGAACCCGCTGCCCGGCCGCGTCGGGACGCTGCTGGCGGTGGCGGGCGCCAAGGGCGGGACGGGCGCGACGACGATCGCGGTGCACCTGGCGGTGGCGGCGTCCGCGGCGGGCCGCACCGTATGCCTGGTCGACATGGACCTGCAGAAGGGCGACGTCGCCGGATACCTGGACGTCGTCCACCGGCGCAGCATCATCGACCTCGTCGCCGCGGCCGACGACCTCGACGGGACGACGCTCGGCGAGGCGCTGTTCGTGCACCGGCTCGGCCCGCACCTGCTGCCGGCGCCGGCGGAGGGCGAGCGGGCCGAGGACGTCCCGGCGCGGGCGGCGCGGCAGATCCTCGCCGCGCTGCGCACCCGGTACGCGGTGGTGATCGTCGACTGCGGCGCCCACATCTCCGAGCCGAACGCGATGGCGGTGGAGCTGGCGGACCGGGTGATCGTGGCGGCCACCCCCGACCTGCCGGCGCTGCGCGGCGCGAAGCGGCTCGTCCGGCTGTGGGCGCGGCTGCGGATCCGCAAGGAGGAGGACGTCGCGGTCGTGCTGAACCGGCACGACCGGCGCAACGAGATCCAGCCGGACCTCGCCGGCCGGATCGTCGGGACGGGGCTGCTCGGCACGACGGTCCCGGCGGCCTACCGGGCCCTGGAGGACGCCTCGAACACCGGGTCGCCGACCGCGGTGAAGAGCTCGGACTTCCGCAAGGCGATCAGCGGGATCGTCCGGGAGACGGGGCTGCTGGACGAGCGGGGCGAGCCGCAGGGCGAGGCGCCGCCCGCCGACCGGGACCGGGGCGCGGCGGCGGTGGACTTCGCGGCGACCGTGCCGCTGATCGGGCTGCTGCTCCTGCTCTGCTGGCAGGCGCTGCTGACCGGGCTGACCTCGATGTACGCCGGGCACGCGGCGAACGAGGCGGCGCGGGCGGTGGCCGTGGTCGGCTACGACACGCCGCAGGCGCGCAGGGAGGTGCGCCGCCGGGCGGTGGCCCGGGTCGCCGGTCCGTGGGGCGGCGAGGACGTCATGCACGTGCGCGTGGAGAACGGCTTCGCCAAGGTGACGATCGACGTTCCGGCGGTGCTGCCGGGCTGGCGCAGCACGTTCGGGCTGACCACCCGCGCCAAGATCGTCTCGGAGGGCGCGGGGTCCGGTGGCTGAGACCGCGCGCGCCCGGCGGCCGGGGCGTGAGCGTGGGTCGGCCACGCTCGAGTTCGCCGGGCTGCTGCCGATGGTGCTGATCCTCATCCTGTTCTGCTTCGAGGCGCTGATGGCGTCCACGAGCGTCGAGCGGGTGGAGAACGCGGCGCGCACCGGGGCGCGGGAGGCGGCCAAGGCGCACGACCGGGGCGTGTGCGTCCGCAGGGCGAACGCGGCGATGCCGGGCTGGCTGAACGACCGGACGGTGCGCGGCGGCGAGCCGTACACGACGGCCGTGTCCTGCCGCGTCCGCGCGAAGGTGCCGCTGTTGTGGCCGGGCGTCCCCCTCGACTTCACCGTCGACCGCACCGTCACGATGCCGAAGGGGTGAGCGATGGGACTCAAGGACCGCCTGGAGGACGAGCGGCTGGCGACGACGGCGGCGAACCGCACGGACGTGGGGCACTGGCGCCGGCGGCTGCTGGAGGAGGTCAACCTCGACGAGCTGGCGCTGCTCGGCCTGCCGCAGCGGCGCGCCCGGCTGGAGAAGGTGACCGGGCACATCGTGGGCCGGGAGGGTCCGGTGCTGTCGGCGGCCGAGCGCACCGCGCTGATCCGCCGGGTGGTGGACGAGGCGCTGGGGCTCGGCGTGCTGGAGCCGCTGCTGGCCGACGAGTCCATCACCGAGATCATGGTGAACGGCCCGGACCACGTGTTCGTGGAGCGGGAGGGCCGGGTGGAGCGCATCGACACGACGTTCGCCACCGAGGACCAGCTCTACCAGACCATCGACCGGATCGTCGCGCAGGTGAACCGGCGGGTGGACGAGTCGAGCCCGATGGTGGACGCGCGGCTGCCGACGGGCGAGCGGGTCAACGTGATCATCCCGCCGCTGTCGCTGGTGGGGCCGGTGCTGACGATCCGGCGGTTCCCCCGCTCGTACACGGTGGAGGAGCTGGCGGGACGGGGCAGCCTGGACACCGCGACGGGGCTGCTGCTGGCGGCGTTCGTCCGGGCCCGGCTGAACCTGGTCATCTCGGGCGGTACCGGTACCGGCAAGACGACGATGCTGAACGCGCTGTCGGCGTTCATCCCCGAGCACGAGCGGATCGTGACGATCGAGGACTCGGCGGAGCTGCGGCTGCGGCAGGAGCACGTGATCCCGCTGGAGTCGCGGCCGCCGAACATCGAGGGCGAGGGCCGGATCACGATCCGCGACCTGGTCCGCAACGCGCTGCGGATGCGGCCGGACCGGATCGTCGTCGGCGAGGTCCGCGGCGGCGAGACCCTGGACATGCTCCAGGCCATGAACACCGGTCATGAGGGATCGATGGTGACGGTGCACGCGAACTCCCCGGACGACGCCGTCTACCGGCTGCAGACGCTCGCGAGCATGAGCGACGTCAAGCTGCCGTTCGACACGATCCGCGACCAGATCGACAACGCCGTGGACGCGGTGGTGCACCTCGGCCGCGGCCCGGACGGGACGCGCCGGATCGCCGAGATCGCGGTGGTGGGCGAGCGCCGCCGGGAGCGGCTCGCGCTGCGGCCGATCATGCGGTTCGAGGCGGAGCCGCTCGGCCCGGACCGGGTGGTGCGGGGCGCGTTCCGGCACCGCCCGCTGCCGGTCGCGCTGGCCACCCGGCTGTTCCACGCGGGCGAGGGGATCCCGCCGCTGTTCGGCGTGGCGGACGAGGACGCCGGCGGGCGGGGTCCCGCCACCGAGAACGGAGTGGTGGGGTGACGCTGCCGTACATCGCGCTTCTGCTGGCGGTCACGCTGGCGTGCGCCGTCTGGGGCGCCGGGGATCTGGCGGCGGGCTGGGAGCGGCGCCGCGGCATCGCGAACCGGTCGAGGCTGGAGGGCGAGGCCCCGCCGGACGGGCCGCTCGCCGTGTTCGACCGGCGGCTTCGCCGCACCGAGCTCGGCCGGGTCCTGGCGCGCCGGATCACCGCCGCCGGGCTGGCGATGCGCGTCTCGACGTTCCTGCTGCTGATGGTGCTCGGCGGGTGCGCGGCGATCCTGCTCATCGGGCAGCTGCTCGGGCCGCTGTTCGGCGTCGCCGCGGCGGTGGCGGTCGGCGCGGTGTTCTTCGGCTACCTGCGGCGGCGGGAGGACCGCCGCAAGGAGGAGTTCATCGCGCAGCTGCCCGAGCTGGCCCGGGTCCTGTCCAACGCCGCGCAGGCGGGGCTGTCGCTGCGCACCGCGATCGGGCTGGCGGCCGACGAGCTGGACGACCCGGCCCGCACCGAGCTGCGGCGCGCCGCCGACGGGCTGCGGCTCGGCCAGTCGCTGGACGCGGCGCTCGGCGACCTGGCCGAGCGGCTGCCGTCCCGCGAGCTCGGCGTGCTGGTCAGCACGCTGCTGGTGTCCGCGCGTTCCGGCGGCTCGCTCGTCACCGCGCTGCGCAGCATCGCCGAGACGCTGGACGACCGCAAGGAGATCCGCCGCGAGGTCAGGACCATCCTCGGCCAGGCGGTGGTGTCGAACTGGGCGGTCGGCATCCTCGGCATCGCCGGCATCGCCATGATCAACCAGATCCAGCCGGGCGGGCTGCGCGAGATGAGCGCGCATCCGGTCGGCCAGATCATGCTGGCGGTCGGGGCCGCGCTGTTCGTCGCCAGCCTCGTGATCATCCGCCGGATCACCCGGATCGACGTGTGAGGTGACCAGATGCTGATCGCGATGGCCGCGGGCGCGGCGCTCAGCGTGCTGCTGGCGGTGTGGGGCCTGCTGCTGGCCACCGCCGGCGAGCGGGTCGCGGCGTCCGCGCTGGCCGCGCCGCCGAAACCGGCGCGGCGCGCGGAGTTCGTCGGCCTCAACCGCGTCGCCGCGCGGTTCGGGCGCCCGTTCACCCGGGTCACGATGAACGCGCTCGAGCCCTGGCACCGCAAGATCCGCGAGCGGATCGACGCGGCGGGCCGGCCCGGCGGCATGACCGTCGAGGAGTACGCGCGGATCACGGCCGGGTACGCGGTGCTGTTCGGGGCGCTGAGCGTCCTGCTGCTGTCGTCCGGGCAGGTCGCGATGGGGCTGGTCTGCATCGCGGGGATCTTCCAGAACGAGCTCTTCCTGCTGGGCCGGGCCCGGACGCGGCGCGACGAGATGCAGCGCAGCATGCCCGACTTCCTGGACGTGCTCGCCGTGACGGTCTCGGCGGGCATGGGCTTCCGGCACTCGCTGGCGCGCGTCGTGGACAGCATGCCGGGCCCGCTCGCGGACGAGTTCACCATCGCGCTGCGGCAGATGGAGCTGGGCACGCCGCGCCGGGAGGCGTTCGACGACCTGCGCCGCCGGAACCGGTCGGAGATGGTCGGCCAGTTCGTCACCGCGATCCAGCAGGCCGAGGAGCTCGGCGCCCCGCTCGCGACGGCGCTCATCGGCATCGCCACCGACATGCGGCGCGAGTCGGCGCAGTGGGCGCGGCGCAAGGCGCAGCGCACCACGCCGCAGGTCACCGCGGTCACCACGGCCCTGTCCCTGCCCGCCCTCATCATCGTGGTGCTCGGCGCGCTCTACTTCAGCTCGGGAGCTGATCTCGGTGCGATCTTCGGCGGCTGACCGGAACGTCCCCACCGCGCGGCCCGCCGCCGGCGCGGCGGGGGTCCGGCCCCGGATCAACGCGGCGTTCCGGCTGCTCATGCAGGTCCGGTTGCTGATGGCCGGGGTGACGCTGTTCGTGCTGGCGGTGCGCGGCCTGAGCTGGTCGACGTTCGTCATGGTGCTGTGCGTGGCGCTGCTGTCGTGGCTGGTCGCCAGGCACGTGGAGGAGATCGTCCCGCGTCTGCTCGACCATCCGCTGCTGGTGGCGCTCGACCTGTGCGTGTGCTTCGCCGTGCTGGCCGTGTGCGGGCCGTCCGGGCCGTTCTTCCTGTCGACGGTGGCGACGGCGGCGGCCGCCGGGCTGCTGTACCGCTGGCAGGGCATGCTGATCGTGTCCGTCGTGCAGATCGCCGGGTATTTCGTCACGCTGGCGTTCGCCGCGACGCGTGGCGACGCTGGCACGTTCCAAGAGCTGGCCGGGCAGCCCGCCTACTACCCGCTCGTCGGTTTCGCCGGGGTGGCGCTGCGGCGGCTGTTCGAGGACCACGCGGGGCTGGAGGAGGCGCGGCTCGGCGCGGAGGTCGCGGCGGCGGCGGCCGAGGAGCGGGCCCGGCTGGCTCGGGAGATGCACGACTCGCTCGCCAAGACGCTGCGCGGCATGGCGCTGGCCGCGGCGGCGCTGCCCGCGTGGATCGCCGGCGCGCCCGAGCGCGCCGAGCGGGAGGCGGTCCGGCTGGCCGCCTCGATCGAGACGGCGTCCCTGGAGGCGCGCGGGCTGCTCACCGACCTGCGCGACACCACGATCACCGAGGCGCTGCCGACGGCGGTGCGGGCGGCCGCGCGCGGCTGGGCGGAGCGCCTGGACGTCACGGCCCACATCGAGGTCTCCGACGACGCCGACCTGCCGCTGCGGCACCGCTACGAGGTCCTCGCCATCCTTGGCGAGGCGCTCGCGAACGTCGAGCGGCACGCGCGCGCCCGCACGGTGTGGGTCCGGCTCGCCCGGACGGGTGGCGAGGTCGTGCTGACGGTGCGCGACGACGGTCGCGGCTTCGCCACCGTCCCGCTGGAGGCGCTCGCCCGCGACGGCCACTACGGGCTGGTCGGGCTGCACGAGCGGGCCGAGCGCGCGGGCGGCGCGCTGCTGATCAGTTCCGAACCCGGAGCGGGTACCACGCTGGTCGTCCGGGTCGCGGACCCGTCCGCGGGAGCGACCGGCCGGCTGGCGGAGGTGAGCTGAATGGACGAGCCCGAGACCTCGCCGAGGGTGCTGGTCGCCGACGACAACGTGGTCGTGCGGTCGGGGCTGGTGTCCCTGCTGGAGGCGAACGGGATCGAGGTCGTCGCCGAGGCCGGCGACGGCGGCCGGGCGGTGGAGCTCGCCGAGCGCCTGCGTCCCGACGTGGTGCTGCTGGACGTGCGGATGCCCCTGATGGACGGGGTGACCGCCGCGGCGGCCCTCAGCGCGTCGACCCGGGTGCTGATGCTGACCTACACCGACGACCCGGACGTGATCCGGGCTGCGCTGGCCCGGGGCGCCAGCGGCTACCTCGTGCACGGCGCGTTCACCGCGGACGAGCTGGTCACCGCGGTCCGGCAGACCATGCTCGGCGCGCACCCGCTCTCGCCCGCGGCGGTGGCGGCGCTCGTCACGGCCGTTCGCGGCGACGCCGGCGGGCGGGCGGGGGACGGCCGGTCCGCGGACCGGCACGCGCATCCGCGTGCGGACCTGACCCATGACCCGCACGAGGATCTGCGCACGGACCCGAGGGACGAGCGCCGCCGCCACGAGCCGCCCGCGCGTCCGGTCGCGCCGGTGCGCCGCGACCGCTTCGGGCTGTCGGCACGCGAGTCCGAGGTGATGCGGCTCATCGTGCAGGGCGTCTCGAACGGGGAGATCGCCGGACGGCTGTTCCTGGCGGAGAAGACCGTCAAGAACCACGTCAACCGCATCTACGCCAAGCTCGGCGTCACCTCCCGCGCGGCGGCGATCGCGCGCTGGCTGGGCACGTCGGAGGACCCCCGCTGACCGGTGGGCCGGGCCCGATGGCCCGGCCCCGCCCGGGGCCCGGCCGGGGCCCCGGGACTGGGTCCGGCGGCCCCATCGAACCGGGCCGGTAATTGAGACGGTGGGCCCTGGGAGGAATGCGCTCCCTTTTCTATTTTTATGTCGTACGGCGACGGCGGCCGAATCCCGGACACGGGAGGAGGCCGGACAAGGGAGAGATGATGAAGGCAATGTGTTCGCCCTGTGCGGGCGCATTCGGCCCGGTGCACGGGAAAGGCCGGTCGATAGTGATCGAAACGGCTTTCCCGGAGTCGCCGGATGCCGGTCCTGGTGACACTTTCATCGCCTCTTTCCGGGAACCCGGCGCGACCGAAGAGCACACCACGACGAGCACTGCGGGGGCCGTCCCGGCACAGGCCGGCGGCACCGGCGGGAAGCCTGATTCCCGCGATTTCGGATGGACCGGCCCTCGCCTGCGGCAAACGGGCGATACGGCATTCAGACCGGCGGCGAGCGCCGCCAGGAGGACATGATGAACATGCTGTTCCCGCTCATCGTGCGCACGCAACTGTCCCTGCAGACGGGCCGCGACGCGACCGTCCGGTTCATCGAGGACCGGGTCGAGCGGCTGCGGGACCCCGACGAGCGCGGCGCCGACATCTTCGAGTGGGCCGGGATGCTGATCCTGGTGGCGGCCATCATCGCCGCGCTCTACGGCCTCGGCATCGTGAACACGGTCTCGAGCAAGGTCAAGGAAGCAGTTGACAAGATCTTCAACGGGAACCCGAGCGGTGGCGGTACCCCTAACACCGGTACCCCCAACGGCGCGCACTGACGTGGGACCGGGTGCGGAGCGCGAGGATCGCCCCCGTCCTCGCGCTCCGCACCGCGCCCGGAGCCCCCGTCCCCAGGTCGGGGCCCTCCGGGCGCGGTCCCTCCCGGCGGCGCCCGCATGAGCGCGGGCGTTCTCGGGTCGGCCGCGATCGACGGGGCCACGGCGCTCACGGCGGCCGTCGCGGGCTGTGCCGGAGCGGCGGCCGGCCTGCTGACGGCGCCCGTGGTGGCCGCCTACCACCGGCCGCCGGGTCCGCGCGGCCGGGCCGCGATCGCGGGGCTGACGGCCGCCGTGCTCGCCGTCCTGGCCCTGCGGTTCGGGCCCGGGGCGGAACTGGTGGCGTTCGCCTACCTGGGCGTGGCGGGCGTGCTGCTGGCCGTCGTCGACGCGGTCGTGAAAAGGCTTCCCGACCGTCTCACCCTGCCGTCCTACCCGATCGGGTTCGCCCTTCTGGCGCTGGCCGTGCCGTTCACCGGCGACGGTCCCGCGCGCCTCGTGCACGCCCTGATCGGAATGGCGGTGCTGTGGCTTTTCTATTTCATTCAGCATTTCCTCATGCCCAAGGCCATGGGCCGGGGCGACGTGAAACTGTCCGGCGTCCTCGGTCTCTATCTGGGCTGGCTCGGTGAGGCCGCGTGGGTGACCGGAGTCGTGGCGGGCTTCCTTTTCGGCGGCGTCTACAGCGTCATCTGGATGCTGCTGGGCAAGGCCGGGCGCAAGGACGAGATGCCCTACGGCCCGTTCATGCTCGCGGGGACGCTCGCCGGCGTGCTCGTCGGCGGGTGGTTCGCCCGATGATTGGGTCCCAGGGCCCTGTGCGCACCCGCGACCGCCCCCCTAAATTTCCCGTGGAGCGGCTTTCCACATCGGATGGGGCGTCAAATGCTGGAACGGCTCAGGGCCCGTCCCGGACAGGGTGACGAGGGCGTCGCCGCCGGCGTCCTCATCCTCGGCATGGCGCTCGTCCTGGTCGCCGGGGTGATGGTGTTCACCAGGATCGCCCAGGCCGGGGACATGCGCACCCGGGCCCAGCGCGGGGCCGACGCGGCCGCGCTCGGCGCGCTCCAGCCGCTGCAGCTCAGGCTCGTGGGGATGGCGCTCACCGGGACGCCCCCGGCGGGCTCCGGTGCCTGGATCGTCGACGACGACGCCCCGCAGAACGGCGCCGAGGACTACGCCCGCCGCAACGATGCCCGCCTCGTCGGGAAGGTGCATCTGAGCGGGCTGGAGGGCACCTACGCGAAGGTGGGCGCGGCCACGTCCGACTGCCAGCTCAAGAGGGACGACGAGCTCTCCGAGCAGGAGAAGGACGACCTGCGCCACCGCCGCAACCTGTGCACCGACCGGATGGGCCGCACCGGGATCGGCCGGTCCGGCACCGCCACCGCGGTCGCCAGGCTCTACGTGCCCGACTGCCGGTACGTGACCTCGCCCCTCCCGCCGGGCCAGAACCCGCCCGAGCAGCAGCCCAACCGGCCCTCGCGGCTCGTCTGCGACGGAGTCACCGCGTGGCCGCGCGGCAACGCGGTCGCGCTGCGGAAGAAGTTCACGCTCCGCCTCGTCGACCAGGAGAGCGCGACCGCCTACAACGGCTTCCCCTACGACGCCCCGGGCGGGCCCGCCGGCCCGCTGCCGGACCCGGGTCCGCTGCCCCCGGGGACCCCCGAGACGGTGCGCCGCGCCATCGCGTTCGCCCGCGCGCAGATCGGCACCTGGTACCAGTGGGGCGGGACGTGCACGTCGCCGAGCCGCGTCACGGCCACGATGGGGAACTGCGACTGCTCCTCGCTGACCCAGATGGCCTACCGCGCCGGTGGCATCTCCATTCCCCGCACCACCTACGAGCAGTGGCCGTTCGGACGACACATCTCTCCCGGCCAGGAAAAGGCCGGCGACCTCGTCTTCTTCCGGCCCGGACCGAGCGGGCCCGAGCATGTCGGGCTCGTCATCGACCCGGCCACGCATCAGATGATCGAGGCCCCGCACACCGGTGCGACCGTGACCATCTCCAGCTATTCACGGGATTCTTTCATGGGGTTCGTTCGTCCGTACTCCGACTGACGGGCGCCTTTCAGCTGGGCCTCCATTTGGGCCTCGAATTAGGCCCACCGGCTCAATCGCCGAGGAAAGGGCCGTGCGAATCTTCGGAGCGTGCCCCCCGTGACCAGTACCCCGGAAGACTCGCCACCGATCTCCCCGGCGTGCGGGCGCCCGCGCCACGACCGCGGCGCCTCGGTTCCCGAGTACGTGGCGATCCTCGCGCTGATCGCCGCGGTCTGCGCGTCGATATTCGTCCTCGCCCTCCCGGACCAGACGAGCTTCGCGATCTGCAACACGCTGCAGAAGATCAACATGATGAGCGGCTGCGCCCGCGGAAAGGGGCCGGGCGGTACCACCGCCCAGGACCCTGACGAGCCGCGCACGGCCTGCACCAAGGCAGTGGACTCCAAGTATCTCGAGGAGACCTTCACGATCCCCACCCCGTGGAAGGGGAAGTCCCGGACCAACAGCCGCGGCACGGTCCAGCTCGTCCAGAAGATCGGCGCGGACGGCAAGGTCTCCTGGGAGGTCAACGACTTCACCTGGGGGGAGGCCGGGGTCCATTTCGACTTCGAATCGGGGAAGTGGTTGAAGTTCGGAATCTGGGGAGGCGGGGAGTTCACCAATGGCAACGTCTACTCGTTCAAAGACGAGGCGGAGGCCCGCAAGTTCTTCGACGACCTGGTGAAGCACCGCATCGGCAACACCGCCAAGTTCGTCGTCCGCACCAATCCCGTCACCGGTGGTTTCTCCTGGCTGGTCGGGAAAATTCCCTGGGTCGGCGATAAGTACGAGGACTGGATGGGTGCCAGCGAACCCGACAAAGAACCCTCGGCCGACTACCACGAGGGCGGCCCTACCGCCGGGGCGAAGCTCGACCTCACTTTTGGGAAATTCAAGGACACGACCAAGACACGTGGCTTCATCATCGACGGGACCCGTACCGACCACAAGACCGGAGAGAGGACCACGTATTACTCTCTCAAGGGCGAAGGCGAGAATAGCCTGGTCGTCGACCTCGGCGACGTGTGGAAGGTGTTGCCCAAAGGGACGAGGGACCGGGTGGCGGCAGGCGCGGCGGACGCCCTGGAACTGTTCATGACGAAGGCCGACGAGCTGCTGGGGGGACAGGGGGTCGTCCTGCTTCCGGAGGACCGCGCGCAGCTCAAGGCCCAGATCAAGGTCAGCCCGAGCTTCGGAATCAACGTCAAGGTGCGGACCGCCACCAGTTGGTCCACCACCGAGGACAAGGACGGCAAACCGCTCCGGATGACCAAGTCGACGACGACCCAGTACGTTCTCTACACGCGTCTCGAGGGCAAGGCCGAGGTGAAGGGTGAGGGGAAGGTGGGGGGCGGCAAGGCCAAGCCCGGCAAGATCGAGCCGGTGGGCGGAAAGCAGTGGATCTTGGCCTCCCGGCGTATCACCACCGACAAGACGCTCGATCTCACCGACCCCACCGACGCGCAGGCACTGGAGAAGGCCACAAACCACAGCGACATCCCCGGCGTCGACTACTTCACCCGCTTCTTCGAGGACCTCGACAAGTACTTCGACGCGGGCGGCGGGCGGCAGTCGCGGCTCGTCTACGACGTCACGGGCGACACCGGCAAGGCGGACGCCAAGGGCGAAGCCAAGGGCAAGCGCAAGTGGGGTGGCTTCTTCGAGAGCTCGCGCGAGCACGAGCAGAGCACGCTCACCAAGGCTGAGTTCTACAAACCAGGACAGGGCTGGGTGGAATGGAAACGTTGTCTTGGCTGACGATGCGGGGCCCCGCCGTCCTCCTGGCGGCCCTCCTGGCCGCGGGGTGCTCCGCGGAAGAGAAGAAGGCACCGCCCGTCCCGCCGGGCTCGCGTGAGTATCGCGCGGACGTCTACGCCTTCGCCTACCCCGCGTCCTGGAGTCCGCGCGACGACAAGGAGGCGAGCGGCGCGCCCGCCCTGAAGGTCGACGGGCCCGAACTGCCGTCCGGGCTCCCCGACGGCCAGATCGAGGTCGGTCGCCGCGACCGTACCGCGACGGACCTCGGTGACCAGCTCGCCCAGTTCCGGGGGCTGGCCCTCCTGAACGGGTACCGCGTCACCGGTGTCCGCACGGTGCGCCTCGACGGCGCCGCCGACGCGCGGCGCGTCGAGGCGACTTACACCATTACCGGGAAGGGCGGCGCCAAGATTCCCATGCGGCTCGTCGGGCTGTACGCGCTGACCAAGCGCAGGACGCTCCTAGCGTTCATGGTGCACTCCCCGGCGCAGGGGACCGCCGCGGCGAAGGTCCCCGGAATCATCGCCTCGTTCCATCTGACGGGGAAACGATGACCCGGATCGTCCTGGCTCTCCTGGCTCTCCTCGCGGTCATGGCGGGACTGGGCACCCTCTGGCTCTTGGACCGGGTGCCCGCGTCGGTCGCGATGGCCGTGGCGGGGCCGGGCCTGATCCTCCTGGCTCCGGCCACGGTCGTGCGCCGCGTCGTCTTCCTCCGCCGCGCCACCGAAGCGGCCACCGGCACCGTCGTGTCGTGCGAGGGCGACGGCATCGAGCCGTCCGGCTGGGAGTTCACCCTCACCGTCCGCTTCACCGCGCGGGACGGACGCGAGCATGTGATCACCGAGTCGGGGCGCCCGCACCGCGATCCCGGTGCGCTGCTGGACGTCCGCTACGACCCCCGCGCGCCCGAGGACGCCCGCCTGGACTTCGGCGCGGCCCCCGTCTGGGGCACCGCCGCCGGGATGCTGCTCATCGGCTCCACCGTCACCTGGTTCCTCGTCCGCTGAAGGAGAACGATGACCGACCGCACCAGCGCCGCCGCACCGGTGCTGCTCACCACCGTGCTGCTCACCGCCGGCCTGTCCCTCGCCGTCCTGGTCACCGCGGTCCTCGTCGTCGGCGTCCTCGCCTTCGCAGCCCCCGATTTCGCGTCCTCCAAGGGCTTCTACTGGACGTCCGCCGCGGTCGCCGTTCTCATCCAGATCCCCACGGGCCTGTTCGCCGCCCGCGTCGGCGCGCCCCGCCTGCGCCGCGTGGGAGTCTCCAGCGGCCGTTCACTGCTGATCCTCTGCGCCCTGGGCCCGGCGGTCCTCGCTCTCCTGGCCAACGCGCGCCCCATCGAGGACGTCCCCCCGGTCGTCCACACCCTTCTCCCCGTGTGCGCGGTCATCCTGGGCGCCATGGTCGGCCTCCGTACTCTTCCCGGTGCGAGCTCCCCCCGCCGCAAGCGCGCCAACGCGTCCCTGTACTAGAGGAGCGCTGTACTGAAGAAGCGCTGTACTGAAGGTTCGCCGGGTGGCCGCGTGCCGGTCACGTGGGCGCGGCCGCCGGGACGCGCGTCTGGTCAGAGGCCAGCGGATCAAGGCCCTGGCCAGGCATTTCTGGGAGCCTAGGCCCCCCTTGTTAGGCCCGCGGGCCCATGTGCCCGCGGCGCCCGTCCCGTTAAATGGCGCCTACCATGCAGACTCCTTCCGACGACGGCGTCAACCTCCCGCCGCTCCCGCTGGACCTGCCCGGCCTCCCGCCGGAGCCCCCGGAAGCGCCCCGAGAGGCCGAGCCCCAGGCCGCGCGGCCTCCCGCACCTCCGCACCCGGGCGCCTCCACGCCGGGCCCCTCCACGCCGGGCCCGGCCCACGGGTCGATCCCTCCCCGAACTCCTTCCCAGCCCGCTCCCCAGTACCTCTGGGACGCGCGCGTCCAACCCCCCGCGCCTCCCAAGCCCCGGGCCTACGCGCCTCCGCCATCGGTGCCGGCGCGGCCGGCCGGCCCTCCGGCCCCGCCCGCGCAGGAGGAGGTGACCGGCTCGCTTGGGCAACAGGTATGGCCGGTGGGGCCCGCCCCTCGTCCGGCGGGTCCGGCGGCTCCGGCGGAGCATCGCGCGGGCGAACCGGCCCCGGGCGTTCCCGAGGCGCCCCCGGCGGCCGGGCAGCCCCCCGTCTCCCGTTCCACCCCCGGTGGCGGGATGCCCCTGGCGGCTCCGCCCGCATCGTCCGCCACGGACACGGGCCCTCAAGCCGTCGCCAGGACGGAGCCGCCCCGGGTGCCCCCGGCTCAGGCACCTCCCGCTCCGGGAGGAGCGCCCGCCGGTCGCGCCGCGGCGCCTTGGACGACCCCCGCCCAAGGCACTCCGGCGCCGCCCGGTGCGGCTCACCCCCAGGGGACGGCCCCCGTTCCTCCCGCACGGCGGGATACGGCTCCCCTGCCACGGGTCGAGACGCCCCCCGTCCGCGACGGGGGAGGTCCCGCGAGCAGCTGGCTGTCCGACGGCCCGGGCGGCGGGACGACCACGGGTCCGCAGCCGCGGGTCGACCCCGCGGCGCGTCCACCGGCGGCCTCGCCGAGCGCGGGACCCGCGCCGGTGGTCAGGCCGCCCGTCGTGCCGCC
>NZ_CAACVB010000189.1 GCF_900659635.1 Actinomadura roseirufa | reverse complement strand
CCACGACGCTCTTCCGATCTGGCCGCCCGCCCGGCCGGGCGGGCGGGCGGGCGGCGCCACCGGGCGGGTCACGCGATCTGCTCCCGCGCGAAGGTCATGAACAGGTCGTGGAACCGGTAGACGGGGTCGGGGCCGCGGTACACCGTGTCCATGCTGAGCAGGCTGGCGTCCGCCAGCGACTCCACGATCTTCTCGGCGAGGCAGACGGTGACGCCGAGGGTCTTGGCCGCGGCCTGGACGCGGAACGCCGACAGGCCGGCCGCCGCGAGCTCGCTGTAGGCGGCGCGCTCCCGCTCGGGCAGCTCGCGGTAGCTGAACTCCACCCGCGACCGGACGTCGAGGTCGCCGAGGACGAGGCCGTCCAGGCTGTCCTCGCCGCTCAGCTGGTCGGCTATCCGGGCCAGCGACCAGTGCCGCCGGGCGATGAGGCGGGCGCCGGCGATGCGGATCGCCAGCGGAAGGCCCCCGCACCGCTCGGCGATCCGCACGGCCTGGCCGGGCTCGGCGTCCAGCCGCTCGCGGCCGATGATGGTGCCGAGCATGTCGAGGGACTCCTGGGTGTCCAGGACCTCCAGTTCGTCGAGGTGCAGGCCGTCCAGCGCCGCGAGCGTGCGGCGGCTGGTGACCAGCGTCAGGCAGTCGCCGCCGGGCAGCAGCGGGCGCACCTGACGCTCGTCGACCGCGTTGTCCAGCAGCACCAGGAGCCGCCTGCCGGCGATCCCGCCCCGGTAGAGCCGGATCCGCTCGTCGAGACCGGCGGGGACCTGCTCGGCGGGCACGCCGAGCGCCCCGAGGAACCCGCTGAGCACCCGGCCGGGGTCGACCCGGTCGCTGCCGTTGCCGCCGAGGTCGGCGTAGAGCCGGCCGTCGGGGAACTCGGCCTTGCGGGCGTGCGCGGCGCGGACGGCGAGCGCGGACTTGCCGACCCCCGCCATGCCCGAGACGAGCAGCACCGGCGGCCGGCCGCCGTGCGCGCCGGCCTCGGGGTCGCACAGCTGGGCGAGCTGCTTGGAGCGGCCGACGAAGTCGGCGACGTCCGGCGGGAGCATGGCGGGGATCTCCGTCGCCGGGGCGCCCGGCGACACGTCGATCGGCGGGGCCGGGTGCGGTTCGAGGGACGGGCGGTTCTCCAGCACCGCCTGGTGGGTCTCCCACAGCGCGGGACCGGGGTCGACGCCCAGCTCCTCCTTGAGGATCAGCCGGCCCTGGTGGAAGACGGAGACGGCGTCGGCCTGCCGCCCCGCCTGGTACAGCGCGATCATGAGCTTCACGCGGAGCTGCTCGCGCAGCGGGTACTCGGCCACGAGGCGGGTCAGCTCGGGGACGAGCCGGGGCGCCCGGCGCAGTGCGAGGTCGGCCTCGATCCGGTCCTCCAGCGCCGCCATCCGCGTCTCCTCCAGGCGGGGGAGTTCAGCGTCGGCGAGGAATTGGGTCGTGCCGGCCAGCGCTGGACCGCGCCACAATGCGAGTGCCTCCCGGGCGTGCCGGGCGGCGTCCTGATAACGGCCTGTCCTGATCTCTTCTCGGTACTTTCCGCTGAGCCGCTCGAACCGTTCGAGGTCCAGCGCGGATTCCCCTAGGTCGATCATGTATCCGGGCGGTCGCCGGGTGATGGCGACATCGTTCCCGAACTGTTTGCGCAGTCGCGATACGTAGGTGTAAATCTGCGCGCTCGAGGTCGTCGGCGGGGCCTCGCCCCACAGCAGGGTGCTGAGGCGGTCGTCGGAGATGACGCGTCCGCCGGCCAGTAAGAGGGCCGCCAGCAGGGTCTTCTGCTTCGCGCCCCCAAGGTTGGCGGGGGCGCTGCCTTTGCACGCCTCCACCGGACCAAGAATGAAGAACTCCATTCTCTGCCTCCCGGGTCGTTCCATGCCTGGTCGTGCCGAGCAGCCGCCTGGAGGGCATGCCGTCGTTCCCCGTCGAGCGGGCATCCTGGAGGCGCCTCGCATCCAGCCGGGACCCTTCGTGGAGGTGTCCGGCGTGCTCGGGCGTTCGGAGACCCGGGGGTCGGCGGGGTGACCCGGTCGTCTCGTTCGCCCGGTGAGAGCGACGGAAGGCTGCGGAAGAGTCGGATGGTCGCGGGGCCGACTCAGGTGTGCTCCTGCGGAGGTTCCGCGCTCGTCAGCGACGGCGGACCCGGCCGCCTTCGCGTCCTACGGTGTCCCGACATCGCCGGCCGGGCCTCGGCATGGCGGATTCGATCCCGCCCGGCGGCGAATTCCCCCGTTGTCGCATGCTCGTCCCCCAAAGAATTCGTGGTAATAGGTCGGAGACGTCGTGAGAGTAACTTGACCCGTCGTGTCTTGGGCAGTCCCCGCCCGGTTGACTCTGCGTGATCATCATCGTGATGATCTGTCGTGCCCGGGAGAGTTGTCCCAGCCTGGCGTATCACGATCGGACGCTGAAACCTCGCCGCGAAGTAGGGCGCAAGCGTCTCCCTGCCGGGTCGATGGCCGGATGCGGACACTTTTTCGTAGATGACCACCTGGTCGGACGGGGGTGGACGTGCCGACCATAATGCGGTCGCAAACTCGCCGGTAACGTTCGCAGAAGCCGAATATAGGTCGGTTATAGGCCCGCGGCGAACACTCTGGAGCCGGTATAGGTCGATGCCCTGTCAATGGTTTCCACCATGCGGAACGGCATCTGGAAATGTCTCGGAGTGATCCCATGAGCGAGCAGGAAACCGAGGTGCGCTACCTCGTGGTGCTGAACGACGAGGAGCAGTACTCGATCTGGTGGGCCGACCGCGAGCTGCCCGCGGGCTGGCGCGCCGAGGGCTTCGAGGGCGTCAAGGACGACTGCCTGGCGCACATCGACGAGGTGTGGACGGACATGCGGCCGCTGAGCCTGCGCCGCGCCATGGAGCGGTCGAGTTCCTGAGTTCCGGTGAAGCCTAGGGGGCGGCAAGATGGATGACGCGCTGACGGACCACGCCGACGCGCGCCGCGAGGCGCTGGTCCGGGCCAGGCTCTCGGGACGGGCCCGCGGCCCGGCCCGCAGGCGGTTCCCGGTCGCCGACCGGTCGGGGCCGGTCCCGCTGTCGCACGGCCAGCGCCAGCTGTGGGCCCTCGCGCAGCTCGACCCGGAGAGCGTGGAGTACCTCGTGCCGCTCGCGCTCAGGCTGCGCGGGCCGCTCGACCCCGCCCGGCTGCGCCGGGCCTGGGGACTGGTCCGCGACCGGCACGAGATCCTGCGCACCCGCTACGGCACGCGGGACGGACGGCCGGTGCAGCTCATCGACCCGCCCGCGCCGCCGGTCCTCGACGTGACGGACGTCGCGGACGAGGACGCCGCGCGCCGCCTCCTCGCGGCCGACCTCGGCCGCCCGTTCGACCTGGCCGGCCAGTGGCCCGCGCGGGCCCGGCTGCTGCGCCTGGCCGAGGACGACCACGTGCTGGCCATCGTCTGCCACCACATCGCCTGCGACGCGTGGTCCGTCCAGATCATCTGCCGTGACCTGGGCCGCGCCTACACCGAGGGCGCCCTGCCCGCCCCAGAGGGCCCCCAGTACGCCGACTACGCCGAGTGGGAGCGCACCGAGCTCGCCGGCCCCGCGCTCGACCGCCGGCTCCGCCACTGGCTCACCGAGCTGGACGGCCTGGAGCCGACCGAGCTGCCCGCCGACCGCCGCCGGCCGCCGGTCCGCGGCCACGCCGGCGCGAAGGTCGACTTCGCGCTCGACCCCGAGGTCATGGCCGGGGTGCACCGGCTCGCGCAGCTCACCGAGGCCACCCCGTTCGTGGTGCTGCTGGCCGCGTTCCAGCTCCTGGTCTCCCGCTACACCGGCCGCTCCGACGTCCCGGTCGGCACCGTCGTCACCGGCCGGGACCGGCCGGAGCTGCAGGGCGTCGTCGGCTACTGCCTGAACACGCTCGTCCTGCGCGGCCGCTGGAGCGGCGACCCGTCCTTCCGCGCGCTGGTGGAGTCGGCCCGCGGCACCGTCCTGGACGCCTACGACAACCAGCAGGTGCCGTTCGCGCGGCTGGTGGACGAGCTGGACCCCGAGCGCGACCTGTCGCGCACCCCGCTCTACCAGGTCGCGTTCACGATGCACGAGGACCGCGCGCCGCACTTCGACGTCCCGGGCGTCACGGCCGAGCAGTTCGGCGAGGACGACGCGGTCGCCAAGTGCGACCTGGCGCTCCAGGTGCGCCGCGAGCCGGGCGGCGCGATGAGCGCCCGGTTCCAGTACGCGACCGACCTGTTCGACCGGGCGACCGTCGAGCGGTTCGCCGGGCACTTCACCCGGCTGCTGGCCCAGGTCACCGCCGACCCCGACGTCCGGCCGTCCCGGCTGGCCCTGCTCGGCGCGGACGAGCTGGCGATCGTGGACCGCCCGCACCCGGACACCTCGGGCCGTCCCGGCGCGACCCTGCACGAGATCTTCGCGGCGACGGCGCGGCGGACCCCGGACGCCCCCGCGGTCACCGCGGGCGGGGTGACCCGCACCTACGCCGACGTCGACGCCCGCGCGAACCGGATCGCGCGGCGGCTGCGGGCGCTCGGCGCCGGGCCGGAACGGCTGGTCGGCCTCAGCCTGCACCGCTCGGCCGACCTCATCCCGGCCCTGCTCGGCATCCTGAAGTCGGGCGCCGGCTACCTGCCCCTCGACCCGGTCCACCCGGTCGACCGCCTCGGCTTCATGCTGGCGGACGCGGGCTGCGCGATCCTGGTCACCGCCGGAGAGCCCGGGGAACGGCTCGGGCCGGTCTTCGACGGGCACGTCCTCGCGGTGGACGGTGCGGAGTTCCAGGCCGATCCGGGGCCGGCGGACGCCGCCGGCCCCGAGCCGGCCGGGACCGCCCACAACCTCGCCTACTCGATCTACACCTCGGGGTCCACCGGCGCCCCGAAGGGCGTCATGGTCACCCACGACAACGTCGCCCGCCTGGTGTCCACCGCGCAGGAGCACTTCGGCTTCGGCCCGGACGACGTGTTCAGCATGACCCACTCGCCGGCCTTCGACGTGTCGGTGTTCGAGATGTGGGCGGCGTTCGCGCACGGGTCCCGGCTGGTCGTGGTGCCCGCGGACGTCACCCGCTCGCCCGAGGAGCTGCGGGAGCTGCTGGTGGCCGAGGGGGTCACCGTGCTGTCGCAGACCCCGACCGCCTTCGGCGCGCTGGCCGCCGGGGGACCGCTCGACCTGCGCGCGGTCGTCTTCGCGGGGGAGAAGCTCGACCTGCCGGAGCTGCGGCCGTGGGCGGAGCGGGCCGGGCTCGACCGGCCGATCCTCGTGAACATGTACGGGATCACCGAGACCACCGTGCACACCACCTTCCACCGGGTCGTCGAGGAGGACCTCGGCCCGGAGGGCGGCAACCCCGTCGGGCTGCCGCTGTCGGACCTGACGGTCCGGCTGCTGGACGCGTGGGGACGGCCCGTCCCGGTCGGCGTGCCCGGTGAGATCCACGTGACCGGGCCCGGGGTGACGAGGGGATACGCCGGGCGTCCGGGCCTGACCGCGAGCCGCTACCTGCCCGACCCGTCCGGCCCGCCCGGCGCCCGCATGTACCGCAGCGGCGACCTGGCGCGGTGGCGCCCGGACGGCCGGCTGGACTTCGTCGGCCGCGCCGACCACCAGATCAAGATCCGCGGCTACCGGGTGGAGCTCGGCGAGATCGAGGCGGTGCTGGCCGCGCATCCGGGCGTGCGGGAGGCCGTCGTCGTCAAGCAGGACCACGCGGGGGGCGCCCGGCTCGTCGGCTACGTGGTCGCCGCGCAGGCTCCGCCGCCGCCCGCCGAGCTGGCGGCGCACTGCGCCGCCTTCCTGCCCGACTACATGGTCCCGTCGGCGTTCATGGCACTGGACCGCATCCCGATGAACGCCAACGGCAAGCTCGACCGCCGGGCGCTGCCCGCCGTCGACCGCTCCGCGCTGCGCGCCGCCGGGGAGCGGGTCGCCCCGAGCACGCCCGCCGAGCACGAGATGGCGGCGGTCTGGCGGCGCGTCCTGGACGTGCCCGAGATCGGCGTGCGGGACGGCTTCTTCGAGCTCGGCGGCGACTCGATCCGCGCGATCGCGCTGGTCGGCGAGCTGCGCGCCGCGGGCTTCGAGCTGGCCGTGCGGGACGTGTTCGAGCACCGCACCATCGCCGCGCTGATCGAGGCGCTGCCCGCGGCGGCGCCCGGCGCGGTCGCCGACCGGCTCGTCGAGCCGTTCGAGCTGATCTCCGCGGCGGACCGGGCGCGGCTGCCCGCCGGCGCCGCCGACGCCTACCCGCTGGCGCAGAACCAGATCGGCATGCTGGTGGAGATGCTCGTCGACTCGGGCGACAACCTCTACCACAACGTGTCGGCGTTCGAGATCCACGACGGCCGCCCGTTCGTCCCGGAGGCGTTCCGCGCGGCGGCGGCGACGCTGGCCGCCCGGCACGAGGTCCTGCGCACCTCCATCGACCTGGAGCGCTACTCGGTGCCGATGCAGATCGTGCACGGGACCGGCACGCTGGAGACCCGGGTCGAGGACCTGCGCGACGTCGCGGCGGCCGACCCGGACCGGCTCGCGGCCCTGCTGGAGGCGCACGCGCGCGGCGAGCGGGCGCGGCTGTTCGACCTCGGCGTGCCCGGCCTGCTCCGGCTGCACGTCCACCTGGTGCGGCCGTCCGGCTACCGGGTCTCGGTGACCGAGTGCCACCCGATCCTGGAGGGCTGGAGCCACCACTCGCTCGTCATGGAGCTGATCGGCCTGTACGACCGGATCCGGGACGGGCTGCCCGTGGAGGAGCCCGAACCCGTCGCGGTCAGGTTCGCCGACTTCATCGCGGCGGAACGGCGCGTCCTGGCGTCGGAGGAGTCCGCCGGGTACTGGCGGGACGTGCTGGACCGCCATGCCCGGTTCCGGCTCCCGGTCTCCTGGCGCGACCCCGACGCCGGGCCCGGCGGCCGCTACCAGGTCTCCGTCCTCTGGGCGGACCTGGAGGCACGGCTGCGTGACCTCGCGACGAGCGCGGAGGCGTCCCTCAAGGCCGTCATGATCGCCGCCCTGTCGAAGGTCATGAGCCAGCTCACCGACGAGGAGAGCTTCCACCTGGGCCTGGTCTGCGACGGCAGGCCCGAGGTGCGCGGCGCCGACCGCGTCTACGGCATGTACCTCAACACCGTCCCCATGGTCGTCGAGCGTTCGGCGGGCACCTGGCGGGACCTGGTCCGCGGGGCGTTCGCCCGCGAGGTGGAGCTGTGGCCGCACCGCGCCTACCCGACCGCGGCGATCCAGCGGGCCACGGGCGGCCGGGACCGGATCTTCCAGGTCATCTTCAACTACCAGGACTTCCGGCAGGTCGACCTCGGCACGGTGGCCCCGGCCGGTGACGACAGCCCGACGGAGTTCCCGCTGACCATCTCCTCCCGCGGCGGGCAGGTCGTGCTGACCGGCGACCCGCGGGTGCTCGCCCGCGGGCACGCCGAGCGGATCGGCGCGATGTTCCGCGCCGTGCTGAGCGCGATGGCCGAGGGGCGCGGCGGCCCCCGCGACACCTGGCTCCCGGACGGGGAGCGCGAGCTGCTGACCCGTGAGCAGGCCGCCGGGGAGGCCGACCCCGACCTGCGCCACACCGGCGCGCTGATCGAGGCGCGGGCCGTGGCCTCGCCCGCGCTCACCGCCGTCGTCGCGGGCGCGCGGCGGCTCACCTTCGCCGAGCTCGACCTGGCCGCCGACCGGCTCGCGGGCCGGCTCGCCGCGGCCGGCGCGGGCCCCGGCTCGATCGTCGGGATCCTGCTGGAGCGCGACCCGGCGCTGCTGGTCGCCGCGCTGGCGGTGTGGAAGACCGGCGCCGCGTACCTGCCGCTGGACGAGACGGCGCCCGAGGGCCGGATCCAGGGGATGCTGGACGACTCGGACGTCCGGCTCCTGATCACCACCGGCCGCCACGGCGACTTCGGCCGCCTGATCGTGCACCCGGACGGCGCCCCGGACGGCGACCCGGACGGCGACCCGGACGGCGCCTCGGACGAGGACGGCGCCGGGGAGGACGGCGAGGGGCGGCCGCCGCTCGCCGGAGCCTCCCGCGTGCTGGACGGGCTCGCCTACGTCATCTACACCTCCGGGTCGACCGGCACGCCCAAGGGCGTCCGGGTCAGCCACCGGAACCTCGCGACGTACCTGAACTGGGCCGTCATCGACTACATGGGACGCTCGCGGGCCCCGGAGCCGGGCGGCGCGCCGCTGTTCTCCGCCTTCGGCTCCGACCTCGTCGTCACGACCCTGTTCGCGCCGCTGATCTGCGGGCGCCCGGTGCACGTGCTGCCGCCCGGCCTCGACCCCGCCGACCTCGGCGCCGCGATCGCCGCGTCCGGTCCCTACGACTTCATCAAGCTCACCCCGAGCCACCTCGACGTGCTGGGCCGCCAGCTCGAACCCGAGCGGATCGCCGGCCTGGCCGCGGCGGTGGTGCCCGGCGGCGAGTCGCTGGCCGGGGACACGGCCGAGCGCTGGGCCGCGATGCTCGGCCCCCGCGGCCGGGTCATGAACGAGTACGGGCCCACCGAGATCACCGTGGGGAACTCGGCGCACGAGGTCGACGGCCCCTGCGCCGACAAGGTGGTGCCGATCGGGCGCCCGATGCCGGGCACCACCATGCACGTCCTGGACCGGCACCTGGAGCCGGTGCCCGCCGGCGTCCCCGGCGAGCTGTGCGTCGGCGGCTCCGGCGTCACCCACGGGTACACCGGGCGGCCCGGCCTGACCGCCGACCGCTACATGCCCGACCCGTACGGCCCGCCCGGGTCCCGGCTCTACCGGACGGGCGACGTCACCGCCCGCCGCCCGGACGGGGTGGTGGAGTTCATCGGCCGCCGCGACGAGCAGGTCAAGCTGCGCGGCAACCGGGTGGAGCCGGGCGAGATCGAGGGCGTGCTGCTCCGTCACCCCGCGGTGTCGGCGGCCCGCGCGCTCGTGGTCGGCGGCGTCCTCGTCGCCTACTACGTGCCCGCCGGGGCCGGCGCTGGGCCGGACACCGTGCCGGAGGACGGCGAGCTGCGCGCCCACTGCGCCGCCCTGCTGCCCGAGTACATGGTCCCGGCGGGGTACGTGCCGCTGGAGCGGATCCCGCTGACCCCGGTCGGCAAGGTCGACCGGGCGGCGCTGCCCGCCTACGAGCCCGCCGCGGGCTCGGGCGGCGGGCCCGTCGAACCGCGCACCCCGGCCGAGCACCGCGTCGCCGCGGTCTGGCGGGACGTGCTCGGCCTGGAGCGGATCGGTGTGCACGACGGCTTCTTCGAGCACGGCGGCGACTCGATCGTCGTGGTGTCGCTGGTCGCCGCGCTGCGCCAGGACGGCCTGGACGTCGGCGTCCGCGACGTGTTCGCGCACCCGACCGTCGCCGCGCTGTGCGAGTGGCTCACCGGCCGGCCGGCGCCCGCCGAGGCCGCCCCGCCGGTCGAGCCCTTCGCGCTGCTGGACCCGGCCGACCGGGCCGCGCTCCCGGACGGCCTCGACGACGCCTACCCGCTGTCGCGCAACCAGCTCGGGATGCTGATCGAGACGCAGCTCAGCGCGGACGCGCACTACCACGACCTCTCCTCGTTCCTCATCGACGCCTCGGCGGAGCCCGGCCGGGACCGGCCGTTCGACGCCGGGCGGTTCCGCGCGGCGCTGCGCGACACGGCCCTCGCCCACGACGTGCTCCGGACGTCGGTGGCGCTGGAGGGCTACTCGGTGCCGCTCCAGCTCGTCCACGCCGAGGCGGACATCGACGTCGAGGTCCACGACCTGCGCGGCCTCGACGCCGCCGCCCTCGACGCCGCCCTGGAGGAGTTCGCGGCCACCGAGCGCGCCCGGCTGTTCGACCTGGACGCGCCCCGGCCGCTGATCCGGGTGTCGGTCCACGTGCAGTCCGAGGACGCGTGGCGCTGCACGTTCACCAAGAGCCACGCGATCCTGGACGGCTGGAGCTACCACCAGCTGCTCGACGAGCTGCTGGAGCGCTACCGCGGCGCGGAGCCGCCGGCGCCGCCGCCGGTCAGGTTCGCCGACGCGATCGCGGCCGAACTGGCCTCGCTGGCCTCGGCGGAGCACCGCGAGCACTGGCGGGCGGTCACCGCCCGGCCGCGGTTCACGCTCCCGGCGGGCTGGCACGGCGACCTCGACGCCCCCGCCGCGCAGATCCGCTCCGGCATCGCCTACCGCCACCTGGACGCCCGGCTCCGCGCGCTCGCGGCCGAAGCCGGCGTCCCGATCAAGAGCGTCATGTCCGCGGCGTTCGCCAAGGTCCTCACCCTGCTGACGGGCGAGGCCGAGTTCTTCGCCGGGACCGTCTCGCACACCCGCCCGGAGGCGGTGGGCGGCGACCGGATCCTCGGCACCTTCCTCAACACGCTGCCGCTCCCCATCGACCGGTCGGCGCGCACCTGGGGCGAGCTGGCCCGGCGGATGCTGGAGGAGGAACGGCGCGCGTGGCCGTACCGCGACCACCCGCTGGCCGCGATGGGCGAGGGCGGGAACGCCCGCGAGGACCGGCTCGTCGACGTGTTCTTCAGCTACCTCGACTTCGGCGGCACCGGCGTCGGCGAGGGCTCGGACCGCGTCGTCGACGAGGGCAACGGCCTCAACCGCAGCTCCACCGAGTTCGCGCTGGGCGTGACCGCGCTGCGCGGCTACCTCAGCCTGCGCACCCACTCGCACGCCCTGTCGCAGGAGAACGCGGACCGGATCGCCGGGCTGTTCCGCGCCGTCCTGGAGGCCATGGCGGAGACCGGCGCGGACGGCCCCGCCTGGGGTGTCCCGCGTGAGCTCGACGCCGCCCCGGCGGCCTGGCCGGCGACCGCCGAGACCGTGACGGAGACCGACATCGGCACCGGCGCCGGGACCGGCACGGTGACCGGCCAGAACGCCGAGCCGGTCCTGCGGGTCGCCGCCGACCCGGCGGCGGTCGCCGTCGCGCACGGCGACCGGGAGGTCGACTACGCGTGGCTGGAGGCCGCCTCGTCGTGGGTCGCCGCCCGGGTCGCCGCCCACGCCGGGCCGGGCGACGTCGTCGGCGTCCGCATGGAGCGCTCGCCCGAGATGGTGGCCGCGATGCTCGGCGTGGTGAAGGCGGGCGCCGCCTACCTGCCGCTCGACCCGGCCTACCCGCAGCGGCGGCTGGAGTTCATGCTCCAGGACTCGGGCGCGGCGGCGCTGCTCACCACCGCCGACCTGGACGGCACGCTGCCCGCGTGGACGGGCCCCACGGTGCTGTGCGACCGGCCGGAGACCACGGGCGAGCCGCGCCCGGCGGCGCCGGTCACGCCCGAGCATCCCGCCTATGTCATGTACACCTCGGGGTCCACCGGGCGTCCCAAGGCGATCGTGGTGCCGCACCGGGCGGTCGTGCGGCTCGTCCGCGGCGCTGGGTACCTCGACCTCGACCAGGACACCCGCTTCGCGCACACCAGCAGCACGTCGTTCGACTCCTCGACGCTGGAGGTGTGGGGGCCGCTGCTGAACGGCGGCCGGATCGTCATCCTCGACCAGGAGACGGTCCTGTCCCCGGCCGCGCTCGCCGCGGCGCTCCGCGCGACCAGGACCACGCACCTGTGGATGACGGCCACGCTGTTCAACCACACGGTCCGAGAGGAGCCCGAGGCGGTGGCCTCGGTCGGCACTGTCCTGATCGGCGGCGAGGCGCTCGACCCCGCGACCGTGCGGGCCGTCCTGCGCACCGGCGCCCCGCGGCGCCTGCTCAACGGGTACGGGCCCACCGAGAACACCACGTTCTCCGTCGTGCACCACATCGGGGAGGCGCCGCCGGAGGCGACGTCGATCCCGATCGGGCGGCTCATCCCCGGCACGACCGGGCACGTCGTCGACGCCGACCTCGAACCCGTCGTCCCCGGCGTTCCCGGCGAGCTGGTCGTCGGCGGCGCCGGGCTCGCGCACGGCTATCTCGGCCGGCCGGCCGACACCGCCGCGCGGTTCGTCCCCGACCCGCACGGCCCGCCCGGATCGCGCCTGTACCGGACCGGGGACCTCGTCCGCCGCCTGCCCGACGGGACGCTGGACTTCCTGGGCCGGCTCGACGAGCAGATCAAGCTGCGCGGCTACCGGATCGAGACCGGCGAGGTCGCGGCGGCGCTGACCGCGCTGCCCGGCGTCGCCCAGGCGGCCGTCACCGTCGCGGGCGACCGGCTCGTCGCCTACTACGTGCCGGACGCCGGCACGGAGACCGGGACGGACGCCGGGGCCGTCCCGGCGGGCCCGCGCGAGCTGCGCGCCGCGCTGGAGCGGACGCTGCCCGCCCACCTCGTGCCCGCCGGCTACGTCGCCGTCGACGCGATCCCGGTCACGGTCAACGGCAAGCTGGACCGGGAGCGGCTGCCCGAGCCGGGCGCCACCGCCTTCACCGTCCCGGTCCCGCCGCGCACGGACGCCGAGCGGGCGGTGGCCCGGGTGTGGTCGCGCGTCCTCGCGGTGCCCGAGCCGGGCGTCGAGGACGACTTCTTCACCACCGGCGGGGACTCGATCCGCGCGGTCGCGCTGGTCGGCGCGCTCCGCGAGGACGGCGTCGAGGTGTCGGTGCGCGACCTGTTCGAGCTGCGCACCATCGCCCGGATCGCCGCGCGCGCGGGCGGCGGGCGGCCCGCCGCCCCGGTCTCGCTCGTCGAGCGGTTCGCGCTGGTGCCCGAGGCGGACCGGGACGCGCTGCCCGCCCCGCTGGACGACGCCTACCCCGTAGGCCAGGTGCAGCTCGGCATGCTCGTGGAGATGCTCGCGGGCGACGAGGGCAACCGGTACCAGCACTGCGCCTCCTTCAAGATCCGCGACGACGTCCCGTTCGACGGGGCCGCGCTGCGCGCCGCCGTGGAGCGCGTCGTCGCCCGGCACGAGACCCTGCGCACCTCCTTCGACCTGTACTCGTTCTCCGTCCCGCTCCAGCTCGTCCACCCGGCCGTGCGCGTGCCCGTGCGGATCGAGGACCTGCGGAACCGGTCCGCCGCCGACCGCGAGCGGCGGGTGCGGGCCTACATCGACGGGGAGCGGCGCCGCGCGCTGGACCCGGCCGTCGCGCCGCTGCTGCGCGTCGCCGCGCACGTGGAGCCGGACGGGTGGCGGCTCGCCTTCACCCAGTCGCACGCCCTCACCGAGGGCTGGAGCCAGCACTCCCTGCTGATGGAGGTCGTCGAGGTCTACCGGGCGATCCGGGACGGCGCCGAACCGCCCGCGCCCGCCGTCCCGGCCGTCCGGTTCGCCGACACCGTCGCCGCCGAGCTGGCCGCGCTCGCCGACCCGGAGCGGCGGGCGCACTGGGAGCGGACGACCGCGGGCCGGCGTCCGTTCACGCTGCCCGCCGCGTGGGCGGGCGACGCCCCCGGCACCGACTACCGGGTGGACGTCCCCCTCGGCGACCTGCGTCCCCGCCTGCTGGAGGTCGCCGCCGAGGCCGGGTTCCCCGCCAAGACCGTCCTGCTCGCCGCGCACCTCGCGGTGCTCGCGGCCGTGGCGGGCGACGGCGAGGTGCACACCGGGCTGGTCTGCGACACCCGCCCGGAGATCGCCGGGGCCGACCGGGTGCACGGCATGTACGTCAACACGCTGCCGCTGCCCGTGCCGCGGGGCCCGGCCACCTGGCGGGAGCTGTGCGCCGGGGTGTTCGAGGCCGAGGCCGGGCTGTGGCCGCACCGCGGGTTCCCGCTGCCGGAGATCCAGCGGGCCGCCGGCGGCGGCCGGCTGATCAACGTGATCTTCAACTACCAGAACTTCCACGTCGTGGACGAGGAGCGGGTGGACGTGGCGGCCGGGATCGGCGGCGGCGCCACCGAGTTCGACCTGGAGGTCAACACCTCGGGCAGCGGCCTGGCGATCAAGAGCAGTACCCGGGTGCTGCGCCACGACCGCGGCGAGCTGCTCGGCGCGATGCACCGGGCCGCGCTGGAGGCCATCGCCGCCGACCTCGACGGCCCCGCCGGGGCGGATCTCCTGCCCGCCGCCGAGCGGGACCGGCTGGCCGCGCCGAACGCCACAGCCCGGCCGGCGCCCTGGACCTCGTTCGAGGCGCGCTTCGCCGAGCTCGCCGCCGCCGCGCCGGACGCCGCCGCGCTCGGCGGGCTGACCTACGCCGAGCTCGACGCCGAGGCGAACCGGCTGGCCCGGCGCCTGCGCCGGCTCGGCGCGGGACCGGAGAGCGTCGTCGGGCTGTACGCGCCGCGGTCGCCCCGCACCGTCCTGGCCGTCCTCGCCGTGCTCAAGGCGGGCGCCGCGTACCTGCCGCTGGTGCCCGACCGCCCGGCGGACGGGCTCGCCTTCATGGCCGGGGACGCGGGCGTCACCGTGCTGCTCACCGAGGAGGGCCCGGCGGAGCTGCCGGGCGAGTACGCCATCGTGCGGCTCGACCGCCCGCGGGAGTGGGCCGAGGAGGACGCGAGCGCCCTCGACGAGGCCGCCGACGGGGCCGCCGACCCGGACAACCTCGCCTACACGATCTACACCTCCGGCTCCACCGGCACCCCGAAGGGCGTGCTCGTGCACCGCGGCGGGATGGTCAACCACCTGCACGCCAAGATCGAGGACCTGCTGCTCGACGAGAGCGCGGTCGTCGTCCACAACGCCTCGCTCGCCTTCGACATCTCCGTCTGGCAGATGCTGGCCGTGCTCGCGGCGGGCGGCCGGCTGGTCGTCGCCGACGAGGACGCCGCGCGGGACCCGCTGGAGCTGTTCGCGCTGGCGGTGGAGCAGGACGTGACCGTGCTGGAGGTCGTCCCGTCGCTGCTGCGGGCCGCGCTGGACGCCTGGGACGCGGGCGCCGCCGCGCCCGCCCTGCCGGAGCTGCGCTTCCTCGTGGTGACCGGCGAGGCGTTCCCGCCCGACCTGGTGAACCGCTGGTCGGCGCGGTTCCCGCACGTGGAGCTGGTCAACGCCTACGGCCCGACCGAGTGCTCCGACGACGTCACCCACGCGTTCGTGCGGCCCGCCGGGCCGGGGGAGGCGCGGGTGCCGATCGGCGCGCCGCTGCGCAACACCCGGCTGTACGTCCTGGACGCCTGGGCGCGGCCCGTCCCCGGCGGGGTCGTGGGCGAGCTGTACGTCGGCGGCGCGGGCGTGGCCAGGGGCTACGCGGGCCGCCCGGGACTCACCGCGGCGAGCTTCGTGCCCGACCCCTACGGCCCGCCCGGGTCGCGCCTGTACCGTACCGGCGACCTGGTGCGCTGGACCGACGAGGACGAGCTGGAGTTCCTCGGCCGCGACGACGGCCAGGTGAAGGTCAGGGGCGCCCGGATCGAGCTCGGCGAGGTCGAGGCCGCGCTGCGCGGCCGTCCCGAGATCGCCGACGCGGCCGCCGCGGTGCACCGCGACGCCGCCGGGAACCCGCTGCTCGCGGGGTACGTCGTCGCCGCCCCCGGCCGGATCGTCGACCCGGGCGCGGTGCGCGCCGCGCTGGCCGGGACGCTAGATCGGAAGAGCA
>NZ_CAACVB010000188.1 GCF_900659635.1 Actinomadura roseirufa | reverse complement strand
CCTGGGCGGGGGCGTCGGCGGTCCGGGCGGCGGCCTCGCGGGCGGCGGCCTCGCGGGCGCGGGCCAGCTCGCGCTGGAGGTGCCGCTTCTCCATCTCCAGGGTGGTGAGGGTCTCCTCGTGCTCCTCGCGCAGGTACCGCAGGTCGCGGCGGGCGCGCATCATGCGGCCGGCCCCGGCGAAGGTGAGCGTCACGCCGACGAGGAGGGCGCCTGCCGTGACTGCACCGGCGGCGAAGACCTGCCACTGGTGGTCCACGGCGGGGACGGTCTGCCCGAAGGCGGTGAGATGGGCGGGACCGGAGTTCCCGGCGACCACGCCGGCTCCGAGGGTGATGGCCGCGGCGACGAAAAGAAAGCCAAGGAAAACCATGTGCAGATCTCCTCTGCAGTGACTCCGGAGGGGGGACGGAGGGTGTCCACCATGCCAGACACCTCGCGCACAATGTCGCTTTCGCCGGATTTATACGATCAATGGGACGGTGTCGCGGGGGTTCCACCGCCCTTCCCCCGGGTAGTGATCACGGCCGGGAGGCGCATCGAGCCGGGGAGGCACGCCATGTCCGTGCAGGCCGTCGTTTTCGACCTGGACGGGGTCCTGATCGACTCCGAGCCGGTCTGGGAGGAGGTCCGCCGGGCCTACGTCGCCGACCACGGCGGGCAGTGGCTGCCCGACACCCAGGAGCGGCTCATGGGCATGAACACCACCGAGTGGGCCGGATACCTCAGCGCCGACCTCATCGAGGGCGTCACCCCGGACGAGGTCGCCTACGAGGTGATCGACCGGATGTCCCAGCGGTACGCCGAGCGGCTCCCGCTGCTGCCCGGCGCCGAGGACGCCGTCCGGCGGATGGCCGCCGAACGGCCGCTCGGCCTCGCCAGCTCCTCCCCCCGCGCCCTCATCGACCTCGTCCTCGGCAAGCTCGGCGTGGAGGGCCTGTTCCGCGCCACGGTCTCCACGGAGGAGGTCGACCGCGGCAAGCCCGCGCCGGACGGCTACCTCGCCGCGGCCGCCCGGATGGAGGTCCCCGCCACCGCCTGCGCGGCGATCGAGGACTCCAGCAACGGCCTGCGCTCGGCGCACGCGGCCGGGATGCTCGTCGTGGCCGTCCCACGCCCGGCGCACCCGCCGGCGCCCGACGCGCTGGCCCTCGCCGCCCACGTCCTCGACGACCTGGACGCCCTCACCCCCGGCCTCGTCGACCGCCTCGCCGCCGAGCCCCGCCCCGCCACCTGACCGGAACCGGCGCCCCGGTCCCCGGCCGTGACGCCCCGCCCGCGGACGAGACGGACGGTTCGCGCGTGGGGCGTCGGTGGCGGCTCCTAGGATGGGGCGATGGCTTCCCCCGAGAGCGGCACCGAGCCGAGCGAGGCGCTGGAGACGCTGCGGCGCGTGTTCGGCTACGACGCGTTCCGGCCCGGCCAGGGCGAGATCATCGAGCATCTCGTCGGCGGCGGGGACGCCTTCGTCCTGATGCCGACCGGCGGCGGCAAGTCGCTGTGCTACCAGATCCCCGCGCTGGTCCGGAAGGGCACCGGGGTCGTCATCTCGCCGCTCATCGCCCTCATGCAGGACCAGGTCGACGCGCTGCGGGCGCTCGGCGTCCAGGCGGGCTTCCTCAACTCCACCCAGGACCTCGACGAGCGCCGGGTGGTCGAGGCGCAGTTCCTCGCGGGCGAGCTGGACGTCCTCTACCTGGCGCCCGAGCGGCTGCGCGTCCCCGCCGCCGTCGAGCTGCTCGACCGCGGTGACGTCGCGCTGTTCGCGATCGACGAGGCGCACTGCGTGTCGCAGTGGGGCCACAACTTCCGTCCCGACTACCTCATGCTGTCGGGGCTGCACGAGCGCTGGCCGCACATCCCGCGCATCGCGCTCACCGCGACCGCCACCGAGGCGACCCGCGCCGAGATCGTCTCGCGGCTCGGGCTGGAGAACGCGCGGTCCTTCGTCGCGAGCTTCGACCGGCCGAACATCCAGTACCGCATCGAGCCGAAGACCGACGCCAAGCGCCAGCTCCTGCACCTGCTGCAGAGCGAGCACAAGGGCGACGCCGGCATCGTGTACTGCCTGTCGCGCAACTCGGTGGAGAAGCACGCCGAGTTCCTCACCCAGAACGGCATCGAGGCCCTGCCCTACCACGCGGGCCTGGACGCCGGGACCCGCGCCGCGCACCAGGCGCGGTTCCTGCGCGAGGACGGCCTGGTCATGGTCGCCACCATCGCGTTCGGGATGGGCATCGACAAGCCCGACGTCCGCTTCGTCGCGCACCTCGACCTGCCGAAGTCGGTGGAGGGCTACTACCAGGAGACCGGACGCGCCGGGCGCGACGGCCAGCCGTCCACCGCCTGGCTCGCCTACGGCCTTCAGGACGTCGTCCAGCTCCGCAAGATGATCGACGGTGAGGGCGACGCCGCGTACCGGCGCCGCGAGAGCCTCCACCTGGACTCCATGCTCGCGCTGTGCGAGACGGTCGAGTGCCGGCGCGTCCGGCTGCTCGCCTACTTCGGCCAGTCCGGCGAACCGTGCGGCAACTGCGACACCTGCCTCACGCCCCCGCAGACGTGGGACGCGACCGTCCCGGCGCAGAAGGTCCTGTCGACCGTCGTCCGGCTCGACCGCGAGCGGCGGCAGAAGTTCGGCGCGGGCCACATCGTCGACATCCTCCTCGGCAAGAAGAACGCCAAGATCATCCAGTTCGACCACGACTCGCTCACGGTGTTCGGCATCGGCGCCGAGCTGCGCGACACCGAGTGGCGCGCCGTCGTCCGCCAGCTCCTCGCCCAGGGCCTGGTCGCCGTCGAGAGCCAGTACGGCTCGCTCGTGCTGACCGACGAGAGCGGCGCCGTCCTGCGCGGCGAGCGGACGGTCATGATGCGCCGCGAGCCCGAGCGGCCGGCGACCCGCGCCGCCAGGACGGCCAAGGAGCGCAAGGCGCCGCCGGCCGATCTGTCCGCCGAGGCCGTTCCCGTGTTCGAGCGGCTGCGCGCCTGGCGCGGCGCCACCGCCAAGGAGCAGGGCGTGCCGGCGTATGTGATCTTCCATGACGCGACCCTGCGCGAGATCGCGACGACGCGTCCGGGCTCCCTCGCCGAGCTCGGCACGGTGACCGGCGTCGGCGAGAACAAGCTGGCCAAGTACGGCGAGCAGGTCCTGGAGGCCCTCGGGGTGGAGGACGGCTGACGGACGGGCGGCGGGTCGGCTGACGGGCGGGCGGCGGGGTCAGACCCGGCGGTCGTAGACCCCGACGGCCCACGCGCCCTCCCAGACGCCGGTCCGCGCGGCGATGGCCGGCGCGTCCTGCGGCGCGGTCCCGTCCTTGACGATCGCCTGCGGCGGCAGCACCCACACCCGCAGCGTGTGCGTGTTCCCGATCCAGTGGGGACCGCCCACGCCCCGGTCCATCTGGAACACCCCGTCGCCGGGGCCGCACCGCCCGACGCTCCCCTGCGTGCCCGGCCCTTCCGTGAACACCCACGAGTTCGGTACCGCGCAGCGGACGTTGAACAGCGTGTAGTCGCTCAGCGCGGCGAACCTGACGAGGGCCGTCTCGCCCATCCGCTGCCTCTGCACGCTGGTGACGAGGGGGAGCGACCCCGTCACGATGCCGCCCTGCGCGGCGGGCAGGCCCAGCTTCAGCGGCAGCCGCACCGCGACCGGCACCGCGTCGTCGGCCGGAGCGCCCGCCCCGCCGCCGCCGTACGCGACGAGCCCGGTCGCCATCACCGCCGCCAGACCGGCGGCCGCCACCGCGCCCCGGCGGCGCCTGATCGACCGCCCCCGCCGCACGACCTGCTCCAGGCGGCCCGCGTTGGGCGGCGCGCCCTCGCTGCCCTTCCGCAGCGCGATCGCCAGCTCTTCCTCCGCGTACACCGCTACCTCGTTTCCTTCAGTACGTGCAGAGACGGGTCGACCCGCAGGCGGACGAGGGCGCGCCCCATCTGCGTCCGCACCGTCGAGGCCGTGCACCCCAGGACGTCCGCGACCTGCTCGACCGGCATTTCCTCGAAGTAGTGCAGGACCACCACCGCGCGCTGCCGCGCCGACAACCGGCCGAGCGCGTCGAGCATCACCGCGCGGTCGTCCACAGCTTGTGCGCCGTCGCCGGACGGAATTTCGGGCAGGTGCTCGGTCGGCACCTCGCCCCGCCACCGCAGGCGCCACCAGGACGCGTGCGTGTTGGTCAGGATCCGGTAGACGTACGGGCTCGGGTCGTCCTGGATCCGTCCCCACGCGACCCATGCCTTGGCCAACGCGGTCTGCAGCAGGTCCTCGGCCCGTGCCCAGTCCCGGGTGAGCAGGTACGCCGTCCGGAGCATGCGATCGGAATGCTCCGTGACGTAGTCGGTGAAGCCCGCTCGGTCCGCCATCCGTCCTCCGCCCGTCGGTCACTGTCTTCACGCTTGAGAGGGCGGATTTGCGCGACACCTCAGGCGGGAATGGGATCCACATCACACTCTCGTGGATTCTCAGGTAATTCTCAGACTCCCTGCGGGCTTCTGCCAGGACGCTCCGCTTCACTGGAGCGCATGCGCACCAACCGCAAGACCATCGCGGCCGCCGCGGGCGCGGCCGGGCTTCTCGGACTCGGCCTGTACCTGGCCGTTCCCGCCTCGGCCGGGCCCACCCCGTCCCCCAGCACGTCCGAGTCCCCCAAGACCGGGCACGACGGCGACAAGGGAGACGGCTGGCGGCACGACTTCCGCGGCCCCCACGGTTTCCGCGGCCCGGACGGCTCCCGCGGGCCGCGCGGCTTCGGCGGGTTCGGCGGGCCCGGCGGGTTCCGCGGCGGCCAGGGCGTGCACGGCGAGGCGACCCTCCAGCGCGACAAGGGCTTCTACCTGGCCGGCTGGCAGCGCGGCCAGATCACCGGACGGTCCGGCGCGACGCTGACCGTCCGCAGCGCCGACGGCGTCACCTGGACCTGGACCACCGACGCCAACACCGTCGTCCGCAAGCAGGGCGAGAAGTCCACCGTGTCGGCCCTGGCCAACGGCGACGAGGTCATCGTGGCCGGCGAGCGCTCCGGCAACACGCGCACGGCCAAGTTCGTCCACGCGCCGAAGAAGAAGTGACCCGACCCGCCTGACGGACGACGCGTCCGTCAGGCGGCCCTCAGGTGGGCGGCGGGTCAGGTGACGGGGGAGTCCCAGGCGGCCTTCCAGGTCGCCTGCCCGACGACGCCGTCCACCCGGAGGTGCTTCTCCCGCTGGAAGGCGCGGCACACGTTCTCGGAGCTCGCGCCGTAGGCGCCGTCGACGGTGATGCGCCAGCCCCGGGCGTGCATCTGCCGCTGCCAGGCGCGCACGTCGTTCCCGTGCATGACGGGCGGCTGCGTGATGTTCCGGCCGGGCCACTTCGGCGCCTTCGACGGGACGGGCGGCTTCGGCGACCCACCGACCTTCCACTGCCCGTAGTCGTCGTCCATGGCCCGGTCGTAGTCGACGCCCACGCCGTTGATCTCGTGGCCGTTGGAGTACTGCTGGAGCTGGGCCCGCTCGTCCCAGTGGCCGCCCGACCACGCGTACGTCTGCCAGCCGTAGGTGATCTTCTTGGCGTCGAACGCCCGCTTGAGCGGCCAGTAGCCCGCGTACAACCCGACCCGGTCGCGGCCGAGCACCGAGGCGGCGCCGTCCAGGTAGGCGTTGATGGCGTCCTGCTGGTCTGCGTCGGCGTCGAAGTCGACGGCGAAGTAGATCGGACGGTCCGCGGGCATCCCGCAGGCCCGCGCCTGCTTCGCCGCGTCCTCGGCGTCGTCCGCGCCGCCGGAGCGCCCCGACAGCGCCCGCGAGGCCGTCGACTCCCAGACGACCACGAGCCACAGGCCGCCGGCCGAGAGCTGGTCCGCCTCGGCCCGCGTCAGGTTCTTGCCCGTGGTGTCGTGCGACAGGTAGCGGCAGGCGAACCTCGCCCCCGCCTTCCGCAGCTCGGAGGCCCCGGGACGCCCCCACGCGTAGTCCACTCCGAAGACGCTCATGAGGGGGAGGCAACACCGTCTGTCCGGTTCCGCGCAGGGACGTCGACGAACCATCACGTGGAGTTAAACCACTGTCCACACGTGAAATGGGTCAGACAGGCAGAAATTGGACACCTTTTCCTCATCCCGCCTGCGGCTCCGCCAGGTCCAAAGGACCGGGCCTCGCGCCGTTCGAAGCGGACGGAACGGTCGTGCGGCGGCGGAGCTCGTCGGCCCTGGCGTCGATCTGCGCGTCGAGGACGGCGTCCCGCGCGGCGCGTACGGTGTGGTCCTCCTCCTCCAGCCGGTCGAGGTGGCGCCGCTCGTCCAGTTCGGACCGCCGCAGCTCCACGCGCCTGCCCGCGAGATGGTGCTGCCGTTCCAGCTCCAGCTCGAAAGCGAAGAGATCCTCGGCCAGCGCCGCCCTGCGGGTCAGGTGCTCGTCGTAGGGCGTGGTGCCCATCATCGCCTTGGCGAGGACGGGCAGGCAGTCCAGCATGATCAGCAGGAGCCGGAGCAGCCACTGCCCGGCGAGGACGAACCCGCTCTGCGCCGAGAGACGTTCGAGCGCCCGCCACTCCTCCAGGATGCCGATCTTCCCGTCCGGCGAGGGCAGCTTGGCCGCGATGGCCTGGTCGAGACGGGCCTCGTAGGTCTGCTCCGCCGCCTGCTTGGCGGCGTTCGCCGTGGCCAGCGCCCCCTCCAGGGACTGCGCCTCCTTCTGGTAATCCGCCAGCCTGCTGTTGGCGTCGACCCGTCGCGCCGCGTCCTCCACGCCCTTGCAGGCCGGACCGCGCCCCACCTGTCCGGTGAGCCCCGGCCCACTGTCCCCGTTGCACTCGCTGCGTACGGTCGCCTCCGCGGCGGCGATGTCCTGCATGGCCTTGTCGATCCGCGCACGCAGGGCCTTCTGCCGGTCGAGGGTGTTCTGGAGGGCCTCCGCCTCGGGGGCGGGGGTGTCCGGGAGCGACAGGAGCCGATGGCCCGCCTCGCACCGGGCGCGCGTCGCGGCGTCCAGAGCCTTGTAGGGGACGGGGTTGCAGGCCCGCAGGGACGTCTCCTTGGCGAGCCGGTCGTCCACCCGCATGGCGCGGACCTCACGGTGCACCGCCGGTTCGAAGATCTTGAACAGCAGCGGCTCGGCGACGACCAGGCCGATCAGGACCGACAGCGACAGGCGCAGGACGAGCACGACCAGGCGGCGGGACGTCATCCCGTGCGTCACCTTGATCAGGAAGTGGTCCACGCCGACGACCACCCAGCCCCACAGCACCGCCACCGGCAGCAGGGTGTACCAGGGCGCTTCGGTGAACGCCGCCAGCAGGACGAACATCGACACCATGGCCATCAGCCCGGCGTTGAGGACGACCAGCGCGAGGCCGGAGTAGCGCGTCCGCTCCCAGGGGACCCACCGCAGGATGTCCTCCGAGACCCCGACCACCATCCGCAGCAGCACCCCGGACCGGTGGGCGTTGTCATCGGGCAGCCCTGCCTCATCACGAGCCTCGGCCGTCCCGGCGTCGTCCGAGGCGGCGCCCCCACCGGACGGCGCGCGCGCCGCCGCTTTCTCCCTCTCGTCCTTCCCCCTGCCGGCCTTCCCCACAGCGGCCTTTCCCGCAGCGGCCTCCTCCCTGTCGGCCTCCTCCGCACCGGCCTTCCCCCTACCGGCCTTGTCCGCACCGGCCTTCTCCGGGCCGGTCTCCTCCTCACCAGCCTGCTCCCGGCCGGCCTTGTCGGCGTCGGCGTCTTCGGAAGGAAGGGGTGCCCGGAGACGCCTGGGCGGGCGGGGCGGGCGGGTGGCCTCACGCGATCCGGGCGGGGCGGTGTGCTCGGGCATCAGGTGCCCTCCTCCCTGAGGGTCGGCTCGTCGTCCGCCTCGGCGGGGCCGGGCCCGGCGTCGGGCAGGGCGGCGGGCGGCCGATCGGCGGCGACGGCCGGGGCGGGATCGGTGGCGAGGCCCTCCAGGACCTCGTGCGCGCTGATCACGGCCTGGTCGACATGGCCGCGCGCGGCGTACTCCTTGAACATCGCGAGCCGCGCCTCCAGCAGGTCGCGGCGCCGCTCGTGCTCGCGGATCTCCCGGTCGATGGCCGCCTGGTGATCGCGGTCCGCGACGGCGTGACGGTGCTCGCGCTCGGCGGCCCTCGCCTCGTAGAGGAGCCGGAGCTTGGCCTGGTTCGCCTCGTGGTCGAGCCGTGACTTCTCGGCCTCCAGTTCCAGCGTCCGTGCCGTCAGCTCGTGCGCCCGGTCGCGTTCACGCTCGTCGGCGGCGTGCGTGCGCTCGATCATGGCCCGGCCGTGCTCCCGGTCACCGCCCTCCAGCGCCTGGAAATGCTCCAGCCTCGTCAGCTCCACCTGGTGCCGGGTCTCGTACTCGCGGTCGGCGCGCTGCCGCATCCACGCGCGGTCCTCGTCCTCCACCTGCCGCTGCCGCTCGACCTCGTCGCGGACCTGCGCGGCCTGGCGGTCGACCTGCTCCTGCACCTTGTCCGCGACGTCGGTGGCCGACAGCTCCCCTTGCGCCTCGGCGTAGATGGTTGCCCGCAGGGGGTCGTCGTCCATGAACTGGGCCCGCGCCGCCATCGTCCGCTGTGCCTGCTCCTGGAGAATGAGGCGCATCTCCTCCATCTGGGTCTCGTGCTTGGTCTGCGCGATCTGCATCTGCCGGGCGTGCTCCTCCTTCAGGCGGTTCATCTCGTGCTGGAGGTTCAGGCCGTGCGCCTCGATGGTGTGCTCGTCGTCCTGTTCGCTGAGCCGCCCCTGCTTCTCGCGTTCGGTGATGGGCGTCAGGACGTCGACGCTGGCGAGCCCCGCTTCGAGGCCGGGCAGGAGCGGCGGGCGCAGCTGGACGTAAGCCTCGATCTGCGTCTGGACGAGCACGCGCACCTGGTTGATCGCGGACACGCGATGCTCCAGGCCGAGCTGGAACAGCCGCTGGTGGCTGCGCACGTATCCGAGGAGTGCCCTGGACGCGTCGCCCTGCCCGTTGCGGACGACGGCGACGGGATCGGTGACCGTGCACAGGAACGTCGCCTGGACGGTGAACTCATGGGCGTCCTGGGAGGGGATGTCGAACCGGACGCTCACCTCGACGTTGCGGGACAGGTCCACGATCGCGACGTGGCTCGCGCGCACGACCTGGTCGTCGTAGTCGTCCCGCCTGCCGTGGTCCACGATGTGCTTGCCCTCGACCAGGAACACGCGCACGTGCTCGCCCTTGGCCGGGGGGACCTCGCCCTCGGCCCGGCGGCGCCGTCCCCACCCGTGTCCACCGCGCTTTGCCGGGCCCAGCGTCTTCTCCGTGACGATGGGGTAGTTCGCCGTCATCACGACCTCCGATTCAGGATGTCGGCAGCGCGATCCAGCGCGGCCAGCAAGATTTCGCCGAGGTTCTGCGCGCGCGCCGCGCCCGACCTGGCGTGCGTCAGCAGAGCGAGGAAGTCGGTCCTCAACAGGTCGTGCTCCTCAGGCGGCAGTGCCGCCCCGAGTGCGTCGCCCAGCGCGCGCGCCTCGCGCTCGGCGTCGGTGCCGCTCAGCCGGGACAGCGCAGCGAGCCCGTTCATCAGCGCCTCCAACGCGAGACGGCGAAACGGCCGAAACCGCAGCGCCGTCGCCCAGAGCTCCGCCACGGCCGACAGCCGTTCGGGCCGATCGCGCAGATACTCGACGATCGCGGGGTCGCCGCTGCGCGCGCTGCGAGCGCGGAGCACGGCCAAGACCGTCAGCAGGGTGAGCCGGTAGTGGTTCCTGCTGGGCCCTACCGGCTCGTACTGCTCCAACTGGGTGCGCAGGTGCCCGATGAGCTGCCCGGCGTCACCGTCACGGACGACGAGGGTCCCGAACAGCTCACCGAACGCCAACGCCGCCGGCTCGCTGTAGAGGTTGTCCTGCCGAACCAGCTGCCATAGTCGGCGGGCACCCAGATGCGGTAGGCGGACCCCTAGTTCACCGCAGAACGCCCGGATCGCCGTGTAGCGCTGCTCGCCCGTCCCCTGGCCCGCCCAATGCTCGGCTATGCGCTGTGCAACGGGAACCATGGCCTCGTCCAGGCACAGGTACCACAGGATGTAGACGGCGGTGGCCTGCCCCTGCCAGCCGATTTTGTCCCGTGACCAGTAGTCGAGGTACGCCTCGGTCTCATCACGGTCGAAGTAGGCCAGCAGGGCCAGCGCGGAGGCGATGTCTTGGCGCGCGCCGTCGTCCCCCAGCACGACGAGCCGGTCGAGCCAGGCGCGCACCGCGTCCCAGAACACGTTGCCGTAGCGGGCCGTGAGCTCTTCCAGGACGTATCGGCGAAACGCGTCCTCCCGGAACGCGAGCGCCCGACGAGTACCGGCCCCGTCGTTCACCCGGACCACGCGGATCAGGTCGTCCTCACGCCTGCGTTCCTGCGCCATGGCACGCGGCTCGTTGTCGCCCTCCGCGTCCTCCTGCTCGTTCACCTCCGGCTCGATGAACTCCATCAACAGGCGAAAGCACATCTCGTAGTGCCGCTCCACGATGAGGGGGACGAACACCAGAACGGTCGCCTTCACCACCTGGTCCTCGCTGGGCTCCTTCTCGAACCACTCGTGGACCTTCTGCCGGCCCGCCTCGTCCAGGACGTCGGCGACGGCCTCCTCTGCGCTATATCCGTCCGCGAGGAGTTCGCCTATCTGGACGAGGTCACGCATCGTGAACCCGTCCGGCAGCCTGCTCTCGACGGCCTTGAGGTCACCCTCCTCAGCGCGCGCGCCGAGCCGGATCCGCAGCGCACTGGTGACCTTGGGCAGTTCCCACGGAACGGACCGCACCGAGTCGAACGCCCGTGCCGTGGCGTCGCTGACGGTCACCACCAGGTAGGCCCCCGCCTCGCAGACCCGGTCGACGACCGACAGCCAAGCGTGGTCGACCTCCGTCCCCGAGTCCCCGACCCCACCGACACGGTCGAGCACCACATAGCCGTATCCGGCCTGATACTCGCGCCGTGCCAACTCCCTCAACGAAATCGATGGAGGAAGCGCCACGATCACGCCCTCCGGCCCGAGGACATCACCCAGCATGACCAGCGCCCCCGTGCGCTTCCCCAGCCCCGGCTTACCGGTCGTGACGACCACATGGTCGGACGCCAGGGACGCGTAAGCCGTCTCGTAGCACGCGCCAGGCGACGCGTACCCGGCCACCGCCTCCTCGATGACGGTCGCCCCGATCCGGCCGGTCACCGCACGGACGCGCTCCCCCGACCAGGTTTCGCCCATCCCGTACGTGCTGCCCCGCTGGTCGACCTGGGAGAAGAAGTTGTTGTAGACGACCCTGCCCCCGACATCGGCGACAGGACGGCCCGCGTCCTCCCCTTGGCCGCCTTCAGGAGCAGCGTCGCGCGCCTCTTCTTCCTGAGCCGGTTCCTCGCCCCGTTCCTCGTCCGCCATGGTCAAGCACGCTCGTTGAACCCGAAGACGGAGCCGGACATGTCGATCCGCTCCCCACTAATGGTGTTGGTGACGCTCTTCCCCTCACCGGACGGCGACTCGGGCGGCGCGGCATCGTCCAGCGCGATCTGCCGCCCCGCGACCCCGGGGAGGTGGACATAGGCCATCCGCCGGAACCCCTTGGCCGGCAGCTCAACCCGTACCGGGAGGAACTGGGTGGCGCGCAGCCCCGCCAGCTCCGACAGGACGACCTTGTCGTACACCTCCTCCGAGAGGATCAGCGCGAGGTTCGCTTCCTTACGCGAGGCCAGCGCGGCCCGGACCGGCCCGCAGTCCAGCAACCGGCTGAGGACGATCAGCGCCTGACCCCCGCCCCCCAGGGCACCGGACGTCACCGTGTCGATGTGCATGGCGACCCGCAGCCGCACCTGAAGCTCGCCCGTGTGATCCTCGTTGTGGTCGATGAGCAGCCGGTCGAGCACCCGGACGAACTCGGCGACCACCGTGAGTAGGTCGACGTCCGCGGGCAGCACCGCGAGCTCACCGTCCCCGCCCGGCTGCCGGGCCCACAGACCACGGTCGAGCCCGACCTCCTCGGCGGCCGCGGCGAGCAGCCCGTCCAGAACCCGCTGGAGCTCGACCTGGTGGCGGACGGACCGGGCACTGTACTTCTCGACGTCCACCCCGATGACGAACCGATCGGCCAGCGTCGGACGTTGTGGCATGACACCTCCACGGGCGTTGCGGAACACGGGGGACGGCGCCCCCGCGCCCCGAAGAAAGGAACCAGATATCGGACAGAACGCACCAGTCGCGCAAAGTCCCCCGACCTCGAAAAGGTGATCGACAGTGCGATCACCCCGAGTATCCGGTAACCCCCGAAACGCCTGTGTAGAAAAGTAGACGTGCCCGGCGGAGTGACGTCGGTATTACTCGACGGTCAGAGCTCGCAGACCCGGCAGATCAGTGATGACGATCCGCTCGCGCCCCGTGCTCACCAGCCCCGCCGCCCGCAACTCGGCGAACTTGTCCGCCACCGAGGCCCGCGACAGCCCGAGCGCCTCCCCGAACTCCGCCTGGCTCAACCCGATGTCGACCGTCCGGTCCCCCGGCACGGCCTGCACCCCCAGCCGCAGCAGCCCCCGCACGATCCGCGGCCCCGCCTTCAGCGTGGCCAGTTCGAGCCGCAGCTCCTCACTCTCCCGCAGCCGCCGCACCGCGAACCGCACCAGCGCGTCCTTCAGGCCCAGCTCGCACAGCCGCGCGGTGAACGGCCCCTGCGGCACCACCGAGACCCTGCACACGTCGATCGCCGACACGGTCGCCGACCGCCGCTCCCCATCGATCAGCGTGATGTCCCCGAGCACCTGCCCCGGCCCCCTCACGGCCAGCAGGATGCTGTTCCCGAACTCGTCCACCAGGGACACCTTCACCCGTCCGGCGAGCAACAGGAAGACCTCCGTACCGGTCTCCCCCTGCCTTATGAGGACGTCCCCGGGATCGTAAGCGCCGATCTTCCCGAGCGAAACGAGCCTCCACCAGTTTTCTTCCCCGGCGACCGCCGCGAAACCGTCCATACGTCCATCCTGGGAGGCCATCCCCACGCAGGCAAACACAACGGAACAAAAAGGCCGCCCAACCCACGATCCGTGAACCATTTCACTGTCGCCGCTCCCAGGCAAAAAGGACATCGTCCAACAAACGCCAGGCCCGGCGCACCGTCACCCCGGCGACTCCGGGAGCCCGTCGAGACGACGCGACAGCGTGCGCCCACAGCGCCGGCCGCCTCGCGTCCGAGCCGCCCCACCCCCGGTGCGTCCCGCCAGAAATGGACTGCGATGCTGCGGGCATGTACACCACGATCGGTGCTCCTATCCCCGCCCTCGACGGCCACGCCCTAGGCGACCAAGACGAGTCCGAGGACTCCACGGTCGTGGGCGTGGCCACGGCCAACGAGCGCGACATGGTCGCGATCGAAGCCTGGGACGACGGTCTCGGCCTCGACGTCTCGCTACTGCTGACCCTCTGGCACGCACGCATGCTCCGCGACCGTCTCAGCGACGCGATCCAAATCATCGAAGACCGCCAGGCACCGCCGCGGTAAGCCGGTCAGATGTCCAGCCGCTCGGCCGCGTCGAGCAGGTACTGGGGCAGCTTCGAGCGAGCGTCCAGGATCTCGATCCCGATGACCCGTCCCTCCTCGTCGAAGTCGAGGTTGATCACGCCGTCGACCTTGGCGCTGTCACACTCGTACGTGGCCGCCGACCGCGTGGACCGGCCGGGACCAACAAAGTAGACATAAGCGGCATTGGCCTCCTGGTCATACGTGACCCTGACGTCAGCCATGGGCTCCCTCACTGAGACTGTGCAAAGGATCATCACAACAGCCTCAGGGCCCTAGCGGAAGCCGCAGAGGACGACCTCCCCCGATGGGCGCCGCGGTCACGTCACCCTGCGAGGGTTCACGACTCCCAGATCAGATGCGACACCACCAGTGTGAGCGCATCCACCGTGCGCCTACCGCTCCCGGACGGCGTAGGTCAGGTGCGTCACCCTTGGGGAGGGCTGCACACGAACCGGCTCCAGAGCCACGCGGGCCGCGTCCACGCCCTCGAACAGGCGGATTCCGGAGCCGAACAGCACGGGCGCCAGCGTGATCGAGAACTCGTCGACCAGACCGGCGTTCACGTACTCCAGGATCGTCGTACCGCCGCCCGCGATGCGGACGTCGCGGGCGCCGGCGGCCTCACGGGCCCGGTCGAGCGCGGTCTCGATGCCTTCATTGACGAAGTGGAAAGTGGTCCCGCCCGGCCGCTCCCAGGGGTCGCGCTTCTCGTGCGTCACGACGAAGACCGGCGTGTGGAACGGCGCTTCCTCCGGCCATGCCCTCTCACCGAGGTCGAACATCCGCTTTCCCATGACGCTGGCGCCAGTCCGTTCGAACGTCGCCCGCGCGATGTCGTTGTCGAGCCCCTCCTCGCCGCCCTCACCGAGCTTCAGGTTCTCCCGGAAGAACCGCTGCGGGAAGATCCAACTCTGCAATTCCATCCACTGCGCCATCCAGCGCTGCTTGTCCGGGTCGTCCCCACGCTCCTCGGGCGCGATGACGCCCTCCATGGACTCGGGCGAGACGAACCCGTCCAGCGACATCGACACGCTGAAGAACACCTTTCCGGCCATCAGACCTCGCCCCCCTTCCGGACGATCTCGCCGACGTAAGCGGCCAGGTTGCTCAGGGTCTGCCGGCCGCCCTCGATCGCGTGGTACTTCTCGACCGCCTCGTCGCGCAGTTCCCTGGTGCGGAACACCGTGCGCATCTCGATCCGGGTCGCCGCGCCGTCGGGCTCGAACGTCAGGACCGACTCGAAGGCGTTCGGGTCGCCGCGGGACTCACCGTGCAGCGCCGCGATCCGCTCCGGCGGGGCGATCTCGGTCCAGGAGATCCACTCGGCGTAGTCCGTCCCGTCCGGCCCGTGCATCACGAAGTCCCACTCCCCGCCGACGCGGAACTCGAACGACCGCGTGCTGGTGGTGAACCCCTCCGGCCCCCACCACCGCGACAGGTGCCGGACCTCGGTGAACGCCTCGAACACCAACTCCCGCGGGGCGTCGATGACCCGGGAGATGACGATCTCTCGGTCGGCCGTCGAGGACCGCGCCGGCGTTCCACGTCCCATCGCGCTCATCAGCTACTCCTTCTGCCTGCTCTGCTTCAGGTCCTGCACATATGCGTCCAGTCGGTCAAAGCTCTCGTTCCAGAACCGCTCGAACCCGCCGGTCCACTCGTGGACCGGCCGCAGCCCACGAGCGTCAAGGCCGTACAGGCGCTGCTTACCCGCCCTGCGATCCCGCACCAGCCCGACCTCCCGGAGCACCCGCAGGTGCTTGGACGCCCCCGGCTGAGTCATCCCCAACTCCCGCGCCACCTCGGTCACCGGCCGCTCACCCGCCCGCAACAGCAGCAGAATCTCCCGGCGCTGCGGCTCGGCGATCGCGTTGAACACGTCCGACGTCGTCGCTGCTCGTGCCATGACCAAATCATATGCCCATATCGGCATGCGTCAATCCAGCCAGATCTCACCAGATGAAGATCCACAACCCCTACCACCCGACTCGGCTCCGCCCAATGCGCACCTAACCAGGGTTAATTGGTCATAGCGGTTGGGTGAGTGGACGGGCCGGTGGTGTGGGCGTATGCCGGTGGCATGGCCAGATACCCCCAGGGCGGCGGGA
>NZ_CAACVB010000187.1 GCF_900659635.1 Actinomadura roseirufa | reverse complement strand
TGTACTCCGACGCCGCCCACGGCAGGGGCCAGAACCCGGACGACAAGGGGCCGCGCTCGCGCTCGCCGCCGCGGCGGCGCTCGCCGCGGGATGCAGTGACGAACCTGGCGAACGCGCGGCGCCGCCCGCGCTCCAGATGCAGCAGGAGCTCGGCGCCTCCGAAGGGCGCCTCGACCTGGTCGTCTGGGCCGGCTACGCCGAGAGCGGCGCCAACGACCCGAAGGTCAACTGGGTCACCCCGTTCACCCGCGCGACCGGCTGCAAGGTCAACGCGAAGGTCGCCGACACCTCCGACTCGATGGTCTCGCTCATGCAGTCGGGCCGCTACGACGGCGTGTCCGCCTCCGGCGACGCGAGCCTGCGGCTCGTCTACGGCGGCAACGTCGCCCCGGTGAACACCCGGCTGATCAGCCGGTACGGCGAGATCGCCGAGTTCCTGAAGAACCAGCCGTACAACTCCGTCAAGGGACAGATGTACGGCGTCCCCCACGGTTACGGCGCGAACATGCTGATGTACCGCACCGACAAGCTGCGGCAGCGCCCCACCTCGTGGAGCGTGGTGTGGGACCGGAACTCCCCCGCCGCCGGGCACGTCGTCGCCTACGACTCCCCCATCTACATCGCGGACGCCGCGCTCTACCTCAAGACCCACCGCCCGAGCCTGAAGATCGACGACGTCTACGCGCTGGACCAGAAGCAGTTCGACGCCGCCGTGGCCCTGCTCAAGCAGCAGCGGCCGAACGTCAACCAGTACTGGGCCAACTATCTGGACGAGCTCCAGTCGTTCAAGAGCGCCGACAACTACGCGGGGACCGGCTGGCAGGTGACGGCGAACCTCGCGGTGGGCGAGAAGGCCCCCGTCGCCACCACGCTCCCCACCGAGGGCGCCACGGGGTGGTCCGACACGTGGATGATCTCGTCCAAGGCGCCGCACCCGTCCTGCATGTACCGGTGGATGAACTGGATCACGATGCCGAAGGTGCAGGCGCAGGTCGCCCAGTGGTTCGGTGAGGCGCCCGCCAACCCGAAGGCGTGCGCGTTCGCCGCCAAGGGTTTCTGCGCGACGTACCACGTCGGCGACCCCGAGTTCTACAAGCGTCTCGCGTTCTGGCGGACCCCGGCCAAGGACTGCGGCGACGACCGCGGCGCCAAATGCGTGGACTACGCCAAATGGGCCCAGGCATGGACGCAGATCAAGGGCTGATCCGGACACCGCGCGCATCCCCGTAGGCCACCGGAGTCCGGCCGTCCCCGAGGTGGCGGCGGCCGGGCATGACGGCCGCCCGGTGCGACATTGGATCGTTCTTGGCACTCTCCTCCCTTGACTCCGCCGCGTTCATCGCCTGGTCTAGACCAGTAGACGATCACGTGGAGGCGAGATGAGGACACGACGGCGCTCCCTGGCGGCCACCGCCGCCACCGCGGCCCTCGGGCTCGCGCTCACCCCGGTCATGGGCGTCCACGCCCGGGCCGGCGAGCGCGCCGGGCCGCGGACCTGCGATCCCGACGCCCACCTCGGCCGGATGTCCGACGCCGAGAAGGTCGGCCAGATGGTCATGGCCGTCACCCATGACGGACCGGACGGCATGCCCGACGAGCGGACCCGCCGCTCCGTCCAGGACCTGAAGATCGGCTCGGTCATCACCTCGGAGCCGCGGACCCCCGGGCTCGCGGCCCGGTACGCGAACCAGGTGCAGCGGTGGGCCGAGGACACCCGCCTGCGCCTGCCGCTGCTGATGTCGGGCGACTTCGAGTTCGGGACGACGCACAACGTCCCCGAGGGCACCACCCCGCTGCCGAACGCGATGGGCCTCGGCGCGGCCCGCGACCCGCGGCTCGCGCGGGAGGCCGCGCTCATCACCGCGGCCGAGGCGCGCGCGATGGGCTTCCACTGGAACTTCGCGCCCGACGCCGACGTCAACACCAACCCGCGCAACCCCATCATCGGGGTCCGCTCGTTCGGCGAGCGCACCGACCTCGTCGGGCGGCTCGCCGAGTCGCAGGTGCGCGGCTACCGCGCCGCCGGGCTCATCGCCACGCCCAAGCACTTCCCCGGCCACGGCGACACCAAGACCGACAGCCACCTCGGCCTGCCGAGCGTCGACTACGACCGCGCGACACTGGACGGCGTCCACCTGCCCCCGTTCCGCGCGGCGATCGCCGCCGGGGCCGACGCCCTCATGACGGCGCACGTCGTCGTGAAGGCGGTGGACCCCGACCTGCCGGCCACGCTGTCCGGCAAGGTGCTGACCGGCGTGCTCCGCCGGGACCTCGGCTTCCAGGGCCTGATCGTCACCGACGCCATGGACATGGACGCGATCGCCAAGAACTGGGGGACCCGCGAGGCCACCGTGATGGCGATCAAGGCGGGCGCGGACGTCATCATGTCCACCGGCGAGTTCCCCACGCACGTCGACGCGGTGGACGCGCTGCTCGACGCGCTCCGCTCGGGCGACCTGCCCCGCGCGCGGGTGGACGAGTCCGTCCGCCGCGTCCTCGCCCTGAAGTGCAAGTACGACGTGTTCGGCCACCGCTACGCCGACCCCGGCACGGCCGAACGCGTCGCCGGCAACGCCGCGTTCCGGCGCCGCGCCCTCGCGATGGGCCTCGCGGCGACCACCCTGGTCAAGAACGAGCACGGCGTGCTGCCCTTCGACCCCGCCTCCGGCGCGCGGACGCTCGTCGCCGGCACCACCCAGGTCGAGCCGCTCGCCCGCGCGGTGGACGCGCTCGCCCGCGGACCCGTGACGACCTGGCGGTCGGCGACCACCGACCCGACGGACGCCGAGATCGCCGACGCGGTGCGCCGCGCCGGCGACGCCGACCGCGTCCTCGTCACGACCTACTCGGCGGGCGACCTGCCCGCCGGACAGGCGAAGCTCGTCCGGGCGCTGAAGGCCACCGGCAAACCCGTCGCCGCGATCGGCGCCGGCCTGCCCTACGACATCGCGTCCTATCCCGACGTCGACGCCTACATCGCCACCTACGGGACGACCGCACGACCCCAGCGCATCGACCGGACGATGCACGACGCCGCCGCCGCAGTGGTCTTCGGCGAACAGCCAGGCGGCCACCTCCCGGTCACCATCGCCGGCCTCTACCCCTACGGCCACGGGCTGCGTTACTAATTCAATCCCGGCTGTGTTCATTGCAATCCCGGCCCACGGTCCTCGCCTGGCGGCTCGGACCGTGACCGGGCTTGTGCGAGCGCGAATCGCTTCGCGATCTTCCCGGCGGGGGCTCGCCTTCGGCATCGCCCCCGCCGGTCAGGTCGCGCGCTCGCGTGACGGCTGAGGGCACCGCACGCCAAACCCCAGCCCGCGCTACCAAGAGGGGTTTTACTACAAAAGCCGACCCCCGGGACGCCGGGCAACCCGCACCGTGACCGGACTTGTGCAAGCGCGGCACCGCAGCGCGATCAGGCCCTGTGCGGGGGCGGTATCGGGTGACGGCTGGGGCTCGCTGTGAGGCGGGTCCGGGTCGCGGCGGTTGTGCCTCCTCTCGGCGGAGCGTCCGCTTTGGGCGCCTCAGGGCGGACTAGGCGGGCTTTGGGGGCGGCCGGCGTAGTGCACCTGCCGATGATCACGAAAGGGGCGGAGAATGGTCCTCAGGGCCAGCGGTAGAGGGCTCTGGCCGGGGGGACATGGTGGGGCAGGTAGCACTGGGTGGTGACGTGGTCGTCCCGGCACGCCAGGCACAGGTAGGTGCGGTGGCCGAGGAGGCCGCGGCCCCGGGCCGCGCAGGGCGGGCAGATGCACGGTGACCAGCCGACGATGACCCGGCCGGGCTCCAGCCGGTGACCGCGCGGGCAGAGGAACGGGACGTGGTCACGGGTGGGGCCCGGCGGAGACGGCTGCACGGGGCGCCACTGTACTCGAACATATGATCGACCCCCGGGGCGGGTCAGTGGTCGCGATGGGTGACGAGGTCGGCGAGGGCGTGCAGTTCCGCGGCGGCGACGGCGGCGGGCGCCGCCGCGGCGAGCTCGGCCTTGGCCTCCTCCAGGAGGTCACCGGCGCGGTCCGCCGCCCAGCCCCGGCCGCCGGCCGCGTCGATCAGGGCGGCGGCGTGCGCCGGTTCGTCGCCGTCCAGCGAGCCGGACCCCGCGTAGAGGGCGGCGAGCTCGCCGCCCTCCGGGGTCCCGGAGGTGAGGGCCGCCACCACCGGCAGCGACTTCTTGCGGTTGCGCAGGTCGGAGTGGACGGGCTTGCCGGTCACGGCGGGGTCGCCCCAGATGCCCAGCAGGTCGTCGACCAGCTGGAACGCCAGGCCGATCCGGTCGCCGAAGGCGCACAGCCGGGCGACCTGGTCGGGCGTGCCGCCGCCCGCCGCGGCGCCGAGCGCGCAGGCGCCGCCGAGGAGGGCACCGGTCTTGCGGGAGGCCATCGTCAGGCATTCGTCGAGCGTGACGTCGCAGCGTTCCTCGAACGCCAGGTCGGCGCTCTGCCCCTCGACGAGGTCGAGGACGGCCCGGCTCAGCGTCCGGACCCCGGCGACCGCGCCCCGGCCGGCGGCGAGGATCTCGAAGGACGCGGCGAGCAGCGCGTCCCCCGCGAGGATCGCCGCGTTGGCGCCGAACACGCTCCACGCCGTCGGACGGTGCCTGCGGGTCAGGTCCCCGTCGATGACGTCGTCGTGCAGGAGCGAGAAGTTGTGGGTCAGCTCGACGGCGACGGCGGCGGGCACGGCGGCCGCGGCCGCCCCGCCCACCGCCTCGGCCGCCAGCAGCGTCAGCGCGGGACGGATCGCCTTGCCCGCGTTCCCGCTGGCGGGACGGCCGCGCTCGTCCCGCCAGCCGAAGTGGAACGCGGCGATCGCGCGCATCGAGTCGGGCAGGGCGTCGACCGCGTCCCGCAGCGCGGGGTCGACCAGTTCCCGGCTCCAGGCCAGTACTTCCGCGGCGCTCCGGGCGGAGGTCTCCACCGACATCTCGTCTCTCCCGTCAGCGTGCGATCTCGACGTTCTCCAGGACGCCGAGGGCGTCGGGCACCAGGATCGCCGCCGAGTAGTAGGCGCTGACCTGGTAGGCGGCGACGGCCCGGTCGTCGATGCCGGTGAAGCGCACCGACAGGCCCGGCTCCACCTCGTCCGGGAGGCCGGTGCGGCGCAGCCCGATGACGCCCTGGTCGTCCTCGCCGGTGCGCAGGGCGAGGATCGAGCTCGTCCCGCGCCGGCTGATCGGGATCTTGTCGGAGGGGAAGATCGGGACGCCGCGCCACGCCTGCACGCGCCGGCCGTCGTGCTCGACGCCGCCGAAGTAGACGCCGCGGCGGGTGCACTCGCGGCCGAACGCGGCGATCGTCCTCGGGTGGGCGAGGAAGAAGCGCGTCTTGCGGCGCCGGGCGAGCAGGTCGTCCATGTCGAAGGGGGTGGGCGGCCCGCCGCGGGTCTGGATCCGGTGGCGCAGGTCGCAGTTGTACAGCAGCCCGAAGTCGCGATTGTTGAGCAGCTCGGACTCCTGCCGCTCCTTGATCTCCTCGATGGTCAGCCTGAGCTGCTGCTCAAGCTGGTTCATCGGCTTGTTGTACAGGTCGGTGACGCGCGTGTGCGCGCGCAGCCGGGTCTGGGTGACGCTCAGTTCGTACTCGCGGGGCGAGGGCTCGTAGTCGGCGAACGTGCTCGGCAGGACGGGCTCGCCGTCGTGCCCGGCCGCCAGGGAGATCTCCGCCTCGCCGTGCCGGGTCTGCGCCGGGGCCGGAGCGTCCCGGTAGCGCTCCAGGTGCGCGCGCAGGGCATCGGAGCGTCCGGTCAGCTCCGAGATCGCCTCCCGGGGGAGCACCAGCACGGTGGTCGGGGTGAGCGCGCGGTAGGCGTGCTCCCACTCCTCGCCCTCCTCGCCGAGCAGGGCCCGCTCGCCGAAGAACCTGCCGCCGGCGAGCACCTCCAGCTGGACCTCGTCGTCGTACTGGCCGGCGGCGCTCTGCGCCACCTTCCCGTGCGCGATCAGGACCACCCGGTCGGCGGGCCCGCCCCGCTCGGCGATCGTCTGGCCGGGTTCGTACTCGTGCTGGACGAACCGCGCGGCGAGGGCGTCGAGCGCCGCGGGGTCGTCGAGGTCGCGCAGCGGCGGCAGCTCGGCCAGCTCCGGCGGGACGACGCGGACGTCGGCGCCCTCGTTGAGGAAGGACACCTCGCCGTCGCCGAGCCGGTAGGTGAGCCGCCGGTTCACGCGGTAGGTTCCGGCGTCGGCGCGCACCCAGGGCAGCAGGGTGAGCAGCCACCGCGGGGTGATGCCCTGCATCTGCGGGACGGACTTGGTCGTCGTCGCGAGGTTGCGCGCCGCCCGCGTGCTCAGGCTCAGCGGCTGTTCGGTCATGACCGGCTACCTCCGGTTCTCACGGCGGGACGGAACGGGCGGGCGAGCGGCGCCCGCGGGCCGGGGCGCTGCTCCGGCGGGCCGTAGGGCCGCACTACGCCGCACCGCCGTGGGCGATCTCGACGGACTCCAGCATCCCGAGCGCGTCGGGGACGAGCACGGCGGCCGAGTAGTAGGCGCTGACCAGGTAGGACAGCAGCGCCCTCTCGTCGATGCCCATGTAGCGGACCGACAGGCCGGGCTGGTACTCGTCGGGCAGCCCCACCTGGTGCAGGCCGATGACGCCCTGGGCCGCCTCGCCGGTGCGCATCAGCAGGATCGAGCTGGTCTTGGTCCTGCTCACCGGGATCTTGTTGCACGGGAAGATCGGCACGCCGCGCCAGGCCGGGACCTTGTTGCCGCCGACGTCCACGCTCTCGGGGTAGATGCCGCGCGCGCTGCACTCGCGGCCGAACGCGGCGATCGCCTTCGGGTGGGCGAGGAAGAACGCCGGGTCCTTCCAGACGAGAGTGAGCAGCTCGTCGAGGTCGTCGGGGGTGGGCGGCCCGCCGCGGGTGTGGATGCGCTGCGACAGGTCGGTGTTGTGCAGGAGCCCGAAGTCGCGGTTGTTGACGAGCTCGTGCTCCTGGCGTTCGCGCAGCGCCTCGACCGTCAGCCGGAGCTGCTGCTCGACCTGGTCCATCGGCTCGTTGTAGAGGTCGGCGACGCGGGTGTGGACGCGCAGGACGGTCTGGGCGACGCTCAGCTCGTACTCGCGCGGGGACGCCTCGTAGTCGACGAACGTGCCCGGCAGGACGGGTTCGCCGCTGTGCCCGGAGGCGAGGTCGATCGCCGCCTCGCCGTGCGGGTTCGTCTCGCGCTGTGGACCGGCGCGGAAGGCGTCCAGGTGGGCCTGCAAGGACGGCGACTGGCCGAGCGTCTCCTGGAAGTCGGCCTCGGTCATCGTGAGCAGCGTGCACGTCGTCACGGCCTTGACGGTGTGCTCCCATTCGGCGGGCTCGTCGCCGCCGACGAGGGTCTGCTCGCCGAAGAAGTCGCCGTTGGCGAGCGTGCCGTGCACGGCCTCGGTGCCGTACTCCCCGGCGCCGACCCTGCTGAGCTTGCCGTGCACGACGAGGACGACCCGGTCGACGGGCCGGCCCTCCTCGACGATGACGTCGCCGGGCTCGTACTCGTGCTGGGTGAAGCGGCCGGCGAGGGCGTCCAGCGCGAGATCGTCGTCGTAGCCGCGCAAGGGGGGGAGCTCGCCGAGCTCGCGTGGGATGACGCGGACGTCGGCGCCGGTGGTGACGAACGTCACGCGCCCGTCACCGAGGGTGTAGGACAGACGCCGGTTGACCCGGTAGGCGCCGCCCGCGGCCTGGACCCAGGGCAGCAGCTTCAGGAGCCACCGGGAGGAGATGCCTTGCATCTGGGGCACGGACTTGGTCGTGGTCGCCAGGTTCCGTGCCGCCGCGGTCCCGAGGCTCAACTGGTCTTCGGTCACGTCCACACCACCGATTCGTCGCCGATCTGCCAGGAATGGGCCGTTCTGGAAAGCCGGGCGACACGAGGGAAAACACACCGAAACTTGCCCCCGCCGTGCCTTTCACTACTCCCGCCTCGCCTCCCGTGACGCTACCGACGGTGATCCATTGATCGCAACGAGCGATCACCTCCACCTCTTCTTTGCCTTAGGGCCACATAACACGCACCCGTATGCCATAGCGGACAGGATCCGTCCGCCACTCGACTCGGACGGCGGCCCGTTGATCAGCAACGATGCGCCCGGCCGGCTGTTTCGACCACCGCGTGACGGCCGAGGGTCACGATGCGGCGGGCGTCAGCGCGCCGCCCGGGAGCGCGGCCGTGCCGGGGCGTCCGGCTCGCCGGCGCTCTCGATCGGCACGCCCGCCGTCTCCGGGATCAGGAGGATCGCCGGCAGCGCGACGAGCGCCGCGATGATCAAGTAGTAGGCGGGGACGTACTTGGACCCGGTCGCCTTGATCAGGGAACCGACCAGCACCGCGGCCGTCCCGCCGAACAGGGACGTGGAGATGTTGTAGCCGATCGCGAACGCCCCGTAGCGCACCCTGGTCGGGAACATCGCCGGGAACGTCGCGCCGATCACCGCCAGCATCGGCACCAGCAGCCCGCCGACGATCGCGTAGCCGAGCGCGACGCCCGCCGGGTGCCCGGTCTGCATCAGCGCGAACGCGGGCCAGGCCAGCAGGGCGTACCCGACCGCGGCGGTGGTGAGCAGGGGCCTGCGCCCGATCCGGTCCGACAGCGCGCCGAGCGGGACGATCGCCAGGATCATCGCCAGCTCCACCCCGATGGTGATGAGCTGCGCGGGCACGTCCCCCACGTCCAGCTCGTCGGTGAGGTAGGACGGCATGAAGGTCAGCAGGGTGTAGTCGGCGACGTTCAGCAGGAACACGATCCCGATCAGCATGAGGATCATCCGCCCGCTTCGCGCGAGCGTCTCCCTGAGCGGCGAGCGGGCCTTGCGGCCCGCCTCCTCCATGTGCTGGAAGGCCGGGGTGTCGGCGATGCGCGTGCGGACGTAGAGCCCGACGAGCCCGAGCGGCAGCGCGATCAGGAACGGCAGCCGCCAGCCCCAGTCGCGCATGCGCTCGTCGCCGAGCGCGAGGTCGGCCGCCAGGACGAGCCCGGCGCCCGCGATGTACCCGGTCAGCGTGCCCAGCTCCAGGAAGCTGCCGTAGAAGCCGCGCCGGCGCGTCGGCGCGTACTCGGCGATCATGGTGGCGGCGCCGCCGTACTCGCCGCCGGTCGAGAACCCCTGCACGAGCCGGACGGCGAGCAGCAGCAGCGGCGCGGCCGCGCCGATCGCCTGGTAGCCGGGCAGGATCCCGATCACGAACGTCGAGCCGGACATCAGGATGATCGTCATGGCCAGCACCCGGCGGCGGCCGAGCCGGTCGCCCAGCGGGCCGAAGAACATCCCGCCGAACGGGCGGGCCACGAACGCCGCCGCGATCAGCGCGAACGAGCGGAGGCTGGCGCTGCCCGGCTCCCCCGGCGGGAAGAACACCGTGCCGATGATCGAGGTCATCACCCCGGCGCTGAAGACACCGAAGTCGAACCACTCGATGCAGTTGCCCATGGCGGAGGCGACCACGGCCCGATGGACGGCCGCCGCGTCCGGCCCGCCGTCCGCGGTTTCGGGTCCCGCCCCGGCCAGCCGGGCATCGGACTCTGGGCTCATGCGCACCTCCCGGCCCGTCACTTGCCCCGAGATCGGCGGAATTAACTGCATTTCCGACGCATGCGCTCGCCCAGTGGCGGCGTCGACCGCGATCCCGGCCCACGGCGCTCGCGTGACGGCCTGGGAGGTCGAGAAGGGGGGCTAGGCGCCGCGGCGGCGGTTCTTGGCGGTGTCCTCGTCCTCGCCCAGGAGGTCTTGCAGGGCGGGGAGGCCGGCGGTGCGCTGCGGGTCGTCGGGGAGCAGGTCGTCGTCCTCGGGGATCGCGACGAACGCCTGCGTCTCCTGCGCCTCCCGGGTGATCACGCCGCTGGCCAGGACGGTGTTGCGGTGCCGCAGCGCGCCGTTCTCGCGGAGCAGGTCGTCCACCTCGCCGCGGACGCGGGCCACCCGGCGGCTCATCCGCAGGTGGACGAGGAAGCCGCCGCCGGCGAGACCGAGGATGAAGGCGGCGACGGGCAGGCCGACCACCGGCGGCGCCAGGGTGGCGACCAGCGCCACCGCCACCAGCGCGACGACCACCGCGAGCGCGACGAAGTGGTGCTCCATCCAGTCGAGGACGGCGTTGACGCGCTTGGGGATCCTCACTCGCCTTCTCCTCCGCTGCTCCGGCCGCGGGCCGGTTCGCTCGTGGGCCGGGATGTGCCGATCGCCCGGCGACGTCCGCGCCGGGGCATCGTGGTCCGAGGTGGCCGCGCGGCCCCGGAGCCCGGGACGCCGCACGCGCCGGACCGGGGCCCCTCGCGCCCGCCCGGCGGGGGCTCGCGCCGCTCGCGCACCGCCCCTCCCTCCCACTGAGGTTCACCGGCGGGAGGTCGATCAAAACCCTAACAGCTGGCTTCCCGGACGCGGTGCGAGCCCGCCCCGGCGCAGGTACCGGGATGCGAGCACCGTCCGGCGGCGAATATCGTCACTGGATATGAGCGAACACTTTGACGTCGTGGTCCTGGGCGCGGGCCCGGGTGGATATGTCGCCGCCATCCGGTCGGCGCAGCTCGGCCTGAAGACGGCGATCATCGAGGAGAAGTACTGGGGCGGTGTGTGCCTCAACGTCGGCTGCATCCCCTCGAAGGCGCTGCTGCGCAACGCCGAGCTGGCGCACATCTTCACCCAGGAGCAGAAGACCTACGGAATCAAGGTCGAGGGCCAGGTCTCCTTCGACTACGGCGAGGCGTACCGGCGCAGCCGCCAGGTCTCGGACAAGCTCGTCAAGGGCGTCCAGTACCTGATGAAGAAGAACAAGATCGCCTCCTATGACGGACGGGGCACGTTCACCGACCCGAACACCCTCCAGGTCGCCGGGGCGGACGGGTCGTCCTCGACGGTGACGTTCGACCAGTGCATCATCGCGGCGGGCGCGCACACCAAGCTGCTGCCGGGCACGTCGCTGTCGGAGCGCGTGGTCACCTACGAGGAGCAGATCCTCAGCTCCGAGCTTCCGGAGAGCATCGTCATCGCGGGGGCCGGCGCCATCGGCGTGGAGTTCGCCTACGTCCTGCACAACTACGGCGTCAAGGTCACGATCGTCGAGTTCCTCGACCGGATGGTGCCGAACGAGGACGCCGACGTCTCCAAGGAACTGGCCAAGCGCTACCGCAAGCTCGGCGTGGACGTGCTCACCTCCACCCGGGTGGACGCGATCGACGACTTGGGCGAGAAGGTCCGCGTCACCGTGACCGGCAAGGACGGCGCCCAGAAGGTCATCGAGGCCGACAAGGTGCTCCAGGCGATCGGCTTCCAGCCGAACGTGGAGGGCTACGGGCTGGAGAAGACCGGTGTCCGGCTGACCGACCGGGGCGCCATCGACGTGGACGGCCGGTGCCGCACGTCCGTCCCGCACATCTACGCCATCGGCGACGTGACCGCCAAGCTGATGCTGGCGCACGCCGCGGAGGCGATGGGCATCGTCGCCGCCGAGACGATCGCCGACGCCGAGACGGTCGAGCTCGACTACGTGATGATCCCCCGCGCGACCTACTGCCAGCCGCAGGTCGCGAGCTTCGGCTGGACGGAGGCGCAGGCGAAGGAGCAGGGCTTCGACGTCAAGACCGCGAAGTTCCCCTACAGCGCCAACGGCAAGGCCCTCGGCATGGGCGAGGGCGACGGCTTCGTCAAGGTCATCAGCGACGCCAAGTACGGCGAGATCCTCGGCGCGCACCTGATCGGCCCCGAGGTCACCGAGCTGCTGCCGCAGCTGACCCTGGCGCAGCAGTGGGACCTGACCGTCCACGAGGTCGCGCGGAACGTGCACGCGCACCCGACGCTGGGCGAGGCCGTCAAGGAGGCCGTGCACGGCCTCGCCGGTCACATGATCAACCTCTAGGAGGACCCGTTCCCCCGGGCCGGCCGCACGGCCGGCCCGGTCCTCTCCATGCCCGGCCGCGCCCCGGAACGACGCCCCCGCTCCGCCGTCGCGGGGCCGTGCAACGAATCGCCGTCACGGCGTCCCAACAAGCAACGAAGCGCCAGGTCAGCGCAAGAACGGCGCATTGGATTGCGGCTCTGGAATTTCTAGGCTTTCGCTAGCCGCATCTCGCGGCGCCCCTGTGGAGCCCCTGGAGAGCCGCATGACCGTCCTGCCGGCAACGGAGCCGAGCACCGTCCCCGTACGGACCGCGCTGCGGCGGCACTACCTGATGTGCCGTCCCGAGCACTTCGCCGTCACCTACGCGATCAACCCGTGGATGGATCCGGCGGCGGGCGCCGACGCGGGCCGCGCGGTGGAGCAGTGGGAGGCGCTGCGCGCCGCCTACCTCGCCCTCGGGCACGAGGTGAGCCTGATCGACCCGATCGAGGGCCTGCCCGACATGGTGTTCGCCGCCAACGGCGCGCTGGTGGTCGGCGGCCGGGTGTACGGGGCGCGGTTCACCTTCCCGGAGCGGCGGGACGAGGGTCCCGCCTACGCCGCCTGGCTGCGCGCCAACGGGTTCGGTGACGTCCTGGAACCGGCGCACACCAACGAGGGCGAGGGCGACTTCCTCACGCTCGACGACGTGATCCTCGCCGGTACGGGGTTCCGTACCGACATCGCGGCGCACCAGGAGGCACAGGAGTTCCTCGGGCGCCCGGTGGTGACGCTGCGGCTGGTCGACCCGCGCTTCTACCACCTGGACACCGCGCTGTTCCCGCTCGGCGGCGGGAACGTCGCCTACTTCCCCGGCGCCTTCTCCCCCGGCAGCCGCGCGGTCCTGGAGCGGCTGTTCCCGGACGCGGTGATCGCGGGCGAGCGGGACGCCGCGGTGCTCGGCCTGAACGCCGTGTGCGACGGCCGCAACGTGATCGTCAACGCCGAGGCGGCGGACCTGATCGCGACGCTGCGCGACCACGGCTACGAGCCGCACCCCGTCGACCTGTCGGAGCTGCGCAAGGCGGGCGGCGGCCCCAAGTGCTGCACGCTGGAACTGCGCGCCTGACCTCTCCTCCGGGGCCCTGGCAGTGTCAGGGCCCCGGCGAGCGGGGGCCGGCGTCGGTGTCCGCCGGGTGTCAGGGGCCGGCCAGGCTCCGGAGGCGCGCCAGCTGCCGTTCGTAGAGGGCCTTCGACTGCTCCAGGAAGCCGATCAGCAGGGCGAACTCCGCCGGGGTGTATCCGGAGACCTCGCGCGCGCCCTCCTGGGAGAGGGGCGTGTAGAGCTCCGACACGCGCCTCGTCGCCTCGGGGGTGATCCGCACCACGAGGCGGCGGCGGTCGTTCGGGTGGGGCGAGCGGGTGAGATGGCCCATCCGTTCCAGCCGGTCCAGCATGGCGGTCACGCTTCCCGTCGTCAGGCCGAGCCGGTCGCCGAGGCGCTTGGGGGTGGTCTCCTCCAGGGAAAGAATCTCCAAGCAGCGCAGATCGGTGCGATTCACGCCGAGCAGCCCGGCCGCCGCCGCGTCGAAGTCGTCGACGGCCGCCTGGTACGACTGCATGGCCGCTCCGAGCTTTTCGCTTGACATTCAAGCCTCTCGATCTCAGAGTGACATTGCCGCTTGGTCTTCAAGCTACTCGCGGGGGGAGAGGCCATGCACGTGGTCGTCATCGGCGCCGGGACGGGCGGCCTCTGCCTCGCGCACGGCCTGAAGCGGGCCGGTGTCTCCGTCGGGGTCTACGAGCGGCACGCCGACCGCACGGACGGCTCGTACGGGTACCGCGTGGGAATCGACCCGACGGGCACGGCCGCGCTGCGCGCCTGCCTGCCGCCCGACCTGTTCGCGACGTTCGCGGCGACGTGCGCGCGGGGGCCTCGTCGCATCAACGTCCTGACGGAGAAGTTCGGGGTGACGGCGTCGTTCCCTTTCGAGCCGGCCGAGGGCGAGTACTCCGTCTCCCGGAGGACCCTGCGGCAGGTGCTGCTGACCGGCCTTGAGGACAACGTCCACTATGGCAAGGTCTTCGACAGGTACGAGCAGCACGGCGACAAGGTCACGGCCTACTTCCAGGACGGCACGTCCACCACCGGGGACGTGCTGGTCGCCGCGGACGGGACGAACTCGCGCATCCGCCGGCAGTACCTCCCGCAGGCCGTCGTGGCCGACTCCGGCGTCCGGGCCGTCTCGGGGACCATCCCCCTCACCTCCGAGGTCAGGGCGCTGCTGCCGCCGGAGCTCCTCGACGGGATCTCCATGACGTTCGCCTCCAAGGGACAGTTCTGCATCTGGCACGTCATGGAGCTCAGATGGGACCGTGAGGGCGCGCCCAAGCTCGGCGTCCCCGACGACGACGCGGCGTTGCTCACCCGGTGGCCCGGACTGCGGCACGACGGCACCCGCGACTGCGTCACGTGGGAGTTCTCCGCCACGGCCGACGCGTTCCCCGAGACGCTGCGGGAGATGCGCGGCGAGGAGCTCGTCCGGCTCGTCCTGGACCTGACGCCGCACTGGCATCCGGACTTCCGGCAGCTGTTCGAGCTGACCGACCCCGGCGGCGTGGTGCCCTTCGAGGACAGGACGTCCGAGCCGATCCCGCCGTGGGAGGCGACGAACGTCACCCTGCTCGGCGACGCCGTCCACACGATGCCCCTGGGGCGCGGGCCCGGCGGGAACACCGCGCTGCGCGACGCGGCGCTGCTGTCGCGCCGCCTCGCCGGGGCCGCCCGCGGCGAGGGGACCCTGCTCGGGTCCGTCGCCTCCTACGAGGCCGAGATGACCGGCTACGCCTTCGCCCGGATCGCGGACACGCTCGGGCAGCACGGGACGGGCCCCGACCGCGCGCTCTGCAAGCCCCACGCCGGCCGTTTCGCGCTCGCCCTCACCCGCGCCTTCTTCCGCACCGCGAGCACCGTCCCGCCGCTGCGGCGCAGGCTCGTCGCCGACCTCCACGGTCACGGCAGCGACACCGCCGTCGAGCCGCTGCCGCACTGAAACCGGCGCCCGGCCCCCGGGCCATGGTCCGCCCGCCGGTGTCTCTCGAACGGCCCCTCAGGGCGCCACGGCGGCCATCTGGCGGCGGACCAGCCGCCGGGTGCGCAGGACGCCCGCGACGCCGAGCGCCCAGATCGGGACCTGCACCGCCCACGCGGCGCGGAACGCCGCCGGCGTCAGGTCGCCGCTCGGCGCCAGCACGTCCAGGACGGCGCCGACGAGCAGGATCGCGACGAGCGAGGCGACGAAGCCGCCGACGTTGACGATGCCGGTCGCGGTGCCCCGCAGGTCCGGCGGGTTGAACGTGCGCGCGAAGTCGAAGCCGATCATCGCGCCGGGGCCGCCGAGCGCCACGCACAGCACCAGCAGCGCCAGCAGCCAGGACGGCGCGGGCGGCGGCCACGCCAGCGTCACCGCCCACGCGCCGGCGCAGGTCGCGGTGATGGCCAGGACGAGCCGGGACCGGAGCAGCGGGCGGCGCGCCACCCGCCGTCCCACGAGCGGGCCGGACACCACGGTGGCGAGGACGAACAGCGTCAGCAGCGCGGACGCCTCGGCCGGGCGCATCCCCTGCCCCGAGACCAGGTACGGGTAGCCCCACATCAGCGCGAACGTGTTGGCGGGGAACTGGGTGACGAAGTGCGTCCACATGCCGAGACGGGTGCCGGGCCGGCGCCACGCCGCCGACACGTCGCGGCCCACGTCGCGGAGCGGCCGCGCGGCCGGGCGCGCGGCG
>NZ_CAACVB010000186.1 GCF_900659635.1 Actinomadura roseirufa | reverse complement strand
ATGGCGCCCGGCGGGCTGTCCCGGCCGCTGGCCGCGACGGCGTTCGGGCTGGCGTCGCGGCACCTGTCGGTCGTGCAGGCCGCCGGGCCCGAGCTGGCCCGCGCCGTCCGCGACACGACCGCCCCGCCGCGCCGTACCCGCCTCGCACGCCTGATCGCGCAGTGAAGACCCGCGCGTTGACGAGCCCCGCGCTCTAAGGCGGCGCCGGACCTCACGAGGCCCGGCGCCGCACCCGCGAACACCCCGCGCAAGCCCCCTCACCCGTCGCGGCCCCAGGCGCCATAGGGCCCAGGCTCCGCGAGGTCCAGGCACGCGTGAGACCCGGACACCGTGGGGTTCGGGCGCCACGAGGTCCAGGCAACGCGAGGTTCGGGCAACGCGAGGTTCGGGCAACGCAAGGCTCAGGCACCACGAGACCCGGGCAACGCGAGCCCCAGGCGCCCTGAGGTCCAGGCGTCGTGGGTGGGGGGGCGCGTGGACGGCCGGCGCCGGGAGAAGGGGGGGCCGCTGTCGGCCCGGCGTCGCCGGGCGGAGCCTGGCACGGCGAGAGGCCCTTCCCCGTGGGAAGAGCCTCTCGTCAGCGCCGAACGCCGGTGGCCGTCGCGGAAGGGCGGCCGCCGGGGCGGAGGGTCAGGAGGGCGGGCCGCCGACGGCGTGGATGCCGCCGTCCACGTGGATGATCGCGCCCGTCGTCGCGGGGAACCAGTCCGACAGCAGCGCGACGCACGCCCGCGCCGTGGGGTCGCCGTCCCTGGTGTCCCAGCCGAGCGGGGCGGCCTCCCGCCACATCTCCACCGTCCCCTCGAACCCGGGGATGCTCTTGGCCGCCATCGTCGCCAGCGGGCCGGCCGCGACGAGGTTGACCCGGATGCCCTGCGGGCCGAGGTACTTGGCGAGGTAGCGGGTGCACGACTCCAGCCCGGCCTTCGCGACGCCCATCCAGTCGTAGACCGGCCACGCCTTGGAGGCGTCGAAGTCGAGGCCGACGATCGAGCCGCCCTCCTTCATCAGCGGCAGGCACGCCATCGTCAGCGACTTCAGCGAGTAGGTGGAGGCGTGCACGGCGGTCGCGACGTCGTCCCACCCGGTCTCCAGGAAGTTGCCGCCGAGCGCCGTCTGCGGCGCGAACGCGATCGCGTGCATGACGCCGTCCAGCCGGTCGAAGCCCACGTCGCGCAGGTTCCCGGCCAGCGCGTCCAGCTCCGCGGCGTTCGTCACGTCGAGCTCCAGCACCGGCGGCACCGCGTCCGGGCCGGACGGCAGCCGCCGCGCGGTCCGCTCGGTCAGCGTGGGCCGCGGGTAGGCGGTCAGCACCACCTCGGCGCCCTGCTCCTGCGCGACGCGCGCCACGTGGAAGCCGATCGACTTGTCGGTCAGCACCCCGGTGACCAGGATCCGCTTGCCTTCGAGTAGTCCCATGACCTCAGTGCCCCATTCCCAGGCCGCCGTCCACCGGGATCACGGCCCCGGTGATGTAGGCGGCGTCCTCGCTCGCGACGAACCGCACGGCCTTCGCGACCTCGTCCGGCCGCGCGATGCGGCCGAGCGGGATCGAGGCGGTGATGGCCGCCTGCTGCTCCTCGGTCAGCACCGACGTCATGTCGGTGTCGACGAACCCGGGCGCGACCACGTTCACCGTGATGTTGCGCGAGCCCAGCTCGCGGGCCAGTGACCGCGCGAAGCCGACCATGCCCGCCTTGGACGCCGCGTAGTTCGACTGTCCCGGCGAGCCGAGCAGCCCGACCACCGACGACACCAGCACGATGCGGCCGGAGCGCTTGCGCATCATGCCCTTCACGGCGCGCTTGGCGACCCGGAAGGAGCCGGTGAGGTTCGTGTCGAGGACCGAGGTGAACGACTCCTCGTTCATGATCGCCAGGAGGGTGTCCTTGGTGATCCCGGCGTTGGCCACGAGCACCTCCACCGGACCCTGCTCGGCCTCGACCTTGCCGAACGCGGCGTCGACGTCCTCGGCGCTGGTCACATCGCACCGGACGCCGAACAGCCCGGCCGGCGGCTCGCCCGACCGGTAGGTGACCGCGACGGCGTCACCGGCCGTGGCGAGCTCACGCGCGATGGCCAGGCCGATTCCCCGGTTACCCCCGGTCACGAGGACAGAGCGACTCATCAGGGACCCTCTCGTTGGTGTGCGGGGGGCCGGCTCCGCGGCGGCCCGCCCCGGTCGTCCCACGAACCGTACTGCGGCGACGACAGCAAGGGACACTAGCGGCCCCCGACCGGCATGAGCATGTTCCGTTCCGACAAGATCCCCTCCCCCCGTTTTGTTCGGGCCGCCCGCCCGGCCCGGCGGGTAGGTTGCCAAGGGTGCATGACATCGATCCCGCCTTCACCGCGCTGCCGCTGCGCGCGCTGGCCGACGCGGCGCTGAGCCGGGCCCGGGAGCTCGGCGCCGAGCACGCCGACTTCCGCCTGGAACGCATCCGCAGCCAGACACTCCGCCTCCACGACGCCGCCCTGGAGACCGCCCTGGACGCCGACGACCTGGGCCTGTCGGTCCGCGTCGTCAAGGACGGCACCTGGGGCTTCGCCGCGGGCATCGACCTCACCCCGGACGGCGCCGCCCGGGTGGCCGCGCAGGCCGTCGAGGTCGCCGCCGTCGCCCGCGCCGTCAACCGCGAGCCGATCGAGCTGGCCCCCGAGCCCGTGCACGGCGAGCGGACCTGGGTCTCCTCCTACGAGACCGACCCGTTCGACGTGCCGACCGGCGACAAGATCGGGCTGCTGGCCGGCTGGAGCCGCCGGCTGCTCGCCGACGACCGCGTCGACCACGTGGACGCGACGTTGCTGCAGGTGAAGGAGAACAAGTTCTTCGCCGACCTCGCCGGGACGGTCACCACCCAGCAGCGCGTCCGGCTGCACCCGGTCGTCAACGCCGTGGGCATCGCCGACGGCGTCTTCGACACCATGCGCACGCTGGCGCCGCCCGCCGGGTACGGGTGGGAGTGGCTCACCGGCCCGCACTGGGACTGGGACGGTGAGCTGGCCCGCATCCCCGAGCTGCTGGCCGAGAAGCTCGCCGCCCCGTCGGTGGACGCCGGGACGTACGACGTGGTCATCGACCCGTCCAACCTCTGGCTGACGATCCACGAGTCCATCGGGCACGCCACCGAGCTCGACCGCGCGCTCGGCTACGAGGCCGCCTACGCGGGCACCTCCTTCGCCACCCCCGACAAGCTCGGGTCCCTGCGGTACGGGTCGAAGGTCATGAACATCACCGGGGACCGGACGGCCGAACATGGCCTGGCCACCATCGGCTACGACGACGAGGGCGTGCGGACCCAGGAGTTCGACATCGTCTCCGGGGGGCTGTTCACCGGCTACCAGACCGACCGGCGCATCGCCCGGCTCACCGGCGCCGACCGTTCCAACGGGTGCGCCTTCGCCGACTCCTCGTCCAGCATGCCGATCCAGCGGATGGCGAACGTGTCGCTGCGGCCCGCCGAGGACGGCCCGTCCACCGACGAGCTGATCTCCGGGGTGGAACGCGGCGTCTACATCGTCGGCGACAAGAGCTGGTCGATCGACATGCAGCGGTACAACTTCCAGTTCACGGGGCAGCGCTTCTACCGCATCGAGAACGGGCGGCTGGCCGGACAGCTGCGCGACGTGGCCTACCAGGCCACCACCACCGACTTCTGGAACTCCATGGAGGCCGTCGGCGGGCCCCAGACCTACGTGCTGGGCGGGGCGTTCAACTGCGGCAAGGGCCAGCCCGGCCAGGTCGCCCCGGTCAGCCACGGCTGCCCGTCGGCGCTGTTCCGCGGGGTCAACATCCTCAACGCGCTGAAGGAGGCCGGGCAGTGACCGGATCGCTGAGGCCGCAGGAGGCCGTGGAACGGGCGCTGGAGCTGTCGCGCGCCGACGACTGCATCGTGATCGCCGACGAGTCCAGCACCGCGAACCTGCGCTGGGCGGGCAACACGCTGACCACCAACGGCGTCACCCGCTCCAGCCGCCTCACCGTCATCGCGCTGCGCCGCACCGGCGGCGGCGTCGCGGCGGGCGTGGTGTCGCGGGCCGCCGTCGGCGCCGACGGGATCGAGGACCTGGTGCGCGCCGCCGAGGCCGACGCCGCGGGCAACGAGGCCGCCGAGGACGCCGCGCCGCTGGTGCCCGGGACTGGGGCCGGCACGGGCGGCGGGTGGGACGACGACCCCGCCGAGACCGGCATCGGCGTCTTCGAGGGCTTCGCGCCCGCGCTCGGCGAGGCGTTCGCCGCCGCGCAGTCCGCCGACCGGCGGCTGTACGGGTTCGCCAACCACATGCTGACCTCGACGTTCCTCGGCAGCTCGGCGGGGCTGAGGCTGCGCCACGACCAGCCGACGGGGCTGCTGGAGTTGAACGCCAAGGGCGCGGGCGGCTCGGCGTGGACGGGCGCCGGGACCCGCGACTTCACCGACCTGGACGTCCCGGCGCTGACCGGCGACCTCGCCCGCCGCCTGGACTGGGGCGAGCGGCGCGTCGACCTGCCCGCCGGGCGCTACGAGACGCTCCTGCCGCCGAGCGCCGTCGCCGACCTGATGATCTACCTGTACTGGTCGGCGGGCGCGCGGGACGCCCAGGACGGCCGGACGGTGTTCAGCGCCCCCGGCGGCGGCACCCGCGTCGGGGAGCGGCTCGCGAACCTGCCCGTCACGCTGTCCAGCGACCCGGCCGCCGCCGGGCTGGAGAGCGCACCGTTCGTCATCGCGCACGCCTCCAGCCGCGAGTCCTCGGTGTTCGACAACGGGCTGCCGCTCGGCGCCACCGACTGGATCGCCGACGGCGCGCTGAACGCGCTCACCCAGACCCGGGACTCGGCGCGGCGGACCGGGCTGCCGGTCACCCCGGCCGTCGACAACCTGGTCATGACCGGGCCGGAGGGCGGGGCGTCGCTGGAGGACATGGTGGCCCGCACCGAGCGGGGGCTGCTGCTGACGTGCCTGTGGTACATCCGCGAGGTCGACCCGCAGAGCCTGCTGCTGACCGGTCTCACCCGCGACGGCGTGTACCTCGTCGAGGACGGCGAGGTCGTCGGGGCCGTGAACAACTTCCGGTTCAACGAGAGCCCCGTCGACCTGCTGTCGCGGCTCGCCGAGGTCGGCGGGACGGTCCCCACCCTGCCGCGCGAGTGGTCGGACTACTTCACCCGGGCGGCGATGCCGGCCGTGCGGATCGGCGACTTCAACATGTCGACGGTGTCCCAGGCCTCCTGACCGGATCCGGGCATCCCCGGCCCTCGCCGAGGGCCGGGGTACCCGCCCGGCGCCTCCGCGGGGGCGCCGGGCGGGGCCTCGCTCAGCCGTCCTCGAGCCGGAAGCCGACCTTCAGGCCGACCTGGTAGTGGGCCACCTCCCCGTCCTCGATCTGGCCCCGGACCTCCGTCACCTCGAACCAGTCCAGGTGGCGGAGCGTCTGCGACGCGCGCCTGAGGGCGTTGCGGATCGCCTTCTCGACGGACTCCGGCGAGGTCCCGACGATCTCCGTCACCCGGTACGTGCGATCGGTCATCTTGGTTCCTCCCCATTCGGGCACGACCTGCTGTCGCCTGCCGGACTCCCTGGGCTTACCGTGGAAACGTGAAGGTCAATCACCACCGAGGCCCAGAGGTGTACACGGTCACCGACGCCCCCCGCCCGATGTCGGAGGACATCGGGCACCGGCAGCGGCGCTACCTGCTGTCCATGGGCATCCGCACCGGGTGCTTCGTCGCCGCCGTGCTCTCCGCGATGGCCGGCGCCCCGCTCTGGCTCGTGGGGATTCTGGTGGCCGGCGCGCTGTTCCTGCCCTACATCAGCGTCATCTTCGCCAACGGCGGCCGTGAGCCGACCCCGTCCGCGCGCTTCGACGATCCGGAGAGCCGCGCACAGAAGCCGGTTTCCGGACAGCGACCGGAAATCGGGTCGTGACATTCTCTTGACTAACCGCGGGGGGTTTCGGTGTACGATTTGTACCGGCGCTCTGGTCCCCCGTCGGAGCGCCCGTGCCGGTGTTCCGGGCCCCCGTCGGAACACCGATGATGCGGCGCCGGGTGGATTGCCCCCGTATCCACCCGGCGCCGCTTTTCATGTCCGGGGGGTTCCGCTTGACCCTCCCGCGGTACGGCCTTGAGGCCGCCCCCACGGGCCCTCGCACATCCCGCCGCGAGCACAAGACCCAACGTTGGCCTGCTCCGGCCAGGAGCCGAAACGGCGCCGATCCGAACCATTCCCGCCGCGATCCCGTGCAGCGGTTCGTTTCGCCGGCCACGGGCCCGTGATCTCCGCGATGTGCACGGTAAACGCGAGATTCTCTCACGATCACTGTGGCGATCTCCTGGAGAACTCCGCGTCGATCTCGGGGTCGATCTCCATGCCGATCCGCGCGCCGATCTCCGTTCGATCTCACGCCGATCCGCTTCGGGTCACCCCACATTCACTCGCCGCACCCCACGGCGCGAGACCGGGCCGGCGCCCATGAGGGGCGCGTAGCGGCACGGGCCGCCCACCCGGACTTCCCTACGGCGCACGCCACTCCCCGAGCCCGCCCACGGGCCTCTCAGAGCCCGCGGCGGCCCACCCAGTCGTCCCGCATGGCACCCGGCCCGGCACCCCGGCATGGTCCGCGCACCTGTCCCCGGACGACCCGCGGAGGCGAGCCATGGCCGACCGCTAGACGGAACGCTAAGTTCTGTTCGGGCCATTACGGGCAGCTCGGAGGGCCATTGCCGCCCTTGTGTCGGTTGCTTCTAGAATGTAATTCGGGTTAGGTTAGCGTTCCGTTAGTCACGCGGAGGAAGGGGCCCAGCGTGCGCCGCACCCTGTTCAACGAGGACCACGAGGCGTTCCGGGAGATGATCCGGGCCTTCATCGCCGCCGAGGTCGCGCCGGTGTTCGGCGAGTGGGAGAAGGCCGGCCACCCGCCGCGCGGCTTCTACCACCGGCTCGGCGAGCTGGGCGTCTTCGGGATCCAGGTGCCCGAGGAGTACGGGGGCGCCGGCGAGACGAGCTTCCGGTACCAGGCGGTGATCGCCGAGGAGTGCGCGCGGGCCGCGGTGAGCTTCGGCGGCCACACCGTCCACGTGAACCTGGTGCTGCCCTACCTGCTGAAGTACGGCACCCCGGAGCAGAAGAAGCGCTGGCTGCCGCCGTTCGCGTCCGGCGAGATGATGACGGCCATCGCCATGACCGAGCCGGGCACCGGCTCCGACCTCGCGGGGATGCGGACCACGGCGCGCCCGGACGGCGACCACTACGTCCTGAACGGAGCCAAGACGTTCATCACCGGCGGCGTCCTGGCCGACCGGGTGCTGGTGGTCGCCCGCACCTCCCCCGCGCCGCCGGAGGACCGCCGGGCGGGCCTGTCGATCCTCGCGGTGGACGCCCGCAGCGAGGGCTACGCGGTCGGCCGCCGGCTGGAGAAGATCGGGCTGCGCAGCTCCGACACCGCCGAGCTGTCGTTCACCGACGTCCGGGTGCCCGCCGCGGACCTGCTGGGCGAGGAGGGGCGCGGCTTCGAGTACCTGACGCACAACCTGGCCGAGGAGCGCCTCGGCATCGCGACGACCTCCTACGCGTCCGCGGCCGCCGCCGTGGAGTTCGCCCGCGCCTACGTGCGTGAGCGCACGGTGTTCGGCAAGCCCGTGTCCTCGTTCCAGAACACCAGGTTCGTGCTCGCCGAGTGCGCCGCCGAGGTCGAGGCGGCCCGCTCGCTGGTGGACCGCGCCATCGAGGCGCTGGACGCCGGGGAGCTCACCCCCGCCGACGCCGCCGTCGCCAAGCTGTTCTGCACCGAGGTGCAGGGACGCGTCGTCGACAAGTGCCTCCAGCTGCACGGCGGCTACGGCTACATCCTGGAGTACCCGATCGCCCGCCTCTACGCCGACGCCCGGGTGTCGCGCATCTACGGTGGCACCAGCGAGGTCCTGAAGACGATCATCGCCAAGGACATGAGGGTCTGAGCGGCACGGCGGGCGGCGCCCGCCCGCGATCGGAGGCGACGGTGACCAGCCCGCGGACGGCCGGGGAGGGCCGGGCACGCGACCGGGAGGCGACCGAGGAGGCGCTGCGCGCGGCGGCGATCGCGCTGCTGCGCCGCCGCGGCGTCCTCGCCGGCCTCAACCTGCGCGAGGTCGCCGACGCGGCGGGCGCCAACCGGGGGCTGGTCTACCAGTACTTCGGGTCGCGGCGGGCCCTGCTGCGCTCGGCGCTGTTCCACCGGTCCCGGCCGCACGCCGACGACGCCGCCGAGTCGGACGGGCTGCCGCTGCGCAAGCGGCTGTCCCGGCTGTTCTGGACGAGCCTGCGCGACCCCGAGCCGATCATGCTGGCGACGCTGCTGGTGCTGGACGGCGACGACCGGCCGAGGGTCCTGCCCAACCGCGGGGAGGGCCGCCGCGCGCTCGCCGCGGACGCCGCGCGCGGGGAGCTGCCGGTCGACGACGTCGAGGCCGTCCAGGCGGCGCTGGCGTCCACGATCTACGGTTACACGCTGCTGCGCGAGCACCTGGCGCGGGAGATCGACGTGCCCGTGGAGGAGCTGGACGGGCGGATGGCGCGCTGCCTGGACGCCATGTTCGCCCGCTCACCCGCCCCGGGCCCCGGGCCGGCGGTCCCCCGTCAACCGGCGGACCCTGACGAGACGGAGGGCCCCGCCTGAGCAGCTGACCGTCCTTGAGCGGAGAGCCCTGACCAGGCCCTAGGCCCAGGCCGGACGGCGGGTCGTGACCAGGGGCCGGGCGCGGCTATGCGGCGGGTCCCGGCTTGCGGGCGGCGGCGAGCTGGCGGGCCAGTACCACCGGGGCGTCCACCAGTGACGGGCCGTACCAGGTGAGATAGCGGCCGTCGACGAGCGCGGCCTCCAGGTCGGGGAACGCCTCCGGGCCGTCCTCGGCGGTGAAGCGGTACGGCTCGTCGGGCAGGACGACCAGGTCGGCCCCGGCGGCGTTCAGCTCCGCCAGGGGGATCTTGGGGTAGCGCTCCGGGTGTCCCGCGTAGACGTTGGCGACGCCGAGCCGGGACAGGACGTCGCCGGTGAAGGTGTCGCGGCCCGCGACCATCCACGGCCGCCGCCAGACCGGCACGACGGCCGCGCGGGACGCTCCGGGGACCGTCTCCGACCAGGCGCGGGCCGCGTCGCCGAGCCAGCCGGGGGCCGGGACGCGGCACGCCCCGGCGAGCATGCGGCGCAGCGACCGCAGCGCCCCGTCCACCGTGCGGATCCTGGTCATCCAGACCGGGACGCCCGCCGCGCGCAGCGCCGCGACGTCGGCGGGCCGGTTCTCCTCGGCGTCGCCGACGACCACGTCGGGGCGCAGCCGCGCGATCGCGTCCAGGTCGGGGTTCTTGGTGCCCCGCACGCGCGGCACGTCGAGCCCCTCCGGGTGGGTGCACCAGTCCGTCGCGCCCACGAGCAGCTCCGGCGCGGTCACCGCGACCGTCTCGGTCAGCGACGGGACGAGCGACACCACCCGGCGCACCCGGTCCGGGACGGGGACCGGGGCGCCGGTGTCGTCGGTGCCGCCGGGGGCGGCGCCGCCGGGAGCGGTCGTCATACGTTGCGGCGGTACTGGCCGCCGACCTCGAAGAACGCGTCGGTGATCTGCTGGAGGCTGCACACCCGCGCCGCGTCCATCAGGACCGCGAACACGTTCTCGCCGGAGCGGGCCGCCTCCTTGAGCGCGGCGAGCGCCTCCTGCGCGTCGTCGCGGTGCGACACCTGGTAGGCGCGGACCCGGTCGAGCTGGGACTGCTTCTCCCCCTCGGTGGCGCGGGCCAGCTCGATCGTCGCGGGCGTGCCGTTGCCGGCGCCCGGGTCGCGGAAGGTGTTCACGCCGATGATCGGCAGGGTGCCGTCGTGCTTGCGCTGCTCGTACAGCATCGACTCGTCCTGGATGCGGCCGCGCTGGTAGCCGGTCTCCATCGCGCCGAGGACGCCGCCGCGCTCGCTGATGCGGTCGAACTCCGCCAGGACGGCCTCCTCGACCAGGTCGGTGAGCTCGTCGATGATGAACGACCCCTGCAGCGGGTTCTCGTTCATCGCCAGGCCCCACTCCCGGTTGATGATCAGCTGGATCGCCAGGGCCCGCCGCACCGACTCGGCCGTGGGCGTGGTGACGGCCTCGTCGTAGGCGTTGGTGTGCAGGCTGTTGCAGTTGTCGTAGATGGCGATGAGGGCCTGGAGCGTGGTGCGGATGTCGTTGAAGTGCATCTCCTGCGCGTGCAGCGAGCGGCCGGAGGTCTGCACGTGGTACTTGAGCTTCTGGCTGCGCTCGTTGGCGCCGTACCGGTCCCGCATGGCCACGGCCCAGATGCGCCGGGCCACGCGCCCCAGGACGTTGTACTCGGGGTCCATGCCGTTGGAGAAGAAGAACGACAGGTTGGGCGCGAAGTCGTTCACGTCCATGCCGCGCGCCAGGTAGGACTCCACGTAGGTGAACCCGTTGGCCAGCGTGAACGCGAGCTGGCTGATGGGGTTCGCCCCGGCCTCGGCGATGTGGTAGCCGGAGATGGACACCGAGTAGAAGTTGCGGACGGCGTTGGCGATGAACCATTCCTGGATGTCGCCCATCATCCGCAGTGAGAACTCGGTGGAGAAGATGCAGGTGTTCTGGCCCTGGTCCTCCTTGAGGATGTCCGCCTGGACGGTGCCGCGCACGGTGGACAGCACACGCGCGCGCACCTCGGCGGCCTCGTCGTCGGACGGCTCGCGGCCGTGCTCGGCGCGGAACGCCTCGATCCCCTGGTCGATGGCGGTGTTGAGGAAGAACGCCAGGATCGTCGGCGCGGGCCCGTTGATGGTCATCGACACCGACGTGGTCGGCGAGGACAGGTCGAACCCGTCGTAGAGGGCCTTCATGTCCTCCAGCGTCGCGATCGACACGCCGGACGTGCCGACCTTGCCGTAGACGTCGGGGCGCTCGTCCGGGTCGCGCCCGTACAGGGTGACCGAGTCGAACGCGGTGGACAGGCGGGTCGCGGGCTGGCCCTCCGACAGGAGCTTGAAGCGCCGGTTGGTGCGGAAGGGGTCGCCCTCCCCGGCGAACATCCGCGCCGGGTCCTCGTTGTCGCGCTTGAAGGGGAAGACGCCCGCGGTGAAGGGGAACCGCCCCGGCAGGTTCTCCGCGCGGAGGAAGCGGAGCAGCTCGCCGTGGTCGGTGTAGCGGGGCAGCGCGACGCGCGGGACGCGGCTGCCCGACAGCGACTCGCGGGTCAGCTTCGTCCGCAGCTCCTTGTCGCGGATCCGCACGACCTGCTCGTCGCCGGAGTAGGCCTCCACGACGGCGGGCCAGCCCGCGACCAGCTCGGCGTCGGCGGGGTCGACGTCCCGGCGGGCCCGCTCCAGCAGGCCCTCGACCTCGGTGGCGTCGGTCAGCTCGGCGCGGACCTCGTCCAGCCGCTGGACCCGGCGGACCGCCTCGACCTGCCGGGCCGTGGTGGCGTGATAGCCGCGCACCGTGTCGGAGATGTCGGACAGATAGCGGACGCGCGCGGGCGGGATGACCGTGGCGGCACCGGTGGAGATCTTGGTGTCCGCGGCGGGCAGGGTACCGGGCTCCAGCGTCAGGCCGTGCTCGGCGAGCAGCTCGCCGAGGTGCTGGTAGAGCGCGGTCACGCCGTCGTCGTTGAAGGTGGCGGCGCTGGTGCCGAACACGGGCATCTCCTCGGGCCGCCGCCCGAACGCCTCCCGGTTGCGGACGAGCTGGCGGGACACGTCCCGCAGCGCGTCGGCGGCGCCGCGCCGCTCGAACTTGTTGATCGCCACCACGTCCGCGAAGTCGAGCATGTCGATCTTCTCGAGCTGGGACGCGGCGCCGAACTCGGGCGTCATCACGTACAGCGACACGTCCACCAGCGGCACGATCGCGGCGTCGCCCTGCCCGATGCCGGGGGTCTCCAGGACGACCAGGTCGTACCCGGCGGCCTTGCAGGCGGTGACGATGTCGTCGATGTTCTCGGGCAGCTCGCGGGCGCCGCGGGTGGCCAGCGACCGGAAGAAGACGTGGTCGCCGTCCAGGGCGTTCATCCGGATCCGGTCGCCGAGCAGCGCGCCGCCGCCGCGGCGCCGGGTCGGGTCGACCGCCAGCACGGCCACGCGCAGCTTGTCCTGCTGATCGGCGCGCAGCCGGCGCACGAGCTCGTCGGTCAGCGAGGACTTGCCGGACCCGCCGGTGCCGGTGATGCCGAGCACCGGGACGCGGCGCCGGCCGGCGGCCTCGGCGAGCGCGGCCCGGTCGGCGTCCGGCAGCGCCCCGGCCTGCAGGCAGGTGATCGTCCGGGCCAGGGCGCGGCGGTCGCCGGCGAGCACCGCGTCGGCGGCGGCGGGCTCGGCGGCCAGGTCGGCGTCGCAGTCGCGGACCAGCTCGTTGATCATGCCGGGCAGGCCGAGCCGCTGGCCGTCCTCCGGCGAGAAGATCCGCACGCCGGCCTCCGAGAGCCGGGCGATCTCCTCGTGCACGATGACGCCGCCGCCCCCGCCGAACACGCGGACGTGCTCGGCGCCGGCCTCCTTCAGGCTGCGCGCGAGGTACTCGAAGTACTCCACGTGGCCGCCCTGGTACGAGCTGATGGCCACGCCCTGCGCGTCCTCCTCCAGGACGGCGTCCACGACCTCGCGGACGGAGCGGTCGTGCCCCAGGTGCACGACCTCGGCGCCCTGGGCCTGCAGGATCCGCCGCATGATGTTGATGGCGGCGTCGTGCCCGTCGAACAGGGCCGCCGCCGTTACGAACCGCACCGGATGCACCGGCACGTGGAGGTCTCCGCCGGAACCCGTCACGTCTGCCACCCCAACTCTTGGACATCCAATATTTGGAAGTTAAAATAGTTTCCGTGCGCGATCCGGTCAAGACCAGCCAGGTGTCCTACGGTGGGGCGGTGCAGAACCCCGACCACCCCGACGTCCTCGATCCCATCGCCGAGGCCCATCGCCAGTGGAGCGCCCGCTGGCCCGAGCACGCCGACCACATGGCCGCCGTCACCTCGGTCATGCGCGCCCAGCAGCTGCTGCTGAGCCGCGTCGAGGCCGCCCTCAAGCCGTTCGGGCTGACCTTCGCGGCCTACGAGGCGCTGCGCCTGCTGGCCTTCACCCGCACCGGCAGCCTCCCGATGGGCAAGATGGGCGCCCGGCTCATGGTCCACCCCGCCTCGGTCACCAACGTGATCGGCCGGCTGGAGGAACGCGGCCTCGTCGGCCGCAGCCCGTCACCGCGGGACCGCCGCGTCGTCCTCGCCGGCATCACCCCGGCCGGGCGCGACCTCGCCGAGCGGGCCACCGCCGCGCTCAACGACACCGGCTTCGGCATCGCCGGCCTGCCCGCCGAGCGCGCCGCGGAGATCACCACCGCGCTGCGCTCGGTCCGCGCCGCCGCCGGCGACCTCGACTGAGCCCGCCGGCCGCCCCCCTGCCTGATTTGTACGTCCCACTTCCCCCTCCACCCTGCCTGGGGGAATCGATCCAATATGCTGCGGGTCACATCCGTTGTGTCGCGAGGAGGCGAGAATGGCGGATTCGCCGACGATGACGTACGGCGGCTACCTGCGGCTCGACAGGCTGCTGTCGTGTCAGGAACCGATGACGCGGGCGCATGACGAGCTGCTGTTCGTGATCATCCACCAGGTGTACGAGCTGTGGTTCAAGCAGATCCTGCACGAGGCCGCGCTGCTGCAGCGCCGGCTCGAGGACGGCAACAGCGCCGGGGCGCTGCACACCGCCCGCCGGATCGCCAAGATCCTCAAGACCGTGGTCGGGCAGCTGGACGTGCTGGAGACCATGACGCCCCGGCAGTTCGCCTCGTTCCGCGACTCCCTCGGCACCTCCAGCGGGTTCCAGAGCGAGCAGTTCCGCGAGCTGGAGGCGGTGCTCGGCCGGCGCGGCTTCCCCGCGTCCGACCTGCGCGACGACGAGCGGCTCCGGGCGGCCGTCGCGCGGCCGTCGCTGTTCGACTCGCTGCTGCGCTACCTGGCCGGGCGCGGGCTGCCCGTCCCGGCGGCGGCCCTCGAGCGCGACACCTCGCGCCCGTGGGAGCCCGACCCGGGTGTCCAGAAGGCGCTGCTGGCCGTCTACGCCGACGAGAGCGGGCCCGCGGCGGAGGTGTGCGAGGCCCTGGTCGACGTGGACGAGGGCGTCCAGGAATGGCGGTACCGGCACCTGAAGATGGTAGAGCGGACCATCGGCGCCAAGCTCGGCACCGGCGGGTCCGCCGGCGCCGACTATCTGCGCTCCACGCTGTTCGCCCCCGCCTTCCCCGACCTGTGGGAGGTCCGCTCGCAGACCGAGTCGCTCCCCATGCCCGGCCGAGACGATGATGACGACGACGGCGGCGGGCCGGGCACCGGCGCGGGCGAGGGGTCCGCCCATGACGCCTGAGAACACGGCGTCCGAGAACACGGCGTCCGGGAAGGCCGGGGCGCGGGACGAGCGCGTCGCGATCGTCGGAGCGGGCCTGGCGGGAAGCCTCCTGGCGGTGCTGCTCGGCCGCCGCGGCATCGAGGTGACCGTGTACGAGCGGCGTCCCGACCCCCGCGTCGCCGGGGCCGAGCGCGGCCGCTCGATCAACCTGGCCATCTCCGCGCGCGGTCTCGCGGCGCTGGAGCAGGTCGGCCTGCGCGACCAGTCTCTGGAGCAGGCGCTGCCCATGCACGGCCGGATGGTGCACCCGCCGGGCGGCCGGCCCAACTTCCAGCCCTACAGCGCCGACGGCGCGCGCGCCATCAACTCCATCAGCCGCTCCGGGCTGAACGAGTCACTGCTGCGGGCGGCCGAGGCCACGCCCGGGGTCAAGCTCCGCTTCGCGCAGCGCGTCACCGGCGTCGACGCCAAGGCCGGTGCCCTGCTCCTGGAGGACGGCGAGGGGCGGATCACCACCGAGCCCGCGGACGTCGTCCTGGCCGGTGACGGCGCCTACAGCGCCGTCCGCTCGTCCACGAACCTGGACGGCGACACCGACTTCCTGGAGCACGGCTACAAGGAGCTGACCGTCCCGCCACGGGACGGGGAGTTCGCGCTCGACCCGGACGCGCTGCACATCTGGCCGCACGGCACCGCGATGATGATCGCGCTGCCGAACCTCGACCGGTCGTTCACGTGCACGCTGTTCTGGCCGAAGGCCGACTTCGCCGCGCTGGACACGCCGGAGAAGGTCACCGCGCACTTCGCCCGGCACTACCCCGACGTCGCGGGCCTGATGCCCGGACTGGCCGACGACTTCCGGCAGAACCCGGTGGGCTCGCTGGTCACCGTCCGGTGCTGGCCCTGGGTGCGGCGGGGAGAGGGCGCGGTCGTGGGCCTGCTCGGCGACGCCGCGCACGCGATCGTGCCGTTCTTCGGGCAGGGCGCCAACTGCGCCTTCGAGGACTGCATCGAGATCGACCGCTGCCTGGACGAGGCGGGCGGCCGGTGGCCGCGCGCCCTGGAGCTGTACCAGGAGCGGCGCAAGGCCAACACCGACGCGATCGCCGAGATGGCGCTCGACAACTTCGTCGAGATGCGCGACCGCGTGTCCTCGCCGGTGTACCGCGCCAAGCAGGCGGTGACGCACGCCCTGGAGCGGCGGCTCGCGGGCCGGTACGTCTCCCGCTACGAGCTGGTGTCGTTCTCGACCCTGCCGTACGCGCGGATCCCGGCCCGGATCAGGCGCCAGAACACGATCCTCGGCGCGGCCGCGCTGGGCGGGGCCGCCGCCCTCGGCCTCTCGGGCGCCGCGCTGG
>NZ_CAACVB010000185.1 GCF_900659635.1 Actinomadura roseirufa | reverse complement strand
CCGCCGGGGGCGGCGGTGCCGGGGGGTTCGGGGCGGCGGGGGCGGGACGGGCCGCCGCCTGGGCGATGGTCGGCGCGCCGGGCGTCCGCGAGGTCGGCGTCTCCGGCGCGGCCGGTGCCTCCCAGGGCTCCGCGCCCGCCGGGCCCTCCTGCGGGGCGGGTCCGGACGGGAGCACGCCGCTCTGCGGGAAGGTCTGCGTGTGCCTCGTCCCGCTGATGTCGATGTCGGCGCGCGTCCGGTCGGAGTCGCCGCCGTCCTCGTCCCGCGGTTCGGGGAGCGCGTCCTCCCGCAGCCCCGGCAGCGGCGTGCCGAAGGGGGGCGGCGGCGCGGGCTCGGGGAGCAGCGACGCCCCGGGTACCGGGGCGTGGTCGTCCAGCCACTGCGGCGGAGGGGGGACCGGCCCCGGCTCCCCGGCTTCGGGACGTCCGGCCTCGTGCTCGTCGTCCGGCTTTCCGGTTGCGGTCAAAGCCGCTCTCCCAGCGTCTGATCAGGGGCACGCCACGCGCGTGCCGTCGGTGCGTGAGCGATGATAACGGCGGCCGGAGCGTCCTCACCGGCTCCGGCTCGCGGACGCGCAGCCCGCGCCCGAGCAGTGGGTCAGCGCGTACAGCAGCGCCGAGAGCTGCCGTCTCCGCTCGTCGGGCAGCCCCGCCGCCGTGTTGGTCAGCTGGTCGGGATCACGGGCGAGGTCGTAGTACTCCCGTTCCCCGCCCGCGTACTCGACGTAGAGCATGTCGCGGGAGCGGAGGGCGTTGTAGGTGGGGGGCGCGCCGGGCGCCGAGTCCTGCCGGTCCGGGTCCTCGGGGGACGGTGCCGGCTTGACGTGCTCGACCAGCGCCGTCTCCCGCCAGCCCGGCGGCCTTCCGCCGCGCAGGAGCGGCACGAGCGAGCGGCCGTCGCTCGCGGCCGCCGCAGGCGCGCCCGCGAGCTCGCGGAACGTCGGCGCCAGGTCGGTGTTCTGGGCCAGGTCGGGGGCCTGCCGGCCGGCCGCGATCCCCGGGCCGGTCACGACGAACGGCACCCGGATGTCGCTGTCGAAGGCGGTCATCTTGCCACCGGCGAGCCGGTGCTCGCCCAGATGGAAGCCGTTGTCGGAGCCGAACACCACGTAGGTGTCGCGTTCGAGGCCGAGCGTGCGCAGCTCCCCGCGCAGCCGGCCGAGCATCTCGTCGACGGCCTGGACCATGCGGGCCCGGTCGCGGAAGCCGTCGTCGATCGCCCGCAGCGCGGGACGGCGCAGCCTCGGGTGCGAGCGCAGCCAGGCCGGCTTGTCGGCGACGTCGGCCTCGTTGAACGAGCGCGGGCGGGGCGCCCGCAGGTTCGGGAACAGCCCGGCGTGCCGGGGCGCGGGGACGAACGGGCCGTGCGGCGCGAACGTCGCGATCTGCAGGAAGAACGGCCGGCCCGAGCCGCCCGCGCGCTGGACGAAGTCGGCGCCCTTCGCGGCGAGCACGTCGGTCAGGTAGTCCTCGGGGCGGTGCCCGTAGGAGACCAGCCGTCCGTTCTCGTTGAGCTTGTAGTCGTACTCGGGGTAGCCGTTGCCGTTGACGTACCACTCGTTCCAGCCCGGCGGGACGTAGGGCCGCGGCCCGCCCCGGGTGTCGCCGGGCAGGTAGCCGTTCAGGTACTTGCCGAGCAGCGCGGTGGTGTAGCCGGCCCGCTGGAGCGCGGGCGCGAAGGACGCCTGCTCCCCGCCGTGCCGCTGGAACACCTCGTAGCCGCCGTCGGGCGGGAAGTTCGTGCGGACGCCGGTGTTGTGCGGGTACCGCCCCGTGAAGATCGTCGCGCGGGAGGTGCAGCACAGCGAGTCCGCCATCAGGAAGTTCTGGAACGTCAGGCCCTCGCTCTGCATGCGCCGTACCTGCGGCATGTGCGCGATCAGGTTCCAGGACAGGTCGTCGGTGAGCACGAACACGATGTTCGGCCGGCGCGCGGGCGGCCCGGCGGCCCCCTTGCCGGGACGGCTGGCACCGTCGCCGGCACCGGCACCATCGCCGGAGACGTCGCCGATGCCCGCGCAGCGGCCGAGGAACGCCGCCGCGAACAGGGCGATGATCAGGATGGACGCCCCCACGGGCCGGCCGGATGGGGGACGTGTGCGCGACGGCCCGTACCGTCCTCGTCGCATCACGCCGCCTCTCCTTGATCAGGGAACCCGGCTTGCAGGGTACCGAGACCGGCGTGCGGTTCGCCGGGCGTGCGGTGGTTCGCGAGGGATGATGATCCTTGGCATCATGCGTGGCGGCGAGGGGAGAGACGTCGTGGACCTGCGACCGACCGGCCCCGCGGGCCCGCTGGCCGCGGGAGCGCTGATCGCGGCGGTGATCGCGCTGGTCATCGAGCCGGCCGCGGGCCGCGCGCCGGACTCGCGGCCGTCCGGCCAGGCCCGGCCCGCCGCGTCCGTCCCGGCCGCGCCGTCCCGCGCGGCGGCCGAGCGGCCGCCCGTCCCGACCCCCGCCGAGACGCCGACGACCGTGCCCGCCCCCGGCTACTCGCCGGTGAGACCGGTGATCGCGTCGTCCTTCGCCGACCCCGCCGTCCTCAAGGCCGGCGCGTCCTACTACGCCTACGGCACCAACGAGGGCGCCGCGAACATGCCCGTCGCGGTCGCGCCGTCGGTGACCGGACCCTGGCGGCGGCAGGCCCCCGACGGGCTGGTGCGGCTGCCGGACTGGGCGACCGGCGGGCGGACCTGGGCGCCCGAGGTCGTGCCGCCCGGCACCGGCAACGGCCGGTACCTGCTGTACTTCACCGCGCGGCACAGGGACCGGGGAAGGCAGTGCGTCGGCGTCGCGGCCGCGCCGTCCCCGGCGGGTCCGTTCATCGCGCTGGAGGGCGACCCGCTGGTGTGCCCGCTGGACCTCGGCGGCGCGATCGACCCGTCCTCCTACGTCGCCGGGGACGGCACGCGGTACCTGCTCTACAAGACCGACGCCCGCCGAACCGCGGCCATCTACCTGGTGCGGCTGAGCCCGGACGGCCTGTACCTCGCCGAGCGGCCGCACAAGATCCTCTCGCGGGGGCGCGGGGACCCGGTGCTGGTCGAGTCCCCGGCCCTCGTGCACAGGGGCGGGAAGTACGTCCTCTTCTACTCCGCCGGGTGGTACTTCAAGACCAACTACCAGACCCGGTACGCGGTCGCGTCCTCGCCGACGGGCCCCTACACCAGGGCGCGGGAGCCGTTGCAGACCACGGGCGGGTACGGCGGGAAGGTGAAGGGGCCGGGCGGGGCCGACGTCGTGACCGACGAGAACGGCGACCACCTGGCCTTCCACGGCCTGCTGGCGTTCCACGGCCGCGGCCGGGTGACCCGCGGGATGTACGTCGCCGCGCTCGGCGGGGACGGCGCCCGGCCCGTCCGGCCCGTCCGGCACGGCGGCCAGGCCCTTGGCGGCGAGCGCGTCGGCGAGCAGGGGGCTCTCCGCGCGCTGTCCGGTCAGCACGAGCGCCGCGTCGCAGAGGTTCGCGCGCAGGCCGTTGACCGCGTGCGCGAGCACCGTGAACGAGGTGGCGTCCGCCGACTCCAGCGTCAGCGTGCGGCCCCGCAGCCCGAACGCGGCGGCGACGCGGGCCGGGATCGTGCTCGCCATCTCGCCGACCCGGTCGTGCGGGGACGCGCCGAGCCGCCGGGTCACCAGCTCCCGCAGTTCCCGCGCGGCGTCGGCCGCGGCGGCGCGGGCGTGCCCGCCGAACAGGGCGGGCACCTCCCGTTCGAGATCGCGCGCGTACCGCGCCGCCTCGATCCGCAGCGCGTTGGCGTACTGGCGGTCGAGCCCGAGACAGGTGCCCGCGATGACGTCGGTCCGGTCGGTGACGAGCGGGCGGCCGGCGTACCCGGCGTCGGTCAGGCAGCGCCGCGCGGCCTCCAGCATCAGCACCTGCATCCGCGTCATCGAGCGCCGCTGCACCGGCGGGATGCCGAAGCGCGCGACGTCGACGTCCAGGTCGCCGAGGCCGCCCGCCGCCGCGCCGGGCGGCGTGTCCTCGCACAGGAGCCTCCAGTAGTCACCGGGCCCGCGCGCGCCGGGGTACAGGCACGCGATGCCGATGATCGCGATGGGTTCGCGCACGGGCCGTCACCTCCCCGCCGCGTCCTCGGCGGCCGCGCCGTGCTCGACGACCTCGACGACGCCCTGGTCGCCGTCCACCATGACCAGGTCCCCCGTCCTGATCGTCTGGGTGGCGTGCTTGGTGTTGACGACCGAGGGGACGCGGAACTCGCGCGACACGATCGAGCTGTGCGACAGCATCGAGCCGATGTCGGTGACGACGGCGCCCGCGATGGCGAACAGCGGCGTCCAGGACGCGTCGGTGAACCGGGTCACCAGCACCTCGCCGACCTGGAACTCGTCGGCCTGCCAGACGAGGTCCTCGATGATGCGGGCCCGTCCGACCACGCGTCCCGCGCTCGCGCCGAGGCCGTCCAGGCGGACGCCTCCGGGGGCCGGCCGGACCGCGCGGGTCACGTCCCACTCGCCCACGAAGCTGAGGGGCGGCTCGGGCTGGCGGGCGTAGGACTGGAACGTCCGCCGGGCCTCCTCCAGCTTGGCGCGGGAGAACACCTCCCGCGCGTCGCGGTCGCCCTCCAGGTAGGCGAGGACGTCCGCGAAGTCGAGGTCGGCGACCTCGTCGAGGGAGCGCAGCACGCCCGCGCCGACGAGGCGGCGGCCGACCTCGTAGACGACCTGGCGCACCAGCCAGATCGAGGTGATCATCGACATCCGGGTGGTCTCGCGCAGCCGGCTGCACGTCTCGTACAGCGACATGACCTTCTCGATCGTCCGGCGCTTGGCCGCCGGGAGCCGCCGCAGCGCGCGGGCCGCCTCCTCCTCGCCCGGGTCGTGGGCGCGGCTGAGGACCTCGTCGATCGAGAAGCCCTCCTCGGCGTAACGCCGGATCATCTGGAAGACGTAGGAGGGGTCGTCGATCCAGCGCGGATGGGTGAGCTCCATCTCCTGGCGCCCCCGGGTCCCGTTCTCCCGCAGGAAGGGCTCCATGTGGGCGTCCCAGAACTCGCGCCCGTCCTCGTCGGCGCGCAGCAGCCCCGGCACGTCCGCGGACGCGCCGCTCCGGACGATCTCCATGACCCGCGGCCGCCGGGCGGCGACCTGGGCGAGCGCCCAGATCTCGCGCGCGGACTCCACCGTCCGCAGGCTCGACATGTCGGTCTTGATCCGGTTCTGCAGGCTGGTGCCGTCCTGCCCGAGCCACGCCCCGCACAGGGCCTCCAGCACCCCGTAGAAGCCGAAGGCGTTCATGTAGTACGGCATGTAGCCGACGTGCATGTCGTGGAAGTAGGCCAGCCGCCGGGCCAGTTCCACGTTCAGCTCGCGGCGCCCGAACCGGGTGAGGTCGAGGCCCCGCGCGCGGTCGAACTCATAGAACCGGGACCGGACCATCCGCCGCGCGCGCTTCTTCATGTTCCGCATCTCGGCGACGGTGCTCCTGAGCCAGTGGCCGGCCGAGAGCACCTCCGGCGCCCCGCGCGGGAAGCGGCCGAACGGGTTGGCGTACGTGGCCAGGTCGACCTCTTCGCTGACGAAGCGGCTCGTGAAGCGGCTCTGGTCCCGCGTCGGGAGGCACTGGCCGAGCATGTAGGCCGTGTAGGAGATGTTCAGGTAGACGTGCCCCTGGAGGTATCCCATGTGCAGGGACAGGTCGCCGGGGTCGCGGACCCCCGTCGACACCGCGCAGCCTCGGTGCACGTTGTGCTGGTAGTACTGAGCGAACGACTGGCCCAGCGGGGACATGACACCGGTGAAGATCTCCCCGATGTCCATGCGGGACCACAGGGTGCCCTGACGGACCGCGTCGGGCTGCGGGTCCAGGTACGGGCTGGTCCGCGCCTCGCGCGCGGGCCCGGTCGTGATCGGCCGGGTCTGGAGCAGGAACGGCGCCCCGTCCCGCACCGCCCACTCGATGTCCTGCTCGGCGCCGTAGTGGTCGCGGACCCGGACGGCCAGCCGGGCCAGCTCGGCCAGCTCGGCGGGCGCCAGGCACGGCGTGTTGCGCGCGGCCGCGTCCACCTTGACGAGCCCGACCGTCCCCGGCTCCACCGGGGCGCACTTGGTGACCTTGTACCGCACCTTCTGGTCGACCACCTCCGGCCCCTCGGGGTCGACGAGGAAGAAGTCGGAGGTGACCTTCCCCGCCACCAGCCCCTCGCCGAGCCCCCAGCAGCCCTCCACCACGAACCGGTCGGCGCGCCCGCTCACCAGGTCCCGGGTGAACAGCACGCCGCCCGCGTCGGCGTGCACCATCTGCTGGACGACCACGGCGATCGACCCGGCGCCCCGCTCGTCCCGGTAGGCGGCGGCCCGGTCGGTCCACAGCGACGCCCAGCACACCTTGACGGCCTCCAGCAGCGCGGCGTCGCCCGCGATGTCGAGGACGGTGTCGTGCTGGCCCGCGAAGGAGTGGGAGGCCGAGTCCTCCGCGGACGCCGACGAGCGCACGGCGACGCGCGGGCGGCCGAGGTCGCCGTAAGCCTCCAGCACGGCGGCGGCGATGGCCTCGGGGACGTCCCCGGCGAGGATCCGCTCGCGCACCTTCGCGGGCTCGGAGCCCGCGGCGTCGGCATCGAGCCCGCTCTCGCGCAGGAACCTCTCGAACAGCCCGGTGGTCAGGCAGAAGGCCGGCGGCACCGGCAGGCCCGCCCGGATCATCTCGTCGAGCCTGGTCGCCTTGCCGCCGAGCAGCCCCGCGGCCGGCGCGTCGCCCGCGCCGAGCACGACGATCTGGTCCTTCGGCGCGGGCGCCGCGGGCGACGTCGCCCGGGCCCGCGTCCCGCGTTCGGCCGTGCTCCTCTTCGCCCCCTTGGCCGGGGTCGGTGCCGTCATGAGATGCGCTCCTCAACGTCGATGCCGGATGCCGTGGCTCGGTTGGTGCCGACGAAGGCGCGGAACTGCTCGCCGGGGATGAGGCGGCGCGCCCGCACGCCGGTGAACCCGGCGTCCTCCATCTGGGCGGCGAGGTCGGCCGCGTGCGGCAGCGGGCCGCCGAAGTCGGCGTACCGGAACCAGAGGTCGAGGACCTCCATGCCGACGTTGCCGCCCCGGCACGGGGCGGTGAGCAGCAGCCGCCCGCCGGGGGCCAGCAGGCTCCGCACCCGCTCCAGCACCTTCGCCCGTTCCTCGACCGGGAAGTAGTAGATGTTGTTGTGCATCGTGGCCAGGTCGAACTGCGGCTGCTCCTCCAGCTCGCGCACGTCGGCGCGGCGGACCTCCACGCGCTCTCGAAGGCCCCAGGCGGCCATGTTGGCGGCGGCGCCCGCGGCCACCTCGTCCTGCAGATCGATCGCCAGGGCGGTCAGCCGCGGGTTCAGCCGGGCGGCGTGCCGGACGTGCGCGCCGCTGCCGCAGCCCACCTCCAGGAGCCGCAGCGGCGCGGTCCGGCTCAGCACCCGGCCGACGGCCTCGGCGACGAAGGGCTCCACCACGCGGGTCGAGCGGGCGATGACCGCGCCGTCCTGGTCCCCCAGCGACAGCCGCCGCCCGTCCGCGGCCATGGCGGGCGCGCCGAGCAGGACCGGCAGGTGGAAGCGCGCGACCTCCTCCAGCGCGGCGGCGACGGCGTCGTTGCCGGGCCGCGCGAGCGCCTTCGCGGTCCGGCTCCGCAGCCGGTAGCGGCCGTCGTCGACGGCCAGCTCGCCGAGCCGGACCCCGACGTCGAGCCAGGCGCGCAGCAGGTGCCTGTCGTCGTGGACGCCCGCCGCCGCGGCCAGGGCGTCCACGTCGCCGGGCCCGGCGGCGAGGCGCCGCAGGACGCCGGAGCCGGAGGCCGCGGCGAGGAACGACGCCCGGTAGACGGGGGTGACGAGGCCGCGGCCGAGCGACAGCAGCAGCGGGATCTGACGGCTTGCGGCCAGCCTGGCCAGGGTCGCGACGTTCATGCCGGAGACCTCCGAGGTTCGAGGGTGTGGACGCGCGGGGCGCCGGCACGGCGGCCGGGGCGGGACCGGCCGCCGTACCGGCCGAGTTCGGCCCGGATCTCCCCGAGCAACCGGGGGCGGTCCGGGCCGGTCAGGTAGAAGTGGCCGCCCGGCAGATGCCGGCGCAGCAGCGAGCCGCCGGTGTACTCGCGCCACTCGTCGACCTGCGCCGGCGTCGCGATGGGGTCGCCGGCCGCCGAGAACGCCGTCATCGGGCAGCGCAGCGGGCGGCGCGGCCGCCAGCGGTAGCCCTCGCAGGCGGCCAGGTCGGCGCGCAGGACCGGCAGCCGCCGCTCGAACAGGACGCCGCCGCCGGGTTCGCCGGCGCCGCCGACCCCGGCGAACCCGCCGAGGTCGCGGACCATGCGCAGCAGCGCCTCGTCGGTCAGCTCCGCGCCGATCCGGGCACCGTAGAAGTGGGGGGCCCTGCTGCCGGACACGAACAGGTGCACGGGCTCGCCGGCGCCGCGGTCGCGCAGCTCGCAGGCCACCTCGTAGGCGAGCAGCGCGCCCATGCTGTGCCCGAACAGCGCGTGGCCGCCGGCGAGCCCCTGGCCGGCGAGCGCCGCGGCGATGTCGGCGGCCAGCGCCCGCAAGTCCCGGCGTGGCCGCTCCCCCAGCCGGAAGCCCCGTCCCGGCAGGAGCACCGGGACGACCTGCACGTGGTCGCCGAGGTGCGCGGCCCAGTCCCGGAAGAGGGACGGGGTCCCGCCCGCGTGCGGGAAGCAGACCAGCCGCACGCGGGCCGCCGGGTCGGCCGTCACCCCGGGGAACCATGGCCCGCCCGGCGCGCGGGACGCCCCGAGCGGGGGCCTGCCGCGCCGCGCCGACGCCCTGTTCGTCAAGGCCGTGTCGGTGGAGGACATGTCAGCCGCCCAGGTGGGCGCGGCCCTCGGCGGACCGGAGCCAGTCGACCGTCCGGGCCATGCCCTCCTCGAAGCCGACCTCGCCCTTGAAGCCGAAGTCCTCGCGGGCCCGGTCGATCGGGAAGGACTGATCGCGTTCCAGCAGGTGGACGGCGTGCCGGGTGAGGACGGGACGCGACCTGACGCGCAGCGCCCCGTAGACCCGCTCGGCGGTGCCCGCCACGCCCGCCGCGAGCGGGCGGGGCAGGCTCATCGACGGCGGCCGCACGCCGAGCCCGGCCGCCAGCGCCTCGATGTACTCCCGCCAGGTCGTCTCCTCGGGGTCGCGCAGGTTGTAGACCCCGCCCGCGGCGGCCTCGGCGCCGCACGCCGCGATCATCCCGTCCACCGCGTTGGCGACGTAGAGGAGGCCCGCCGGGGCCGCCCCCTTGCGGACGTAGACCATCTGCCGCTGCCGGAGCAGGGTCGCGATCTCGACGACGAAGTCCTTGCTGCGCGGCCCGTACACCGACACCGGCCGGATGATCGTGAGGGGCAGCCCGGCGCGCTCGGCGGCCCGCGTCACCGCCCGCTCGCCGAGGAGCTTGCTGCGGTTGTAGGGCAGGCCGACGTCCCTCGGCTCGGTGCCCTCGCCGCACGGGCGCACCGGGTACCCGTACACGTCGGTGGTGCTGACGTGCAGGAACCGCTGGACGGTGCCCGCGCGGTGGGCGGCGTCCACCAGGTTCCGGCAGCCCTGGACGTTGGCCCGCTCGAACTCCTCCCAGGGACCCCAGTCGGCGGACTTGCCCGCGCAGTTGTAGACGTGCCGGACCCCGGCCGTGGCGCGCAGCAGCGCGTCGAGGTCGGTCAGCGAGCCGGTCTCGACCTCGACGGGCAGGTCGGCGAACGCCGACCGGTCGCCGCCCTCGCGGACCAGCACCCGCACCCGGTGGCCGATCTCCACCAGCCTGCGGGTGAGATGCCCGCCGATGAAGCCGGTGGCCCCGGTGACGAGCACGTCCGCCGTGCCGGGGACGGGCGGGACGCCGGAGGGGTCCCACTCCCTGTCACGGGCGGAGAAGGCATCCGGCGCCGCCGTCGCGGGCGCCGCCTCGGGCGGGGCCTGCGGCGCGGAGGCCGGGCGGGTCCGCGGGCCGGTCTCCGGTCGCCGCTCGGCCGGGCGCGGCGCGCCCTCCCGCGGTGTCGTGGTCATGGCGTCCACCAGGAGGTCGAGGGAACGGTCGAGGTCGGCTTCGTGGTGGTCGGCGTTGACGAAGAACCGGAGCCGGCACTTGTCGCGCGGCACCGCCGGGTAGCCGATCGGCATGACGTTCACGCCGCGCTCCAGCAGCGTGCTGGAGATCTCCATGGCCCGGCCCCACTCGCCGACGATGATCGGGATGACGGCGGTCTCGTACGAGACGCCGGTGTCCAGGCCCCGGGCGCGGGCCGCGGCCCGGAAGTGCTCCGACAGCTCGCGCAGCCGCGCGACCCGGCCGGGCTCGTCGCGGATGACGCGGAACGCCTCCAGGGCCGCCGCCGCGTTGGCCGGCGCGATGCCGGTGCTGAAGATGAACAGCGGCGTCGTGTACTTCATGTACTGGATCAGCGGGCGGCGGGCCGCGATGTAGCCGCCGAGGCTCCCGATCGCCTTGCTGAGGGTGCCCATCCAGAGGTCCACGTCGTCCGGGCGGACGCCGAAGTGCTCGCCGACGCCGCGCCCGGTCCGGCCGAGGACGCCGAGCGAGTGCGCCTCGTCCACCATCAGCATCGCCTCGTGCCGCCGCTTCACCTCGATGAAGCGCGGCAGGTCGGGCAGGTCGCCGTCCTGGCTGTAGGCGCCCTCGATCACCACCACGGCCCGGCGGAACCGGCCGCGCAGCGAGCCGAGGATCCGGTCCAGCGCCCGCCAGTCGTTGTGCGGGAAGGGCCGGCGCCGGGCGCCCGACAGGATGCAGCCGCGCACGGTGCTGTCGTGGATCCACTCGTCGTGCAGGACGAGGTCCTCGGGCCCGAAGAGATGCCCGACGGTCGCGACGTTGGTGGCGTGACCGCCCGCGAACACGATGGACGCCTCGGTGCCGAGGAACCCGGCGATCTCCGCCTCCAGCTCGTGGTGCAGCGGGGTCTCGCCGCACAGCAGCGGCGTCGCCGAGCTGGACGTCCCGTACCGGTCGATCGCGGCCTTGGCCGCGGCGAGCAGCCGGGGATGGGCCGACAGGGCGAGGTAGTTGAAGGCCGAGAAGTTCACCATCCGCCGGCCGTTCATGTGGATCACACCGGAGTTGAATCCGTCGTGCACGCGCTCATAGGCGTTGGGGCCGCTGGACTCGATCAGCCGGAGACGCTCGCGCATCTCGGCGTACTCCTCCCAATCCTCGAACCGGCGCTGGACCGCGGGCCCGGCCGGCGGCTCCGGGGCGGGCGCGGCGGGCGGCTCGGCGGACGTCACCGGGCGTGGTGCGGCGGGCGTCACCGGGGGCGGCACGGCCGGCGGTACGGCCGGCGGTACGGCCGGCGGCTCGGCGGGGCGGGGAGCGGGCACCACGGCGTCCCGGGCCCAGGCGTCCCCCGCCCAGGCGGCCGGTTCGGGCTCCGGCTCCGGTGCCGTGTGGACCGGGACGGGCGCGGCCACAGGCGCCGCGTCCGCCCCGCCGAGCGCGGCCACGAGCTGCCCGACCGTGAAGTCCTCGGGCAGGGTGTGGCGCAGTTCCGCGACCCGGCCGGGATACAGCGGGGCGAGATGGCGTTCCAGCTCCCCCTTCATCAGCGAGTCGAAGCCCAGCTCGCTGCTCACGTGGGCCTGGACCGGAATCTGGTCGGCGGGGAACCCGCAGACCCGGGACACGCACTCCAGGACGCGGGCCGTCCGCTCCACGCCCGCGGGATCCGTCCGGGCACCGCCCGGACGCCCGTTGCCGTCGCCCTTCACATCGATCTCCCTTCGCTCCTCCTCAGGGCCGGGCCCGGGGGCTCCCGGCGCGTCCCCGGCCGCCGCGGCCGGGGCTCCGAACCAGTGGGAGCGCCGCTCGAACACCGCGTGCGGCACCGGGACCCGGCGCCGCGCGCGGCCCTCGTCGAGCGCGCCCCAGCGCACGTCCCCGCCCGCGCAGTGGAACCGCCCGGCCGAGCGGAGCAGGGTCTCCCAGTCGTCCCCGCCGCGGCGCAGCGACGGCAGCCACAGGACGCTTCCGGCCTCCTCCGCGAGCCCGGCGCGCGCCAGGCCGACGAGGGTGGGGTGCGGGCCCGCCTCCAGGAAGGCGTCGCAGCCGAGGCGCCGCAGCTCGGCGACGCCGTCGGCGAAGCGGACGCCGCCGAGCAGGTGGTCGGCCCAGTAGCCCGGCTCGGGCCGGCCCATCGCCGCGCCGGTGTGGTCGGAGATCCAGGGGAGCCGCGGCGCCCTGGCCGTGACGGCGCGGGCCGCCTCCCGCAGCGGCCCCGCGGCGGCCGCCATCATCGGCGAGTGGAAGGCGTGCGACACCGCCAGCCTGCGCACGGTGACGTCCCGCGGCGGCAGGTCCCGGGCGAGGCCGCCGATCGCGTCCGCGGGCCCGGACAGCACCAGATGGCCGGGGGCGTTGACCGCGGCCACGGCGACGGACGGCGCCGCCTCCGCGGCGGCGCGGATCAGCTCGTCGTCACCGGCGCAGGCGATCATCGCCCCGGCGCCGGGGAGCTCGTCCATGAGCCGGCCGCGCGTCGCGGCGAGCGTCAGCGCGTCGTCGAGGGAGAGGGCGCCCGCGACGCACGCCGCGGCGAACGCGCCGGCGCTGTGGCCGAGCACGGCGGCGGGGCGCACGCCGAGCGACGCCCACAGCTCCGCGAGCGCGACCTCCAGGGCGACGAGGGCGGGCTGGCAGTACCGGGTGCTCTCCAGCCTGCCGGAGCCGTCCTCCGCGTGGAGCACGTCGCGCAGCGAGCAGCCGATCAGCGGGCGCAGCACCGCGTCGCTCCGCTCGATGGCCGACGCGAACACGGGGCTGTGCTCGTAGAGCGCCCGGCCCATCCCCGGGTACTGCGTGCCCTGGCCGCTGAAGAGGAACGCGACCCGGGGCACGCGGCCCGCGCTCCGCCCGCGCACCACGTCCGTGGACGCCTCGCCCGCGGCGAGCGCCGCGAGCGCGCCGTCCAGGTCCGCCATCGACCGCGCGGTGACGACGGCGCGGTGCGCCAGAGCGGCCCGGCCGGTGCCGGCCGCGTGGCACAGGTCCGCCAGCTCCAGGTCGGGGCTGGCCGCGATGTGCGCCCGGTACCTGCGGGCGAGCGTCGCGAGGGCGGAGGAGGTGTGCGCGGACAGCCGGAGGGCCTGGACCGGCCGCTCCGCCGGGGGCGGCTCCACCGGCGGCCGCTCGGGCGCCCGCTCCACGATGAGGTGGGCGTTGGCGCCGCCGAAGCCGAACGAGCTGACCCCGGCCCGCGCCGGCGCGGCGCCGCGCCGGGCGCGCCCGGTCGGCACGGTCAGCCCGGAGCCCTCCCAGGTGAGGTGGCGGTTCGGGGTGGCGAAGTGCAGTTGCGGCGGCAGTTCCCCGTGCCAGAGGGCCAGCACCGACTTGATCAGCCCGGCGATGCCCGCGGCGGCCTCCAGGTGCCCGATGGCCGCCTTGACCGACCCGACCGGGCAGGGCGCCTCCGGGTCCCGCCCGGCGCCGTACACCGCGGCGAGCGTCTCCCATTCGACCGGGTCGCCGAGGACGGTCCCGGTGCCGTGCGCCTCGACGAAGTCGACGGCGCGGCCGTCGGTGCCCGCCGCCGCGAGGGCCTGCTCGATCACCCGCCGCTGCGCCGACCCCTTGGGCGCGGTGAGGCCGTTGGCGCGGCCCCCGTGCCCGACGGCGCCACCGGTGATCGTCGCGTAGATCCGGTCGCCGTCCGCGAGCGCCCGGGACAGGGGCTTCAGGCACACCAGGCCGGCGCCCTCGCCCCGGACGTAGCCGCTCGCGGCGTCGTCGAAGGTGCGGCACGCGCCGTCCCGGGAGAGCATTCCGCCCCGCGCGAACGCGACCGACAGCGCGGGGCCGACCAGCAGGTTCACGCCGCCGGCGAGCGCGCTGCCGCATTCGCCGGCGCGCAGGCTCCGGCAGGCGGCGTGCACCGCCACGAGCGAGGACGAGCACGCCGTGTCGATCGCCATGCTCGGGCCGCGCAGGTCGAACTGGTAGGACAGCCGGTTGGCGGCCACCGAGAGCGCGGTGCCGGTGGCGGCGTGCACATCGACGGAGCCGAGGTCGGCCATCTGCAGGTCGCCGTAGTCGTGGCTGCTGATGCCGACGAACACGCCGGTGTCGGTTCCCGCGACGCGGTCGGGGGCGATTCCCGCGTCCTCGAAGGTCTCCCAGGCGACCTCCAGGAGCAGCCGCTGCTGCGGGTCCATGCGCGCGGCCTCCCGCGCGGAGATCCCGAAGAACCTCGCGTCGAACCGGTCGATGTGGTCGAGGAACCCGCCGCGCCGGGGCGCCTCGGTGCCCGCGGAGTCCCAGCGGCCGGCGGGGAGGTCCGAGACCGCCTCCCGGCCGTCGAGGAGCAGCCGCCAGTACCCGCCGGGGTCGGGTGCCCCCGGGAAACGGCAGCCGAGCCCGATGACGGCGATCGGCTCCTCGGTTCCGAGGGCGGGACCCATCTCGCCGTCCGGGGTCTCGGCGTCCGGGTTCGCGGCGCGGGCCGCTGGCTCGGGCCGGGACGGCACGGCGGCCGTCACGGCTCCGCTGCCCGTCCCGCCGCCGGTGCCGGTCACCGGCGCGCCGGCATCGCCGAGCCGGTCCGCGACGTCCCGGATGGTGGGGCGTTCGAAGACGGTGGTGGACGAGAGCGCGCGCCCGAGCCAGGCGCCGAGCTCGTCGATGACGGCTACCGCGGACTTGGAGCCGAGCCCCAGGGTCGCGAAGGGCACGGTGGCGTCGATCGACGCGGTGGGCAGGCCGAGTCGCCCGGCGACCCGTTCCACCAGCCATGCCTCGATGTCTGCGGCGCTCCGCCCGGACGCGGCGGGCGCGGCGCCGGCGCCGGCGCCGGCGCCGAGCAGGTCGAGCAGCGTGCCCACCGACGGAGCCGCGAGCACCTCGCCCAAGGGCACGCGCCCGCCGAAGGCGCGTTCCAGCCGCCGTGCGAGGTCCAGGAGCCCGGCGTAGTCCAAGCCCAGGTCGGCGAGGTCACGGTCGTGAAGGTCACGGTCCTGGAGGTCACGGTCGCGGAGATCTTCCTCGCCCAGCGCGGCCCTGATCTCGTCCAGGACGCGCGCGCGGTCCGCCGGGACGGGCTTCGGGTCGCCCGCGTGGCCGGCGGTCTGGGCGACGCTCGCGGCGACGACCGGCAGGCCGAGGGACAGGAACGCCCGCCGGCAGCCCTGCCGCTGGATCTTGCCGCTGGTCGTCCGGCCGACGGTCGCACGCCGCACCAGGACGATCGCGTGCGGCTCGACGTCGTGCTCGCGGGCGACGGCGGCGCGGACGCGCGCGAGCAGGTCCCCCGCGTCGCCGAGCCGGTGGGCGTCCACCTCGTAGACGACCGCCATCTCCTCGGCGCCGTCGACCTCGACGCCGAAGACGGCCCCGCAGCCGGCGCGGACCGCCTCCCCGGCGCCCTCCACGGTGAGCTCGACGTCCTGCGGGTAGTGGTTGCGGCCCTGGATGATCAGGACGTCCTTCAGCCGGCCGGCGACGTGCAGCCGGCCGTCCCGCTCGAAGCCGAGGTCGCCGGTCCGCAGATGGGGGGTCGCGTCGCCGTCCTCGACGCGCGCCTGGAAGGTCTCCCGCGTCGCGTCGGCGTCGCGCCAGTAGCCGCGGGCGACGGCGGGGCCGCTCACCCAGATCTCCCCCACCCGGCCGGGCGGGACGCGCCGCCGGGTGGCGGGGTCCACGACGGCGACGCCGACCCGGTCGGCGGCGGGCCCGCAGCCGACCGTCCGGACCGCGCGGCGGCCCGCGCGGGCGGG
>NZ_CAACVB010000184.1 GCF_900659635.1 Actinomadura roseirufa | reverse complement strand
AGGAGAACCCGGCCTACCGGCAGACCGCCGCGCAGCTCGCGCCGCGGCCCTCGGCGCCGCCGGGCCGGGCAGGCGGGCTGCTCCCGTCCGGCGAGGTCGTCTACGCCGACCGTGACCACCGGGCCAGAAATCTCGTGGACCTGCGTCCCGTCGTGTTCGGGATCGTCCCGGCGGGCTACCGCTGCGGGCCCGTGGTGGCCGAGCTGGCGAACCTGGCGGGGCGGGCCGAGATCGACTTCCTGCTCGTCGCCGACCCGCGTCCGGCGGGCGGGCGGCCGCCCGTCCCGGTCAAGGACCTGCGGGCCTGCGCGGGCACGGCCCACGAGGGCACGGCGACCATCGTCGAGGATCACGCCGGTGTGCTGGCACGTTCCTACGCCCCGGTGCCCATCAGTGCACCGCCGCCGGGCGGAGCACCGTCCGGGAGCACACCGCCCGGGAGCGCACCGTCCCAGAGCACACCGTCCGGCGGCACGCCCTCCGCGGGCGCGCGGAGCGGGTCCGGGGGACGGCCCTCGGGCACGGGCGGCCCGGCGCCGGGCGTCCGGAGTGAGGCGCCGACCGGGCTCACGGCCGTGTTCGTGCGGCCGGACGGCGTCGTCAACGAGGTGCTGCAGAGCGCCGTACCCGGCCCGGACCTCGGCAGCAGGGTCATGTCACTGCGAACCGGCTGACGATCTCGCGGCGTGCCCGCACCCCGAAGCGGGGTTCGGGCACTGGTCTCGCTACGCTTCCCCTGGCGTGTCTCGCGCCACGCTCAGAAACTTCCGACCTCATTTCGCGAGGAGACCGACGCCGTGATCCGAAACAGCCGCCGAGCGGTCACGCTCGCCATCGCGGGCGCCGTCGCGATCGCGCCGGTGATCACCGGCTGCGGCGCCGGCAGCGAACCCCAGACGGCCGCTCCCACGCAGCTCACCGATGGCGTCAACGTCACGCTGCCGCGGAACAAGCCGCAGGACGCGCAGATCGACATCCGGAACATGTTCCTGCTCGGCCCGAAGCCGGCCACCGCGTTCGGACCGGGCAGCTCGCTGCCGCTGTACGCCACCGTCATCAACCAGGTCAAGGGCCGCCAGGACCGGCTGGTCGGGGTCAGCTCGCCGAACTTCGCCCAGGTGAAGATCGCCGGTGGCGCGGTCGCGCTGCCGCCGGCCCAGTCGTCCGGCGAGGGCAGCGCGGTCCAGCTGATGGGGAACGCGGCGCCGTCGCCGGCCCCGTCCAGCACGGCCCCGGAGAAGCCCGGCAAGAAGAAGAAGGACAAGCCGGGCGCCGAGACGTCGGGATCGGCCACGCCGACGGCCGGGGCGTCCGCCACGCCGACCGGCGGGACGTCCGCCACGCCGACCGGCGGCGCCACGCCCGAGCCCACCGGAGCGGGTGCGACGCCGAGCACCGGCACGACGCCCACGTCCGGTAGCACGCCGTCCGCGCCGACTACGCCGACCGTGCCTCCGGCCCCGGAGGGCAAGGCTCCGCTGGTGGTGCTGACCGGCCTCAACCGGCAGCTGTACGGCGGTGAGCAGCTGAAGGTGCGGCTCCAGTTCGAGCAGGCCGGCAGCGTCGACGTCACGGTGCCGGTGATCGCGCAGCAGAACGAGTTCGACGGCTACACCGCGGTCTCCGCGGGCACGCCGGTACCGGGCGGCGCCGAGGCGCACCCGTCCGCGCCGGAGGGCGCGACCTCGGCGCCCGCGGCCACGCCGTCCACGGCGCAGCGGCCCGAGGAGCCCGCCTCCACGGCGAAGCCGACCGACGGCGCCGGGTCGCCGAGCCCGGCGGAGGGCGGCGGTCACTGACCGCGGGGCACGTCAGAACACGTCAAAGGGCCCGTACGGCACTCGCCGTACGGGCCCTTCGCCGCCGATCAGGGCTCGAACTTGTAGCCCAGGCCGCGGACGGTGACGATGTACCGCGGCGTGGACGGGGTCGCCTCGATCTTGGCGCGCAGCCGCTTGATGTGCACGTCCAGCGTCTTGGTGTCGCCCACGTAGTCGGCGCCCCAGACCCGGTCGATCAGCTGCATGCGGGTCAGCACACGGCCGGCGTTGCGCAGCAGGACCTCGAGCAGCTCGAACTCCTTGAGCGGCAGCTGGACGGGGTCGCCGCCGACGCTGACCACATGCCGTTCCACGTCCATGCGGACCGGTCCAGCCTCGAGCGTCGCCGGGGCCAGCTCCTCGACCTCGCCCTGCCGGCGCAGGACGGCCCGCATGCGGGCGATCAGCTCACGGGTCGAGAACGGCTTGGTGACGTAGTCGTCGGCACCGAGCTCAAGGCCCACGACCTTGTCCACCTCGCTGTCCTTGGCGGTCAGCATGATCACGGGGACGCTGGACTTGGCGCGCAGTTCCCGGCACACCTCGGTGCCGGGCAGTCCGGGGAGCATCAGGTCGAGCAGCACGAGGTCGGCACCGTTGCGCTCGAAGATGTCCAGCGCGTCGGGGCCGGTGGCGGCGACCGCCACCTCGAAGCCCTCCTTGCGCAGGTTGTACGACAGTGCGTCGCTGAACGACTCCTCGTCTTCCACGACGAGCACGCGGGTCACGGTGTTGCCTCCCGGGCGGTTTTCAATGCGGTCCCCTCGGCAGGGCGGCGCGGGCCCCGGTCAGTTCTCATCGCGCCGTATCCTCAGGGATTGTGCGGAGCTGGGCGGGCGATCGTCGCACCGCCCTCGGGGCGGATCGGGGCTTCCGGCACGGCTGCGCCGGACGCGGTCGGGGGGCCGGCGACGGCGGCGCCGAGCAGCGGGAGCCTGATCGTGAACGTCGACCCGGACCCCTCCTTGCTCCACACCGTCACCTCACCGCCGTGCTTGGTGGTCACATGTTTGACGATGGCGAGCCCGAGCCCGGTGCCGCCGGTCTGGCGGGACCGCGCCGGGTCGACCCGGTAGAAGCGCTCGAAGATCCGTTCCACCTCGGCGTCCGGGATCCCGATGCCCTGGTCGGTGACGTTGATCTCCACGTGCCGGTCGTCGCACCTGCGGGTCGCGACGACGACGCGGGTGTGCTCGGGGCTGTAGGCGACGGCGTTGTCGATGAGGTTGCGGAGCGCCGTGATCAGCAGCTCCTCGTCGCCGCGGACCTTGAGCCCGTCCTCACCGCCGGTGGTGAGCTCGATGTCCTTGGCGGACGCCTTGATCTGGCAGCGGTCGAGCGCCTCGACGGTGACCTCGTCGAGGCCGACCGGGTGCAGCTCGGGCAGCGGCTCGTCCCCCTGGATGCGCGACAGCGTCATGAGGTCCTGGACGAGGTTGGTCAGCCGCACCGACTCGTGCTGCATGCGGCCGGCGAAGCGGCGCACCGCCTCGGGGTCGTCGGCGGCGCCCTCGACGGTCTCGGCCAGCAGCGACAGCGCGCCGACCGGCGTCTTCAGCTCGTGGCTGACATTGGCCACGAAGTCGCGCCGGATCGCCTCGGTGCGGCGCAGCTCGGTGAGGTCCTCGGCGAGCACGAGGACGAGTCCGTGCGAGCCGAGCGGGGCCACCCGGACCGCGAACCAGCGCCCGTCGGCGCGGCCGCGGCCGCGGCCGGGGCCGACCTGAATCTCGGTCTCCCTGATCTCCCCGTCCCGGCGGACGAGCCGGGCCATCGCCAGCAGCTCGTCCAGGACGAGCCGGTCGCCGCTGACCATGCCGAAGGCGCGCGCGGCCGAGCTCGCGCGCAGCACCCGGTCCTCGCCGTCCACGACGACGGCCGAGGACCGCAGGACACTGAGCACCGAAGCGACCCCCGGGGGCAGCCCGCCCACGGGCGCCACCGGGGTCGTCGCCTGCTGGGCTCGCTCGCTCACGCGCACCGCCAATCCAGTCGCGAGCCCGATCGCGAGCCCGGCAAGCCCGGTCAGGCTCGCGACAATCTCGACCTCCACACCACGGATCGTAGGCGGCGTTCGGGCCCATGCCGCCCCCGGGGACCTCGGCAGACGGTCTCGTTCGCCGAAAGTTCACCTTGTTATACGGGTCGGTTCACGCAGGTCAGGCAGGCTGTGGCGTGGGCGAGTGCGTCCGGAGGCCGAGCGCGGTGCCCCATTTCGTCCCATTCGCCCCGAAAGCACCACCCCCAGTTTCGAAAACTCCGCATCAAGGGATGTTGAATTGCGCGACGCCTACCATGAGGAACTCGACTCCCTCTCCGACAAGCTCGTGGAGATGACGCGGCTCGTCCGCTCCGCGATGGCACGTGCGGTGACCGCGCTCCTCGACGCCGACCTCCGCCTGTCGGAGGAGGTCATCAGCGGGGACGAGCACGTCAACAAGATCGACGCCGAGATCGAGGAGACCGTCTTCGACCTCATGGCCCGGCAGCAGCCGGTCGCCGGCGACCTGCGCACGCTGATCACCGCCCTGCGGATGAGCGGCGACCTGGAGCGGATGGGCGACCTCGCGGTGCACATCGCCAAGACCGCCCGCCGCCGCCACCCCGAGTCGGCCGTCCCGCCCGAGCTGCAGGCGACCGTCCTGGAGATGGGGCAGATCGCCGAGCGCATGATCGCCAAGACCGGCAGCGTGATCGCCTCGCAGGACGTCGAGATGGGCCTGGAGCTCGACGCCGACGACGACCAGATGGACCGGCTGCACCGCCGCCTGTTCGACATCCTGCTGTCGCCGCGCTGGAAGCACGGCGTCGAGCCCGCCGTCGACATCACCCTCGCCGGCCGTTACTTCGAGCGCTTCGCCGACCACGCCGTTCACGTCGCCGAGAACGTGGTCTACCTGGTCACCGGCCAGCGCCCCGAAGAGATCACCGAAGCCTGACCCGCCTCCCGCGAAGAGGACCCGTCCCGGCCACCCCCCGGCCGCGACGGGTCCTTCCCATTCCAGCCCGGCCGCCTTCCTTGACCCAGGCCACCCGCTGAGCAAAAGTAAAGCAGACTGTAAATACATGGCTACACAAAGCAACTTTGGGGGGCCTGTGGGCAAGCACGACAACACCGGAGACAGGCACCGGCCAGATCAACCCGTGCCTCCGGACCGCAAGGACGGCGACAACACTGGCGGCGGAGGGAAGAAGGGCAAGTGACTCTGCCGGCCGGCTCCGCCGAGGCGGTGGAGGCGCACGTCGGGGCGCTGATCGGCCGGCTCACTGCGAGCGGGGACCTGACCCGTCCCGAATGGGTCAGGGCTCTGCGTGCGGCGCCGCGGCACCTGTTCGCTCCGGAACGGGCCTGGTGCGCCCCGGACGGGCCCGGAGAGTGCTACCCGATCGACCGTGAGGCCGACCCCGAGCACTGGATGTCGGCGGTGTACTCCGACGCCGCCGTCATCACCCAGATCGGCGACGGCGACGGCGACCCGGCCACCGGGCGGGGCGCATGGACGTCCTCACTGTCGGCGCCCGGTGCCGTCACCGCCTTCCTGGAACTGCTCGCGCCCGGCGACGGCGACCGCGTGCTAGAGATCGGCACCGGGACCGGCTGGAGCGCGGCGTTGCTGTCGGCCCGGGCGCGGTCCGGCGCCGTGACATCAGTGGAGATCGACGAGCGGGTCGCGGCGCGGGCGGCCGTGAACCTGGCGGCCGCCGGGTTCGGTCCCCGGCTGCTGACGGCCGACGGCGCGGACCGGGTCCCCGCTGGGGCGCCCTTCGACCGGGTCCATGTGACCTGCGGTGTCACGACCGTGCCGTACGCGTGGGTGGAGCAGACCCGTCCCGGCGGGGTGATCGTGTTCCCGTGGATGCCCGAGTACGCCGGCGGGCACAAGGTCCGCCTGACCGTGACGGGCGACGGCCGGGCCGTGGGCGGCTTCCACGGATCCGCCTCCTACATGATGATGCGCTCCCAGCGCGGTACCGGGCTGCCCTTGGAGGGCGAGGGGCGGGAGTCGGTGGCGCGGGTGGGGCCGCGTGTCGTCGCCGGGGCGGCCTATGGCGCCGACGTCGCCATCGCGGGGATGCTCCCCGATGTCATGGGCGCCGAGCGCACCACCGGCGACGGCCGGTTCGCGCTCGTCCTGGCCGACACCGCGGGGGCGTCCTGGGCCCGCTGCGAGGACACGCCGGACGCGGACGGGCACCGGGTCGTCCAGGCGGGGCCGCGGCGGCTCTGGGACGAGGTCGTCGACGCCTATCTGCGCTGGGTGGAGTGGGGCCGTCCCGCTCGCGCCGCGTTCGGTATGACCGCGGGCCCCGGGTATCAGCACATCTGGCGCGACCACCCCGGGAACCCCATCACCTCCTGACCACGACCGTGCGGCTCGTCATGCCTATTTCTTGGCGCCCTGGTTCTTCACGGCTTCGATCGCGGCCTTCGCGGCGGCCGGGTCGAGGTACTCGCCGCCGCGCTTGAGGGGGGCGAAGTCGTCGTCCAGCTCGTAGACCAGGGGGATGCCCGTGGGGATGTTGAGGCCGACGATCTGCTCGTCGGTGACGTCGTCCAGGTGCTTGACCAGGGCGCGCAGGGAGTTGCCGTGCGCGGCGACCAGGACGGTCTTGTCCGCCGCCAGATCCGGGACGATCGAGTCGTACCAGTAGGGCAGGAGGCGGTCGACCACGTCGGCGAGGCACTCCGTGCGGGGGATGAGCTCGGACGGCAGTCCCGCGTAGCGCAGCTCGTTCACCTGGGACAGCGGGTCGTCGTCCTTGATGGCGGGCGGCGGGGTGTCGTAGGAGCGGCGCCAGGTCATGAACTGCTCCTCGCCGAACTCCTCGCGCGTCTGGGCCTTGTTCTTGCCCTGGAGCGCGCCGTAGTGGCGCTCGTTGAGGCGCCAGGAGCGGCGGACCGGGATCCACAGGAGGTCGGCCACGTCCAGGGCGATGTTGGCGGTGCGGATGGCCCGCTTCAGCAGGGAGGTGTGCACCACGTCCGGGGTGATGTCGGCGTCCAGGAGGAGGTCGCCGCCCTTGGTCGCCTCGCTCTCGCCCTTCGCCGACAGGTCCACGTCCACCCAGCCGGTGAACAGGCCCTCGGCGTTCCACACGCTCTCGCCATGCCGCAGCAGTACCAACGTCGCCATGGGACCAGAGCCTAGCGGCCTCCTCAGGGCCGCTCGCGGTTGGCCGGGTCGGCGAAGGACGCGAACGCCTTCAGGTTGGCCAGGCTCTCGCCCCGCTTGACGCGCCAGTCCCACTCGCGCTGGATGGACGTCTTGAAGCCCCGTTCGAGGGCCCTGTCGAAGTTCTCGTCGGAGTAGGTGAGGACGCAGCCGAGCAGGCGGTCGATCTCGTCGGGGCTGACGGAGGCGAGCGGCACCCGGCCGGCGAGGTGGACGTCGCCGACGTCGTCCAGGGCGAACGCGACCCCGTACATGCGGCCGTTCTTCTCCAGGAGGAACCGGTAGAAGTCGGCGTGGTTCTCGTCGGGACGGCGGCAGAAGAACGCCTCGACGTGCAGGCTGTGCTCGCCGACGATCAGCCAGGTCATCGTGGCGAGCTTGTGCTGTCCGGGGAGCTTGACGAAGAACGCGTCCGCGCGGGGCTCGTCGTATTCGAGGCCGGCGGCGTCCAGGGTCTCCCGGATGACCTCGGTGGGCCTCACGCGGTGACCTCGGCGGTGAGCGGCGATGCGGGCAGGGACATGGCACCGGTATACACCTCAAGGAGGCGGTCCACGGTGGCGTCCCACCCGAAGCCCTGGGCGTGGCGCACCGCGCCGCGGGCCAGGCGGGCGTGCAGGCCAGGCTCGGCGTGGACGCGGCGCAGGACGGCGGCGTAGCCGGCGGGGTCGTGGCCGCCGACGAGGACGCCGGACTCGCCGTCGGCGACGGCCGTGCGCAGTCCGCCGACGCACGCGGCGACCACGGGCGTGCCGCACGCCTGCGACTCGACGGCGACCAGGCCGAACGACTCGCTGTGGGACGGGACGACGGTGACGTCGGCGGCGCGGTACCAGTCGGCCAGTTCCGGCTGCGGGCACGGCGGCTCGAACCGGACCACGTCGGCGATGCCGAGCGCGGCGGCCAGCGACTGCAGGCCCTCGGGGCGGGACCGGCCGCTGCCGCTCGGCCCGCCGACGACGGCGACGACCAGCCGGGAGCGCAGCGACGGGTCGTCGGCGAGCATCCGGGCGGCGGCGCGCAGCAGGACGTCGGGGGCCTTGAGGGGCTGGATCCGGCCGACGAACAGCAGCACGTACGCCTCGCGGGGCAGGCCGAGGCGGCGGCGGGCGGGACCGGTGCGGTGCGGGAGGAGGCCGGTGCCGCGGGCGATCAGCGGCGACTCGGGGCGGAACGTCGCGAGGTCGACGCCGGGCCGGACGGTCGCGACGCGGGCGGGGTCGGCGCCGTACAGCTCGATCAGCTCGCGGGCCTCCTCGTCGGTGTTGGCGACGAGCTGGTCGGACGAGGCGACGACCTGCTCCTCGCCGAGGACGCGCCCGGCGGGCTCGGGCTTGTCGCCGTCGGCAAGGGCGGCGTTCTTCACCTTCGCCATCGTGTGCATGGAGTGGACGAGCGGGACGCCCCAGCGGCGCTTGGCGACCCATCCCGCCTGTCCGGACAGCCAGTAGTGGGTATGCAGCAGGTCATAGTGGCCTGGCTCGTTGGCGGCCTCGGCGCGCAGCACACCGGAGGTGAAGCCGCACAGCTGGCGGGGCAGCTCGGCCTTGTCCAGCTCCTCGAACGGCCCGGCGACGACGTGCCGGACGGTCACGCCGGGGGCCAGCTCGGCGACCGGGGGGAGGGCCCGCGAGGTGGCCCGGGTGAAGATGTCGACCTCGACTCCGCGGGCGGCGAGCCGCCGGGCGACCTCGACGATGTAGACGTTCATGCCGCCCGCGTCGCCCGTACCCGGCTGGTCGAGGGGGGAAGTATGAACACTGACCGTCGCAACTCGGTTGATACGACGCGACACCGGACACCACCTCCGGTAGTGCAACCTATCGACCTTCGGGCGTGTTCCCGGGCGGCGGGAGCCCGGCCGCCGGGCGCCGGAGGGCGACCTGGAAAGCTGTCGGCATGCGTAAGACCGCGGTAGTGACAGGAGCAAGCAGTGGGATCGGGGCGGCCACCGCCCGGCGGCTGGCGGCGGAGGGGTTCCACGTCGTCCTGGCGGCGCGGCGGCGCGACCGGCTGGACGCGCTGGCCAAGGAGATCGCCGAGGGCGTGCCCGGGGCCGGGAGAGTCGCGCCGGTCGAGCTGGACGTGACGTCGCAGGAGTCGGTGGACGCGCTGGCCGGGGCGGTCGGCGGCTGCCACGTCCTGGTCAACAACGCGGGCGGCGCGTTCGGCCTGGACAGCGTGGCCACCGCCGACCTCGCCGACTGGCGGGCGATGTACGAGACGAACGTGCTGGGCCTGGTGCGGGTGACCAAGGCGCTGCTGCCCGCGCTGGTGGAGAGCGGCGCCGGGCATGTGGTGAACATCACCTCGCTGGCGGGGCACGTGCCGTACGAGGGCGGGGGCGGCTACAACGCGGCCAAGCACGCCGCGTACGCGGTGAACGAGGTGCTGCGGCTGGAGCTGGTCGCCGAGCCGGTCCGCGTCACCGAGATCGCGCCCGGCATGGTGAAGACGGAGGAGTTCTCGCTGACGCGCTTCCGCGGGGACGAGGCCAGGGCCGCCAAGCCGTACGAGGGCGTCTCCGACCCCCTGGTCGCCGAGGACGTCGCCGACTGCATCGCGTGGGCCGTCACGCGGCCGGAGCACGTGAACATCGACCGCATCGACGTCCAGCCCCGCGTCCAGGCCGCGCCGTACAAGCTGCACCGCCAGTCCTGACCTTCTGGCCGGACGTGGACATCGTCAGCCGGGGGCGACCGCCGTCCACGGGAGAGTGAATTCGCCTAGACGCCATCGCGCCCTTCCCCCATAGGGCGGGGCCGTGAGGACGGGGTGGGAGCGGGCCAAGAGGGTGACCGCCTCGATCCAGCGGGCGCGGGGGCCGAAGGCCGAGTGGGGGGCGGCGGTCGCCCAGCAGCGGTCGAGGGCGGTGAGCAGCCCGTGGACGGGCTCGCCGGGCACGTTGCGGTGGATGAGGGTCTTCGGCAGCCGTTCGGCGAGCGCGGACGGGTAGTCCAGCGTCGGCAGGTGGACGGCGAAGGTGATGGTCCGGGGGCCGTCGGAGTTCAGGGCGACCCAGACGGCGCGGCGTCCGATCTCGTCGCAGGTCCCCTCGACGAGGACGCCGCCGGGGGCCAGGCGCGCGCGCAGGCCGTCCCATGCCCGCCAGGCCGCGGCCTCGTCGTACTGGCGGAGGACGTTGAAGGCGCGGACCAGCACGGGCGGCCGGTCGACGGGCAGCTCGAACCCGCCGCGGCGGAACGAGAGGCCGTCGTGGGGGCCGGTCGCGGCGAGGAGGGCGGTGCCCGCGGCGACGCGGTCCGGGTCGATCTCGATGCCTGTGACCTCCAGGCGCGGCGAGACGGCCCGGAGCCGCCGGTGGAGCTCGAACGTGGTCACGGGCGAGGCGCCGTAGCCGAGGTCGACGGCGAGGGGGCGCTCGCCGGAGCGCAGCGGGACGCTTTGGGTGGCCGCGATCCACCGGTCGACGCGGCGGAGGCGGTTGGGCGCGGTGGTGCCCCGGGTCACCTCTCCCACCGGTCTCCGCGTCCGCACTCCCGGATTGTCCCGCACGCCGGGGTCAGGCGCCGGCGAGGGCCCTCTCGAACGCCTCGTGGGCGTCGGGCGTGAAGAGCACGAAGCGGGCGTCCTTCACCTGGGTCATCGTGCCGCGGACGGTACCGACGGCGATGCGGGCGGCGTCGTCCATCGGCCAGCCGTAGACGCCCGCCGAGACGGCCGGGAACGCGATCGACCGGACGTCCAGCTCGTCGGCGACCCGCAGGGACTCCCGGTAGCAGGAGGCCAGCTGGGCGGAGCGGTCCTCGGTGGCCGAGTAGACCGGGCCGACGGTGTGGATGACCCACCGGGCGGGCAGGTCGCCGGCGGTCGTCGCGACCGCCTGGCCGGTGGGCAGGCCGCCGCCGTAGTGGCTCGCGCGCAGTTTGCGGCACTCCTCCAGGATCGCCGGGCCGCCCCGGCGGTGGATCGCGCCGTCCACCCCGCCCCCGCCGAGCAGCGAGGAGTTGGCCGCGTTGACGACCGCGTCCACGTCCTGCGCGGTGATGTCCCCTCGCACCAGGGTGATCTCCATGTCCGCCGCTCCTCCGATGTGCCGGACGCGTACCAGATGAGAAGAATTCTCCTCCGCGCCGACAGCGAAACGCACCGCGGCTCTCTCCGGCGGTACGCTCGTGGTCGGACGGCGTACCGGGGGCGGTGAGCGTCGTCCGCCCCCGTCCGGCCGCAGCGCGGGACGCCATCCTCGGGGTCGCCTGTTACCTGGGGGTAGTCCGCTGCCTATTCTGCCGCCCGGACGACCACAAAGGCGTGACAGTCGTGGAGGTACCCCCTTGAAGATCCTTCTCGCCGGTGCGGCCGGAGTCGTCGGCCGCCGGCTGATACCCATGCTCGTCCAGGCGGGCCACGAGGTCGCCGGGACGACCCGCCGCGCCGGGCGCGCCGACGCGATCCGCGACCTCGGCGGATCCCCCGTCGTCATGGACGCGCTGGACGCGGCGGCGGTCCGCGCCGCCGTCGAGGCCACCCGGCCCGACGCGATCGTCCATCAGCTCACCGACCTCAGCGACGAGGACTTCGGGGCCAACTCGCACCTGCGGATCGAGGGCACCCGCAACCTGGTGGAGGCCGCCAAGGCCGCCGGGGTCGAGACGATGGTGGCGCAGAGCGTCGCGTGGCTGTACGTGGCGGGCGCCGCCCCGGCGGTGGAGACCGACGCGCTCGACCCCACGCTGCAGCCGTACCCGGGCGTCGCGGCGCTGGAGCGGGCCGTCGCGGAGATGCCGCGCGGGGTCCTGCTGCGCTACGGCGCGCTGTACGGGCCGGGCACCTGGTACGCGCCGGACGGCGCGATCGCCCGGCGGGTGCGGGCGGGCAGCCTGCGGCCGACGCCCGCGTGGACGTCGTTCGTGCACGCCGACGACGCGGCGGCCGCCGCGCTGGCGGCGCTGGAGTGGCCGGCGGGCGTCGTCAACATCGTCGACGACGAGCCCGCGACCACGGCGGACTGGCTGCCGGTCTACAGCGCGGCCCTGGGCGCGCCCGTGCCGGGGAAGGGCCGGCACGCGGCCGCGACGGGGCGTCCGGTGTCCAACGCCAAGGCGCTGAGCCTCGGGTGGAAGCCGCAGGTGCCGTCGTGGCGCACCGGCTTCGCCGACCTGGGCTGACGGCGGGCTTGACAGGGAACGTGACAAGCACCCCTGTCCTGCGTGAACCTGTTTTGCGCGAACCCGTCCCGGGGGGGGGACTCGGCGGGCCCGCCGCACGGCGCAGGCCCGGCCGCGACGGGGTTCAGCCGAACTGGAACGAGCGCTTCGCCAGCCCGAACCAGTAGCCGTCGATGACGGCCCGGCGCGCGGAGGGGGCCGCCTCGTCGGCGCCGAGGGCGACGAACAACGGAGCGAAATGCTCGGTGCGCGGGTGCGCGATCCGGGCGGCGGGGGCCTTGCCGCGGAAGTCCAGCAGCGCGTCGATGTCGCCGCCGGTCACCGCCCGGTCCGTCCAGTCGTCGAACTCCGCCGACCACGCGGGCGGCGGGGCGTCCGCGCCGGTGCTCAGCTCGCGCAGGTTGTGGGTGGTGAAACCGCTGCCGATGATGAGGACGCCCTGGTCGCGGAGCGGGGCGAGGCTTCTGCCGACTTCGAAGAGCCGCTCGGGCTCCAGGGTCGGCATGGACATCTGCAACACGGGGACGTCGGCGTCGGGGAACATCTCCACCAACGGGACGTACGCACCATGGTCGAGGCCACGTTCCTCGTCCTGCTGGACGCCGGGGACGAGCTTACGAACGTCCTCCGCGAGCTGGGGAGCGACAGGGGCGTCGTACCGGACCTCGTAGTAATGCTGGGGGAAGCCCCAGAAGTCGTAGACGAGCGGTACGCGGCGGGTGGCGCTGACCGTGAGGGGCGCCTCCTCCCAGTGGGCGGACACCATCAGGATGGCCTCGGGCTTCGGCAGGTCCGCCGCCCAGCGGGCCAGCTCGCCGGTCCAGACGGCGTCGTCGGCCAGCGGCGGGGCGCCGTGGCTGAGGTAGAGCACCGGCATCCGCGTCATCGTCGTACCCTTCGGTTGATATTTGAGAGTTCAACCATAACTGATTAAAGTTTGAATCTTCAAGCCTTGAGGGCTCAACTAAATCGGTAGACTGGGGACATGACCGAGACCCGCTGGCTCGACACCGAGGAACAGGAGACCTGGCGCGCGTTCCTGTGGACGTCGCGGCTGCTCAACGAGGCCCTGGACCGGCAGCTCCAGCGCGACTCGGGCATGCCGCACGCCTACTACATGATCCTCGCGATGCTCTCGGAGTCCCCCGGACGGTCCCTCACGATGACGGACCTGGCCGCCATCGTGCACTCCTCCCCCAGCCGCCTCTCGCACGCCGTCAACCGGCTGGAGGAGGCGGGCTGGGTGTGCCGGACCAAGCACCCGCGGGACCGTCGCACGACGATCGCCACGCTGACCGACCAGGGCTTCGAGGTGCTCGCCGCGGCGGCCCCCGGCCACGTCGCCGAGGTCAGGCGGAACCTGTTCGAGCCGCTGAGCCGCAAGCAGATGCTGGAGTTCCGCGAGACGCTGCGGACACTGCTGGTCTCCCTCGACCCCGCGCTGGAGGCGCCCTGCGCCCGCGACGCGGGGTGAGGGGGCGTCGGTCAGGACTCCGGGGCGAACTCCACGTTCCCTGAGGCCGCCTTGGGGTGGGCCGCGGCCAGGAGACGCTCCCCCTCCGCTTCCAGGGCCGCACGTTCGGGTTCCGGGACGGGAGCGAAGGGCTCCAGTCGCAGCGTCGCCGTCCCGCGCGCGCTCTCCATCTTCCACATGCCGTGGACGAAGCCGTCCACCAGGAAGGTCGGGCGGATGATGCCGTTGACGGTGAAGACGCGGCGGCGATGTTCCTCGGAGATGATCCGGGCGCGGTCGGCGTGCGACAGCAGCAGGTTGTCGAAACCGGCGACGAACCGGACCGGCGCCGCGAGGTCCGGCCCGGGGCGGGGCGCCTCCGGCAGGTCGTACAGGACGCGGCCGTTCTCGTCCCGGAACTCGCGGAGGCCGGGCAGCAGCCGCTCGACGACCTCACCGAGCCGGGTGAGCCCCGACCACTGCTGCGCGTCCTGCACGGACGCGGGACCGAACGCGCCGAGGTAGCGCAGCACCAGCTCCTCCAGGGACGGCTCGACCTCGGCGGGGCCGTCCAGCCAGGCGTCCAGCGTGGTGTGCCGGGCGAGGCCGGACGCGCCCCAGACGCCGCGCGGCGGGACCTGCACCAGCGGCAGGACCCAGCGGACGGCCCAGCCGAGCAGCTCGGGGTCCTCCCGCGGCCACCGTTCGGCGATGAGGGCGCGGACCTCCTTGTCCGACAGGGGGCGCTCGTCCATCGCCGCGCGGACCCCGGCGGCGACCCCGGCCAGGTCGGAGCCGGCGAGGGCGGCGCCGCGCCCGGTGCGCAGGGCGGCGTCCAGGACCGGCTGGGTGAGCGGCCGCAGGACGCGGGCGTCCCGTGCGCTGACCAGGTGGATGGTGCCGCGCATCACCGCGATCCGGACCACGCGGCGGCCGGTCGTCAGCTCGGCCAGCTCCTCGAAGGCGAAGTCCTCAAGGCGGCTCCACAGCCCGACGTAGGGAGGGTTCGGGGCCTGCGACTGCATGCCGACGAGGTGCTCGATCGCGTCGAGGGCGGGCATCGCCCGGCGCCGCAGCAGCATCTGCCGGGCCAGCAGCGCCCGGTTCAGCTCGCGGCGACCGAGGACGGGCGGAGTGCCCGCGACCTCACGCGTCATAGCGTCCCCTCAGCTCCTGCCAGGTGGGAGGGGGGCCGGGCAGGTCCTCGCCGCCGGTGTCGCGCAGCGCGTCCAGCATCAGGGTCAGGTAGCGGTGCTGGAGGCGGTTCATCCGGGCGTCGTCGCCGATCCGGATGGTGTGCAGGTGCTCCAGCAGGACGGAGATGTCGCCGACCTCGATGCCGTCCCGCAGCGCACCGGCCTCCCGCGTCCGGTCGAGCAGCCGCTCCGTCGCGAGGTGGATCGCCCGGCCCTTCTCCGCCATGGCCTCGGTCACCTCGAAGCCGCCCGCCAGGCGCATGGTCAGCGACCCGGCGCCGATGTCGAGGCAGCGGCGCATGAACGCCGCGAACGCCGCCCACGGGTCGCCGTCGTCGGCGAGCGCGGTCTCGACCTCGGCGAGGTAGCGGTCCATGCCGTCGTCGGCGAGCCGCTGGAGGAGGTCCTCCTTGCTCTTGTAGCGGCGGTAGAGGGCGCTGATGCCGACGCCCGCGTGCTCGGCGACGGCGGAGATGGGGGCGCCCGGGTCGGCGGTGAACACCGCGCGGGCCGCCTCCCGGATCAGCTCGTCGTTGCGGGCGGCCTGGGCCTTGCGCCCGCTCATGGGCGCCGGTGCGGAGGTCTCCATGCCGCCCATACTAAGGGAACGAAGAATTCCGTTCTACGCCTGCCGGGATTCGAACAGGTCGAGCCGGTGGGCCAGCGCCGCGGCCTGCGTCCGAGAGGACACCTCCAGCTTGGCGAGGATGTTGGAGACGTGGACCCCGGCGGTGCGGGCGGAGATGAACAGGGCCTCGCCGATCTGCCGGTTGCTGCGTCCCTCGGCGACCAGCCGCAGCACCTCCGACTCGCGCGGGGTCAGCCCCAGCTCACCGCCGGGCACGCGGACGGGGGCGGGCTCGGCGGGCGGCTCGGCGACCTCCATCGGCAGCCGGGCGCGGGCGGCGAGCTCGGGGTGCTCGACGTGCAGCAGCGGCAGCCCGGCGACGGGCCGGATGGACGTGCGCGGGCCGGCGATGTCCAGCAGCGCGGACGCGACGA
>NZ_CAACVB010000183.1 GCF_900659635.1 Actinomadura roseirufa | reverse complement strand
CGCGGCGCCGCGCCGCCCGCTGCCGCGGGCGGGACGGTCCGCGCGCTCTCCGGGGGCGTTCCCGTCTCCGCGGCGGTCTCGTCGCCGGTGGCGCCGGCGCCACGGCCGCCGCGCGCGAGCGGCATGACCAGCACCACGACGGCCGCGACGACGAGCAGGGTGGTACCCGTGTAGCCGGCGACCCGGACCGCGACCGGCCGTCCCCGCCGCGCCGGCCTCGTGCGCCTCATCTCCGCCGCCTCCCCGGTCGTGGCAGGTGCGCGTCGAGGCTACCAATCCCGGGGATCTCAGTCCTCGCGGCGCAGGGCCTCGTCGACGCGGGCGAACATCTCCGCGACGGCGGGATCGGCGATGTCGCAGGCCCGACAGTAGGTGACCGGGATCGCCGCGACCCCGATCGTGTCCGGATCCAGCGGCACCGCCGCCGTGATGACGTCGAGCCCGCCGCAGACCGGGCACGAGCGGGGACCGCTCGCGTCCGTGCTCGCGATGAGCCTGGCCACTTCCTCGATGTAGCGATCGTCCATGGCGGCGCGACCCTTCGGATGGACTGAGCTACTCAGAGTGTCCACCACGGCGGGGCGGCCCGCCCGCGAAACCGCGGAACGGGTCGCCCCCGGGCCGGAACGGGCCATCAGATCTGGACGCGCGCCTCTATCGCCTTGACGATCTCGTCGGCGGCCTCGTCGAGCGGCACGCCGTTCTTCTGCTCGCCGTTGCGGTAGCGGAACGACACCGCCTCCTTGGCGAGGTCGTCGTCGCCCGCGAGGAGCATGTACGGGATCTTCTGCTTCTGCGCGTTGCGGATCTTCTTCTGCATCCGGTCGGACGAGGCGTCCACCTCGACGCGGACGCCCCGCTCGCGCAGCCGCTCGGCGACCCGCTCCAGATGCGCCACGTGGGCGTCGCCGATCGGGATGCCGACCACCTGGACCGGGGCCAGCCAGGGCGGCATCGCGCCGGCGTAGTGCTCCAGCAGCACCCCGAAGAACCGCTCGATCGAGCCGAACAGCGCCCGGTGGATCATGACCGGCTGCTTGCGGGTGCCGTCGGCGGCCTGGTACTCCAGCTCGAACCGCTTGGGCTGGTTGAAGTCCACCTGGATGGTGGACAGCTGCCAGGTCCGGCCGATGGCGTCCTTGGCCTGGACGGAGATCTTCGGGCCGTAGAAGGCCGCGCCGCCCGGGTCGGCCACGAGGTCCAGCCCGGAGGCGCCGGCGGCCTCCTGGAGGGCGGCGGTGGCCTCCGCCCAGTCCTCGTCCGAGCCGATGAACTTCTCCGACTCGTCCTTGGTGGACAGCTCCAGGTAGAACTCGTCCAGGCCGTAGTCGCGCAGCAGGTCGAGGACGAAGGTGAGCAGGCTCTTGAGCTCATCGATCATCTGCTCGCGGGTGCAGTAGATGTGCGCGTCGTCCTGGGTCATGCCGCGCACGCGGGTGAGCCCGTGCACCACGCCCGACTTCTCGAACCGGTAGACCGACCCGAACTCGAACATCCGCAGCGGCAGCTCACGGTAGGACCGCCCGCGCGCCCGGAAGATCAGGTTGTGCATCGGGCAGTTCATCGGCTTGAGGTAGTAGTCGCCCCCGTCCACCTCCATGGGCGGGAACATGTCGTCCTTGTACCAGCCGAGGTGGCCGGAGATGTCGAACAGGTTGCCCTTGGTGATGTGCGGGGTGTTGACGAACTCGTAGCCCGCCTCCTCGTGCCGGCGGCGCGAGTAGTCCTCCATGACCTTGCGGACGACGCCGCCCTTGGGGTGGAACACCGCGAGGCCGCTGCCGATCTCGTTGGGGAACGAGAACAGGTCGAGCTCGGCGCCGAGCCTGCGGTGGTCGCGCTTCTCGGCCTCCTCCAGGAGCCTCAGGTACTCGTCCTGCTTGTCGCGGGACTCCCACGCGGTGCCGTAGATCCGCTGGAGCTGTGGGTTCTTCTCGCTGCCGCGCCAGTAGGCGCCGCCGGTGCGCATCAGCTTGAACGCCGGGATCACCCGGGTGGTGGGCAGGTGCGGGCCGCGGCACAGGTCCTTCCAGCGAAGCTCGCCGGACTTGGCGTCGAGGTTGTCGTAGATGGTCAGCTCGCCGCCGCCCACCTCGACGTCGGCGCCGTCCGCCGCGTCCCCGACCGCGCCGCCGGCGCCCTTGAGGCCGATCAGCTCGAGCTTGTACGGCTCGGCGGCGAGCTCGGCGCGGGCCCGCTCGTCGGAGACCGGGCGCCGGGAGAAGCGCTGGCCCTGCTTGACGATCTCGCGCATCCGCTTCTCGATGCGCTTGAGGTCGTCGGGGGTGAACGGCTCGGCGACGTCGAAGTCGTAGTAGAAGCCGTTCTCCACCGGCGGGCCGATGCCCAGCCGGGCGTCGGGGAACAGCTCCTGGACGGCCTGGGCCATGACGTGCGCGGCCGAATGGCGCATGATCGCCCGGCCGTCCGGCGAGCCGATCTCCACCGGCTCGACGGAGTCGCCGTCGCCGAGCCCGCCGGCCAGGTCGCGGAGCTCCCCGTTGACCCGGGCGGCGATCACCGAGCGGCCGTCGGCCTCCAGCGCCTGCCCGGCGGTCGTGCCGGCGGGCACCACCCGCTCGCTCCCGTCGAGGGTGATGCGCAGCTCAGACACGGTGGACACGGGGACTCCTCGTGATGGTGGGTGGGGCTCAACGGGTTCAGATGCTATCGACTCGGGATCCGCACCGGACGCGTCCGGCTCCATCGCCCGCTCCTGTCGTTCCTCGGGCGGCGGTCCCCGGAACGGCCCCGGAAAGCACGAGGGCCCCGGGATCGCTCCCGGGGCCCGCCGCGTGCAATGTCAGGGCATGCGGCCGTCGCGCCGGGGGTGACCCGGCGTCGTCGTCTCGAACACGGCTCGCATGGCCCCACTGTAGCCCATGGGGCCGGTCAGACCCGGGCGCCGGCGGAGATCTGGTCCATGTCCTCCAGCTCGCGTCCCTTCGTCTCCGGGACGGCCCGCGCCACGAAGATGAAGGCCAGGACGGCGAAGGCCGTGTACAGGCCGTAGGCGAGCCCCAGGGAGAAACCGGAGATGCCGGGGAACGTCGTGGTGATCACCCAGTTGGCGAGCCACTGCGCCGCGGCGGCGACGGCGAGGGCCGACGCGCGGATGAAGTTGGTGAACATCTCGCCGAGCATGACCCACACGACCGGGCCCCACGTCGCGGCGAACGCGAACACGTAGACGTTGGCCGCGACGAGCGCGACCGGACCGGCGAGGCCGCCCAGATGCGGGTCGCCGTCGACGACGGGGGCGGTGGCGAAGCAGACGGTGAGGGTGGCCAGGGTGACGGCCATGCCGGCGGCCCCGGCGAGCAGCAGCGGGCGCCGCCCGATCCGGTCGACCAGCGCGATCGCCACCAGCGTGGCCAGCACGTTCACCACCGAGTTGATCACCGAGGTGAGCATCGCGTCGTCCTCGCTCATCCCGGCGGCCTGCCACAGCGAGGACGAGTAGTAGAAGATGACGTTGATCCCGACGAACTGCTGGAAGACCGACAGCAGGATGCCGGCCCACACGATCGGCAGCAGGCCGAACCGGGGACCGCGCAGGTCGCGCAGGCGGACCGGCCGGTCGGCGGCGATCGAGCGGGCGATCTCGCCGATCTTGGCGTCCACGTCGCCGCCGCCCGTCACCCGGGCGAGGACCCGCCGGGCGCGGGCCGTGTCATGGCTCTTGACCAGGTACCGGGGCGACTCGGGGATCATCGTGGCGACCACGCCGTACAGGACGGCGGGCACGACGGCGCTGGCGAACATCCACCGCCACGCGCCGCCGCCCCAGGGGAACGTCCCGGTGGCCCCGCCGTCGGACACGTGGGCGACGACGTAGTCGGCGACCAGCGCGGCGAAGATGCCGAGGACGATGGCCATCTGCTGGAGCGAGCCGAGCCGGCCGCGCAGCGCGGCGGGCGCGATCTCGGCGATGTAGGCGGGCGCGATGACGGAGGCGGCGCCGATCGCGAGCCCGCCGGCCAGCCGCCAGCAGGTCAGGTCGACCGCGCTGAACGCCAGCGCCGAGCCGAGCGAGCTGACGACGAACAGGACCGCGGCGATCAGCATCACCCGGACCCGCCCGATCCGGTCGCCGAGCGGCCCGGCGATCCAGGCGCCGGCGGCGCAGCCGAGCAGCGCCGCCGACACCACGAAGCCGACGGCGAGGGAGCTCAGCCGGAACTGCTCCCGCAGCGCGTCGACGGTCCCGTTGATGACCGAGGAGTCGTAGCCGAACAGGAACCCGCCGAGCGCGGCGGCGCCCGCCAGGAGGACGGCGGTGGCGGTGGAGTGGGAGGGACCGGGTTCGTCCTGCCCCGTGGTGGGCCGCGATGCTTCGCCGGACGTGGTCATGGCGCTGACCTTCCCCGGGAAGGGGACCTTATGCGGCCGGTCAGTCGCGGACGGCGAGTCCCAGCACGTGCGGGGAGGCGGGGTTCGGCATGCGCGTCGGCGGGAACTCGAAGCGCCGCTCCCGGCGGACGGTGAACCCGCTGCGGGCGATCCACTCGTCGGTCGGGCGCGACACCCGGCAGCCGCCCGCGATGAACGGCCAGCCGAGGTCGGCGTAGCGCTGGAACCGCGCCTTGCGCGCCGTGCGGCCGCGGACGTGCTCGTAGTAGCGCAGCTCGCCGCCCGGCCGCAGCACGCGGCGCAGCTCGGCCAGCGCGCGGACGGGGTCGCGCACCGAGCACAGCACGAGCGAGGCCACGGCGACGTCCACCGACGCGTCGTCCAGCTCGAGGTCCTCGGCGACGCCGGGCAGGACCGTGACCGGGACGGGCGCGGCGCCGGCCGCGCGGGCCGCCAGCGCGCGCAGCCGCGGCTCGGGCTCGACCGCGACCACCTCGGTCACCTGCGCCGGGTAGTGGGGAAAGTTCGCCCCGTATCCGGCGCCGAGTTCCAGGACCCGGCCGGCCGCGCCGTCCAGCAGCTCGGCGCGGTGGGCGTCGCCGCCCGCCTTCGCGTCCAGTCGCGGGTAGAGCCGGGCGAAGATCGGATGCCTCAGGTCGGTCACCCCCGCAGTCTCCGTCGGCCCGCCGATCATCGCAAGATCGCGGCGGTGGGCGTGGCGGCGCCCGGCCGCTCGTCATGCGGGTGGCGGGCGAGCGGCCGGGCGCCCGTTCGGGCGCGCCGTCAGGCGGTGGCGCGCAGGTGGGGCAGGACGCCGCGGCGGCGCAGCTCGGGCAGCACCCCCTCGGCGAACCAGTACGCCTCTTCCAGGTGCGGGTATCCGGACAGGACGAACTCCTCGATTCCGAGGGCCGCGTACTCCTCGATCAGGCCGGCGACCTCGGCGTGGCTGCCGACCAGCGCGGTGCCCGCGCCGCCGCGGACGAGCCCGACGCCCGCCCACAGCCCGGGGTGGATCTCCAGGTCCCGGACCGATCCCGGCGCGGCGCCGGCGGAGCGGAACTCCTCGTGCAGGGCCCGCATCCGCTGCTGGCCGACCGACTCGCTCGCGGCGAGCGCCTGCTGGGCCTGGCCGATGTGGGCCGGGTCGATGCCGTCCAGCAGCCGCCGCGCCTCCGCCCAGGCGGCCTCGGAGGTGTCGCGGCTGATGGTGTGCAGCCGGATGCCGTAGCGCAGGGTCCGGCCGAGGTCCGCGGCGAGGCCGCGGATCCGGTCGAGCTTCCCGGCGACCTGCGCCGGAGGTTCGCCCCAGGTGAGGTAGGTGTCCACGTGGCGGGCGGCGACCGGTCCGGCGGCGGCCGACGAGCCGCCGAAGTAGATCTCCGGGGGCGGCTCGGGCGGCCGCGCGACCGTGGCGCCCTCCACGTGGTAGTGCTCGCCCTCGAAGTCGAAGGGCTCCCCGGACCAGCTGCCCCGGAGGATGGTGAGGAACTCGTCGGTCCGCGCGTACCGCTCGCCGTGCGAGAGGTGGTCGCCGAAGCGCCGCTGCTCGGCCGACTCTCCGCCGGTGACGATGTTGAGCAGCAGCCGCCCGCCGGAGACGCGCTGGTAGGTGGCGGCCATCTGCGCGGCCAGGGTCGGCGAGACGAACCCGGGCCGGAACGCGACCAGGAACTTCAGCCGGGACGTCTCGCGCAGCAGCGCGGCCGTGACCAGCCACGCGTCCTCGCACCAGGTGCCGGTCGGGGTGAGGACGGCCTCGAAGCCGAGCTGCTCGGCCGACCGGGCGATCTGGGCGAGGTAGTCGATGTCCGGCGGCCGGAACCGCTCGGCGGTGCCCTGCCGGGCCCCGGGCCGCCCGACGCCGTCGGGGACGCTGTGACCACCGCCGATGAGGCCGCGGCTGTCGCCGTTGGTGGGCAGGAACCAGTGGAACCTCAGGGTCATGGGGGGTCCTTCAGGTCGCGGAGGACTCCGGTGCCGTCCGCCGGGCCGGGCCCGGTCGCGCGGGGGCCGGGCGGCGGGGCCGGCACGCGGCGTTCCTCCTCACCAGTCTTCGGCGGACTCCGACTTGACCTGGACGAGCCCGCCCGCGGGGTCGAGGTCGTAGCGCCGCATGCTCTGCAGCGGCGGCGAGTACACGTGCACGCTCACCGCGGGCGCGTCCGAGGTGTTGCGCACGTCGTGGACGTAGTCGGGGCCGAACGAGTGGACGTCCCCCACGCCGACCTGGCGCACGGCGCGGACGCGGTGCTCGTCCAGCGTGCCGAGGGCGACGGCGAACGCGCCGGCCGAGTCGCCGTGGTCGTGGAACCCCGTCGACTGGCCGGGCAGCCAGCTGATCACCCAGATCTCGTGGTCGGCGTCCTGGTGGATCCGCTCGTACCAGCGTCCCTGCGGGTCGAGGCGGACGCGGTGCAGCCACTCGTGCGAGTCGCGGGCGAACTGGCGCGCCCGCTCGGCCAGCCGCGGCGGCGCGAACGGCGCGCCGCCGGCGGGCGGCGCCGCGGGCGTGCGGGAATCGATGGTGACGGTCATGCGGGTGCTCCTCACTGTGTCGTCGATGCGGTCTCCGGCGTCCTCGCGGGGGTCAGCGGGACGCGGGGCGACACAGTGCGCTGGCCTGGCGGCGCAGATCGACGTGCAGGCGCTCGTGGAGCGGGCTCGGGAACGTCACGCCTCCGAGCCTGGCCCATATTCCCTATAAAGTCAATCGGAAATAGTGACTAGATCGCGGGGGCCACCGGACGGCCTGCTCAGGCTGATACCAGGGACCCGGTTCGGATCTCCCTCCCCGGGGTCAGGCCGTTCCGGCGGCGGGCGCTCTAGGCTCGCTGTCAAATGAACCATCCGAACAGCTCCGAGCACGGCGGCCGGGCCAAGCTGCTCCGGGGCGTCCGGGCCGCGCTCGTGCCGGGCCAGGACGACCCGACCGTCACTCTGCTGCCAGGCCGGCGAATACTGCGCATCCCCATCCTGGTGTTCCTGCTGGGGCTGACGATCGGCTTCACCGGCGGTTCCATCGCCATCCCCATCCAGCTCTACAACGTCGATCCCGAGCTCGCCTGGCCCCTGGGCGTCCTGCAGTCGACGCCGCTGGTGTTCGCCGCCCGGTGGCCGCTGGCCGCCTGGCGGATCTCCGCGATCGGCCTGCTGGCGACCGTGCTGGTCCGGCACGGCGAGGGCTTCATGCCCTGGCCGGTCACCGCGATCCTGGCGCTCATCGTGGTCCTGTTCTTCACCGGGATCGGCTGCGACCGGGAGACCGCCGTCGGGGTCGGCGCGGTCACGGTCGCCGGGACGCTGGTGCCCGCGGTGCTGCTCGGCATGCCCGGCTGGTTCGGCATGATCCTCGCCGCGATCGTCGTGGTGGCGCTGACCTTCGGCGACGCCGTCGGCGGCCGGCACTCGGCGGTGGAGGAGCTGCGCCGCCGCGAGGAGCAGCACCGCGAGGACCTCGCCCGGCAGGCGGTGCTGGAGGAGCGCGCCCGCATCGCCCGCGAGTTGCACGACGTCGTGGCGCACCACATGTCGGTGATCGCGATGCAGGCCGAGGCCGCGCCCTACAAGATCCCCGATCTACCGGACGCCGCCAGGCAGACGTTCGGCGTCGTCCGCGACGCCGCCCGGGAGGCGCTCACCGAGACCCGCCGCGTCGTGGGCCTGCTGCGCTCGGCCGACGAGGACGCCGAGCGCGCCCCGCAGCCCGGCCTCGACCGGCTCGACGACCTCGCCGCCACGGCCCGCCGCTACGGGCTGTCGGTCGCGACGGTGATCGTCGGGATGCCCCGGCCGCTGGACGCCGGGGTGGACCTGTCGGCGTTCCGCATCATCCAGGAGTCGCTCAGCAACGCCGCCCGCTACGCGCCCGGCTCGCGCGTGCACGTGGAGATCCGCTACGAGACCGACACGCTGACGGTGTCGGTCACCGACGACGGCGCCCGGACGACGCCCGAGGAGTCGCACGGCGGCGGGCACGGTCTCGTGGGGATGCGCGAGCGCGTGACGATGCTCGGCGGCGAGCTGACGACGGGCCCGGCCGGCGCCGGCTGGTCGGTGGTGGCCCGGCTCCCCTACGGGGACTGATCACCGAAGTCCGGTCCGGGGGCCGTAGGGTGCTGTCGTGACGATTCGGGTGCTGATCGCCGACGACCAGGTGATGATCCGCGACGGGCTCGCGGCGCTGCTGTCCTCCGACCCCGAGATCGAGGTGGTCGGGCAGGCGGGCAACGGGCGCGAGGCGGTGGAGCTCGGCCGGGAGCTCGACCCCGACGTGATCGTGATGGACATCCGGATGCCGGAGATGGACGGGCTGGCCGCCACCGCCGAGCTGATCGGCGACCCCGCCGGGGACACCGCCGACCTCCGGCCGAAGGTGCTCGTGCTCACCACCTTCGACCTGGACGAGTACGTGTACGAGGCGCTCGGCGCGGGGGCCAGCGGGTTCCTGCTCAAGGACGCCTCCGCCGCCGACCTCGTCAACGGCGTGCGGGTCGTGGCCGCGGGCGACGCCCTGCTCGCCCCGTCCATCACCCGGCGGCTGATCGGCGACTTCGCGCGCCGGCGCCGCCACCAGCGGCCCAGCCCGAACGCCACGGCCGGCCTCACCCCGCGCGAGATGGACGTGCTGCGGCTCATCGCGCGGGGGCTGTCCAACGCCGAGATCGCCGCCGAGCTGGTGCTGGCCGAGCAGACGATCAAGACGCACGTCGGGCACGTCCTCACCAAGCTCGCCCTGCGCGACCGCACCCAGGCCGTCGTCTACGCCTACGAGAACGGCCTCGTCGGCTAGCCGCGCTCCGGCCCCCCGCTACCTGGAGGGGTCGAGGACGAGCTTGCCGGTGGTCCGGCGGGCGCGGAGGTCCTCGTGGGCGCGCCGGGCCTCGGCCAGCCCGTACTCGCCGCCGCCGACCACCCGCAGCCGGTCCGCGGCGACGAGGCCGAACAGCTCGTCCAGGGCGGTGCCCATCACGTCGCCGGGGAGCCGGAAGACGTGCGGCAGCCACATGCCCGCGATCGTCGCGGAGTGCGTGAGAAGCGCGGCGGGGCGCACCGGCGCCGGCTCCTGACGGGAGGCGATGCCGTAGAAGGCCAGCCGGCCGAACGGCGCGAGCGCGCGCAGGCTCTGGTCGGTGACCGCCCCGCCCGTCATCTCCAGCACGACGTCGACGCGCCGCCCCTCGTTGGCCTCGACGAGCGCGGCGGTGAGATCGGGCTCGGCCGGGTCGACCGCGGCGTCCGCGCCGAGCTCCAGCGCCAGGGCGCGCTTGTCCGGCGACGAGGCCGTCGCGATCACGCGCCCCGCGCCCCAGGCGCGGGCGAGCTGGACCGCGAGCGAGCCGACCCCGCCCGCGGCGGCGTGCACGACGACCGACTCGCCGGGGGCCAGGTGGACGCTGCGGCGCAGCAGCAGCCAGGCCGAGGCGCCCTGAATGATCATCCCGAGGGCGGTAACGTCGTCGATGCCGGCCGGCACGTCCCAGGCCAGCGGCTCGGGCGCGACGGCCCGCTCGGCGTAGCCGCCGCTGCCGACGAGGGCGACGACCCGGCGGCCGCCGGCGGTCGTGCCGACGACCTCGCCGCCGGGCACGAGCGGCAGGGTGGCCTCGGTGAGGTAACTGTTCTCGGCCTGGTGGGTGTCGGCGTAGTTGATCCCTGCCCGGGAGACCTCGACGAGCAGGTGGCCGGGCCCGGCGACCGGGTCGGGCAGTTCCGCCACGGCCAGGACCTCGGGCCCGCCGAACTCGGTGATCTGGATCGCGCGCATGACCCTCCCTCTCGGACGCTCGGCCTTCTTCTTCTCCGGACCTCCGTGACCAGCCCCGCGGTGGCCGGTCAGCGTGGGCCGGGGACGCCGCGGAACCGGAACGGCTCGGACGGGCGGCCCGGCACGACGTACCAGGCCCGGCCGGCGCCGCCGGCGGACAGGATCGCCATGAACGCCTCCACCACGTCCGCCACGTCGAGGACGGGGAAGCCGATCTCCTCGAGGTGTCCGCGCAGCGGGGCGAGGATGGCGGTGTCGGCGAAGGAGGGGCACAGCGCGTTGACGCGGACGCCCTCGTCGGCGAGCGTCGGGCCGAGCGAGCGGACGAGCCCGACCACGGCGGCCTTGTTGGCCCCGTAGACCGGATCGAAGGGCGCCGGGGTGAGGGCCGCCATGCTGGCCGTCGCGACGATGTCCCCGCCGCCCCGGGCCCGCAGGGCGGGCAGCGCGGCGTGCACCCCGAAACAGACGCCGTCGAGGTTGACGCCCATGGCGCGGCGGTAGGCGGCGAGGTCGAAGCCGTCGCCGAGCCCCCCGCCCCCGGCGACGCCCGCGTTGAGGAACGCCACGTCCAGGCCGCCGTAGCGGTCCACGGCCGCGGCCACGGCGGCCTCGTTGTCGGCGGGCTCGCGCACGTCGCAGTGGACGAAGAGGCCGTCCAGGTCGGCGGCCAGCGCGCGGCCGGCCTCGGCGTCCACGTCAGCGAGCACCAGCCGCGCGTCCGCCTCGGCGAGCCGGCGGGCCGCCGCGGCCCCGATCCCGTGCGAAGCGCCGGTGATCAGCACGACCTTGCCCGCGCCCTCGAAGGCTGCCATCCGACTCCCCTCAAGTAACTGACCCGTCAGTTACTCTAGCGGAATGGACTTCGGTTTGAGCGCGCGGGCACAGGAGTACCTCGGCCGCCTCCAGGACTTCATGGACTCCGGCGTCTACCCGGCCGAGCCGGTCCACGCCGCGCAGCGGCGCGAGCTGCGCGCCGCCGGCCGCGAGCACCACGTCCCGCCGGTCGTCGAGGAGCTGAAGGCGGCGGCGCGCGGGCGCGGCCTGTGGAACCTCTTCCTGCCCGGGAGCGAGGACCCCGCCCACGGCCTGTCGGTCACCGACTACGCCCCCCTCGCCGAGGTCATGGGCCGCTCCCCCGACCTCGCCCCCGAGGCCCTCAACTGCGCGGCGCCCGACACCGGGAACATGGAGCTGCTGCATCTGTTCGGCACGCCCGAGCAGAAGGAACGGTGGCTGGTCCCGCTGCTGAACGGCGAGATCCGCAGCGCGTTCGCGATGACGGAGCCGGACGTGGCGAGCTCCGACGCCACCAACATCGCCACCCGCGTCGAGCGCGACGGCGACCACTACGTCGTCAACGGGCGCAAGTGGTGGGTCAGCGGCGCCGCCGACCCGCGCTGCGCCTTCATGATCGTGATGGGCCGGACCGACCCGGGCGGCGAGCCCCACCGGCGCCAGTCGATGGTGCTGGTGCCCCTGGACGCCCCCGGCGTGGAGATCGTCCGGTCACTGCCCGTCTTCGGTTACCAGGACCAGCACGGCCACTGCGAGATCACCCTCACCGACGTGCGGGTCCCGGCGGCGAATCTGGTCGGCCAGGAGGGCGCCGGATTCGCCATCGCGCAGGCGCGCCTCGGCCCCGGCCGCGTCCACCACTGCATGCGCGCGATCGGGATGGCCGAGCGGGCGCTGGAGCTGATGTGCGATCGCGCCCTGACGCGGGAGGCGTTCGGCGGGCCGCTGGCGCGGCAGGGCGTCGTCCGGGCGCAGATCGCCGAGTCGCGGATGGCGATCGAGCAGGCGCGGCTGCTCGTCCTCAAGACGGCGTGGCTGATCGACGAGCGCGGCGCGCGGGCGGCCCGGTCCGAGGTCGCGGCCATCAAGGTGATCGCGCCGCGCGTCGCGCTGGAGGTCGTCGACCGGGCGATCCAGGTGCACGGCGGCGCCGGGGTGAGCGACGACACCCCGCTCGCGGCGATGTGGGCGGCCCTGCGCACGCTGCGCCTCGCCGACGGGCCGGACGAGGTGCACGTGCGCTCCGTCGCCCGCGCCGAGCTGAGCGGCCGTCCCGGCACATGACGGGCGACCACGCGCCGGACGGGGCGGGGGACGCCGCGGCGGGCGCCCGGCGGCGGATGCCGCACGCCCGGCGCCGTGAGCAGCTGCTCCGGGTGGCGCTCGCCGAGTTCGGGCGGCGCGGCTACCACCAGGCGCAGATGGAGCACGTGGCGACGGCGGCGCGCGTGTCCAAGGCGCTGCTCTACCAGCACTTCACGTCCAAGGAGGACCTGTTCGCGAGGGTCACCGAGGCGATCGTCGCCGAGCTCACCGCGCGGCTGAACGAGGCGGTGCTCGCCGAGGAGGACTCGGTGGAGGGCGTCCGGGCGATGGTCCGGGTGCTGTTCGACTACGCGACCGCCGAGCCGGACGCCTGGGCGCTGGTGATCCGGCATCTCGACAGGCCCGAGGCGGGCCTCGGGCTGCGGGAGCTGCGCGACCGCCTGGGCACGGCGTTCGCCGACCTGCTGCTGCGCCACCGCCGCGCCGACCCGCGGCTCTCCCCCGCCGCCCTGGCGGTGAACGAGCGGAGGGCGCGGCTGCTCGTCCCGCTGATGCACGGATCGATGCTGTCGATGGTGTCCTGGTGGCTGGAGCACCCCGGCACGGACCGGGAGCACGCCGAGCAGCTGGCCGTGGAGTTCATCTGGCTCGGCCTGGACAGGCTCCGCTCCGGCGAGCGCCTGCCCCGGAGCGACTGACCTCGCTCGGAGAACGACCTATCCGAAGACGTCGTCGCGGGCGAGGTCGAGGGCGGTGAGCACCGCTCCGCGCAGCACCGCGTCGCCCTCGACGACGCTCGGGCACACCTCGGTGGGGACCGGGGACAGCCCGGTGAGCCGCTCGGTGACCATCGTCGCGAGGCGGTCCCCGCCCGCGCGCCCCAGCGTGCCGCCGAGCACGACGAGACCGGGGTCCAGGACGGCGACGAGCGCGAAGACCGCCTCCACGATCACCTCGGCCAGCCGCTCCGCGCCGGCGCCCGCCGCGACGTCGGCCTCCACCAGCGCGCAGAAGTCGGCGCCGTTCATCCTGAGCAGCCCCACCTCGCCCGCTCCGCCCGACGCGCCGCGGCGCAGCCGGCCGTCCAGCACGACCGCCGCGCCGACGCCGTCGTCCAGCCAGAGCAGCGCGAAGTCCTCGCGGCCCGACGCCGCTCCGTCCCGGTGCTCGGCGATGGCGGCGAGGTTCACCTCGTTCTCCAGCACGACGCGCGTGCCGAGCCGGCCGGCCAGCGCCTCGCGCAGGTCCGGCCGCCCGCCCGGGACGCCGCCGCACGACGCCAGCCCCGTCCGCGGATGGATCAGGCCGGGGGTACCGAGCACCACGGTGTGCAGGACGATCGCGCCCGCGGCCTCGGCGACCGCCGCCGAGACCAGCGCGGCCAGGTCCGGGTCCGCGCCCAGCGGCCGGGTGAGGGTGCCGGCCGCCGTTCCGGCGATGTCGGCGACCGTCACATGGACGGCGTCGCGGCGCAGGTCGACGCCCGCGACGTGGGCGCGGCCGGAGACCAGCCCGTAGAGCCGCGCGTTCGGGCCCCGCCGCTGCGCGCCCGACTCCCCGGCCACCTCGATCAGGCCGTCGGTGCGCAGCCGCTCGATCAGGTCGGACACGGTCGGCCGGGACAGGCCGGTGAGCGTGCGCAGCTGCGGGGCCGTCAGCGGGCCGCGTTCGAGCAGCAGGTCGAGCGCGAGGCGGTCGTTGATGGCGCGGGCCATGGTCGGTGTGGCGGTCTTCACAGGGCCATATTAGTCAGGGAGCCTGCCGGATACCCTTTCCATCAGGAAGCCTACCTGTTAGTTTTTCGGGCCATGAGCAACCGAAGCGCCATCGGCGTGGTCTTCGCCGTGCACGGCGCCGTGGCCGGGACCCTGGCCACCCGCATCCCCTGGATCCAGGACCATCTCGACATCGGCCCCTCCGTCCTCGGTCTCGCCCTGCTGTGCCCCTCGATCGGCGCGTTCGCCGGGATGCCGATGGCCGGCCGGCTGGCCCACCGGTTCGGCGGGCGCGCCACCACCCGCGTCCTGCTGGCGGCGTGGTGCGCGATCCTGGCGGTGCCCGCCCTGGCGCCCGCGCCCGGCTGGCTGTTCGCCACGATGCTGCTGTACGGCGCCACGTCCGGCATGTGCGACGTCGTGATCAACGCGCACGCGATCACGCTGGAGCGCCGGCTGCGACGTCCGATCATCTCCGGGCTGCACGGCCTGTGGTGCGTCGGCGGCCTCGCCGCGGGCGGCGTCGGGGTCCTCGCCGCGCACGCCGGGATCGACGCCCGGCTCCATCTGGGAGCGGTCTCGCTGGCGCTGCTGGTGACCGGCATCGTCGCGGGCCGGGGGCTGCTGCACGACCGGACCGCGCCCGGGACGCCCGCGCCGCGCCGCTTCGCGCTGCCCACCCGCGCCATCCTGGCCATCGGCGCGGTCGGGTTCTGCGGCACGTTCGCCGAGGGCGCGAGCGCCGACTGGGCGGCGGTGTACCTCACCAAGGTCACGGGGGCGGGCCCGGGCACGGCCGCCGCCGGATTCGTCGTCTTCATGTCGTGCATGGCGGGCACGCGCCTGGTGGGCGACCGGCTGGTGCGCAGGCTGGGGGCGGCGGCGGTCGTCCGCTGCGGCGGCCTCGTCGCCGCGGCCGGAGGCGTGCTCGTCGTCACGGCCCGCACCCCCGTCCCCGGGATCGCGGGCTTCGCGCTGATCGGCGCCGGGGCGGCGACGATCGTGCCGCTCGCCTTCGCGGCGGCCGGGAACATCGCGCCGACGGCGGGCGAGGGCGTGGCGGGCGTCGCGACGATCACCTACCTGTCCGGGCTGACGGCGCCCGCGGTGACCGGCTGGGCCGCCGGAGCGCTGTCCTACCCGGCGGCCTTCGTCCTGATCGCCTGCATGGCCGCGGTGATGGCGCCCGCCGCCGGAGCGCTGCGCCCGCGCGCGTCCGCGACGGTCACCGAGAGCGCCGCCGATCCCGCCGCGGAACCCGCCGTGGAAGCGGGGCCGGCGGTGCCCGCGTCGGCCGATCGGAGCGCCGGCTGACGGGACATGATCATTTGCGGGGACGATTTCCGTCCCGGCGGCATCAGGCGTCCCTTAACCGCTATTCGGACACTTCCGAAACGCGAATTCTCCGGTGAATCTTCCGGCGGTAAAGACTCCGTGGATTCCTGACCGTAACGATTTTGGCACGGCAGGTTCCCCTGGACGCCGCCTGGGCGCAACGATTGCCGTGTGGCTACTGGCGGGAGTGGCACGATCTCCAATGCCGGGCGCATCGTCGCGCGGCTCAGGACATGGCCCGGGGTGACGGTGGTCCGGGCCGACTGCGGGGTCGGCCTGGCGTTGTGCACGGGCACATCGCAGATCATGCATCTGCACTGTGAGGACGAGGCGGAGCTGTGCCTCACCCGGCCGGTGGTCGAGCGCCTCGGCGCGGCCCTGGCCGACTCTGGACGGGTCCGGGTGCGGCCCGGGGGCGACTGGGTCGCCGTCCGGCTGGACACCGACTCCGACATGGCGATGGTGGTGTCGCTGGCGAGCGTCGCCATCAAGGCGGCGGCCGATCCGCGCCCGGCGGGCGGGCGGCGCGTCGCGCCGTGC
>NZ_CAACVB010000182.1 GCF_900659635.1 Actinomadura roseirufa | reverse complement strand
CTCGTCGCCCGCGCGCAGCGCCCGCACCGCGGCAGCGATCATGGACGCGTCGGCGGCGTCCGGGCGCAACCGGACGATCTCCGCGGTCGGCGGCGGGTCGGCGCGCTGGGCGTCCGGCCGGGTCACGATCACGCCGCCGCCGGGGGACTCGGCGACCGGCGCGAGGCCCAGCGACCGCAGCCCCTCCAGCAGCTCGCTCCGGTGCAGCCCGGACGCCAGCACGGTCGGCGCGAGCCGGTGCAGCCGCAGCGGGTCGGCGCGCCGGTCGGCGAGGATCTCGTCGAGGGTGGCGGCGGAGTCGGTCCGCACGTAGGAGGCGAGCGAGCCGACGCGCAGGTGCCCGTGCCGCCGGGCCACGTCGTCGATCAGGTAGGTCAGCGGCTGCGGCAGCGGCGTCGCCGAGTGCCGGGTGAGCAGGTCCGTCACGTCCGCGGCGGTGCGGCCCGCGTCCAGCGCGCGGCGCACCGACCCGGGCGTGAACCGGTAGACGGTCGCGCCGCCGGTGGACTCCACGTCGGCGACCAGCGCCAGCTCCCGGGCCAGCTCGGTGATCAGCGGGCCCGGCGCGATCGCGGTCAGGTCGGCCTGGATGACGATCTGCTCGACCGGGGTGGGGAGGTACTTCTCCAGGACCGGCTCCGGGTCGTCGCCGGCCAGCAGGTCGCGGGCGAACGGCGCCAGCTCGCCGAACCCGGTGAGGCCGAGCACCGCCGCCTCGCGCAGCGCCCAGCCGAGCAGCCGGTCGCGGGCCGCCCCGCCGCGCCTCGGCCGCAGCCACGCCACCCGGGTGCGCAGCGCGTCGGCGTCGACCACCACGCCGGGCTCCGCGCCCGCCAGCACCTCCAGGGCCGCCCGGCGGACGGACGGCGCGCCGCCCCGCACCATCGCCTCGCTCAGCGCGTTGATCAGCCGGTCCCGGTCGTCGCGTTCCCCGGCGAGCCCGGCGGCGCGGTCGGACTTCAGCCAGCCGCGCGCCAGCTCCGTCCAGCGGCCGGCGGTGTCGCGCATCAGCCACAGGTCGTAGGCGGGGGTCGGCAGCCACTCGCCGTCCAGGTCACCGCTGCGGGTCAGCAGGCCCGCCGCGTACGCGACCTCGGCCAGCAGCGCGGCCTTCCATTCCGGGACGTCCAGCAGCGTCGCCGCCGCCCGGAGGTCGCGCACCGCGAGGCCGCCGCTGCGCAGCACCGGCGGCGGCTCCAGCCCCCACCGCTCCAGCAGTTCCTCGACGAGCCGCACCGCGCCGGCCGCCTCGCCCGCCGCGGCGCGGACGACCCTGTCCGCGCGTCGCCGCGCGGCCTCGGGGGCATCCAGCCCGGCGCCGTCTCGCGAGGCGACCGGCGGGGCGAGCGGCGGGGGCTGGGCGGTGACGTCCCGGAACAGGCGTCCGTCGCGCAGGTGGAGCGCCACCTCACGGGGCAGGGTGACGGTCCGGTCGTCCTCGGCGGCGAGGAGACCGCGGGCGAGGAGGCGTTCGATGGGCGTGGTGGCGGTGTCCACCCGCACCGGGCGGCGCGCGTCGGCGACGCGGCCGACGGGCGGTCCCCAGGCGAGCTGGTCGAGCGCGGCGCGGGCCTCCGGGCCGGCGTCGTCCAGCAGCGGCGCGGGGTCGGCGAGCAGCTCGGCCAGCCGGCGCGCCAGCCGGGACGCGTCGGGGAAGCCGCGCGGCTCCTCGCCGCCCTGCAGATCGGTGACCAGCGCCGTGAGCCGCTCCACCGGGTAGGACGCGAAGACCTCCCGGGCGGGCGGCCCGAGGCCCGCCGGGTACGGCAGGCCCTGCCGGACTCCGGGCGCGGGGATCGGCGCGTCCTCGCCCCAGGCGAGCCCGTGCCGGCACAGCCGCGCGGTCGCCGCGGCGACGTCGGCGGCGGCCGCGCCGAGGGCGGTGGCGAGCACGTCCGTCCCGGCGGGCGGCGGGAGGACGAGCAGCGCCTCCAGCAGGGCGAGCGTGAACCGGTCGAGCCGGTCGAGGGCCCGGGAGACGGCGGCGGGCGTCGCGGCGCGCGCGGCGAGCGCGGTCAGGTCGGCGGGGACGGGCGCGAGCAGCTCGGGGCGCGCGGCCAGCAGCGCGCGCAGGTCGTCGTCGCCCCGGGCGCGCAGCCAGTCCGCGTACGTTTCCATGCCGTTCCCCAACCTTAGGCGGCCCGCACCGTCCGTCGCCCGGGCCCCCTCAGCGTAGGAGGCCGCCGGGTGTGACCGGGCCGGAGCGCCGCCGGAGGACGACCCGGTGGCGGCGCCGGGAGGTCACGGCGCGGGGGCGCGTTCCACGCCGATCAGGCCCGAGTTCGTCAGGCCCAGGCCGAGCCGCGCCCAGGCGTGCACGAAGCGCGTCTCGTCGATGCGCCTCGGCGGCTCGTGCAGCGACTCGTTGGTCAGCCAGTAGTTGACGACGGCGCCGCCGAGGATGGACGCGATCGCCGGCCAGTCCTCGTCGGCGCCCGCGAGCTCGGGCTGCGCCGCGAGCCAGGCCGCGATCCCGTCGTACAGCGGGTTCACGATGCCCTCGCGCATCTCGGCCACCAGGTGCGGGAACCGGTCGAGATCGCGGAACAGGACGCGGATCAGGTCCTGCTCCTCGCGCATCTTCGCCAGCCCGGCCTGGCACAGCATCCGCAGCCGGACCTCCAGCGGCCGGCCGGCGAAGGTGGTGGCCTGCTCCAGCAGGTCCTGGATCTGCCGCCGCGTCCGGTCGATGTGCCCGCGGACGGCGGCGGCGAGCACCTCCTCCTTGGACCGGAAGTGCCGGTACAGGCCGCCCGCGCCGGGGGAGAGCCCGGCGGCGGCCTCGATCTCCGCGACCGAGGTCGCGGCGTAGCCGCGGTCGGCGAACAGCCGGAGCGACTCCGCCACGATCCGCTCACGCGTCGATGTCGTCATGGTGATGAGATCCTCCGCGAGAACAGTAGGGCATCGCCGACCTGCGGGACCCCGGCCGCCGACCCGGCACGCCCGAAATCGCGATCTGGCTCCTCCCGGCCCGGGTGCGACTAGAGTTCTGTGCTCCGCGCCCCGTCGCCGGAAGGGGCGTCCCCGGGAAGGGTCGACGATGTTCGTATCTCCGCGGAAGGCGGGCCAGGGGGCCTTCCTCCCCGAGGAGTTCGTGGTCCCCACGCTGGTCGCCGGGCCCCGCTTCCAGATCCGCCCGATCACGGTGCACGACGTGGTCAAGGACTACGGGGCGGTGATCGGCAGCCTGGACCGGCTGGCCGGGCGGTTCGGCCCCGAGTGGGGCTGGCCCGACCGCGAGTTCACCTTCGAGCAGGCCCTGATCGACGTCGCCTGGCTGCAGAAGGAGGGCCAGCTGCGGCGCTCGTTCAGCTACGTCGTCATCACCCCGGACGGGGAGCGCCAGATCGGCCGCATCCACGTCGCGCCCTCCGAGGACTCGGACGTCGACGCGGTGGTGGTGTTCTGGGTGCGCGCGGACGAGGAGAACTCCGCGCTGGAGAAGGAGCTGGAGGAGTTCGTCCGGACCTGGGCCACGACGGCGTGGCCGTTCGAGGCGGTCCGCTTCCCGGGCCGCGAGGGCGGCTGACCGGCGGACCGGTGCCCCGGCGCGGCATCCGGCGCAGGTGAGAGTTGGCTGACCCGGCGGATAGGAGAGGCTGCCGGTCGTCATAGGCCGCGACGAGATCGTCCTTTGGCCGGGAGTGGCTCATTCGAGGCCCGCGCTTTTCCGGACCCGGTGGTTCGTGGCAGGGGCCCCGGGTATATCCGGACCACGGGCGGCTGTTCCGGACGACCGGGCATACCAGTTTCGGTCGATGACAAACCCGGCGGTTCCCGCGAGAAAAGGTTCCCGCGCTCTCCTACTCGGATCCCGTCGCATCGCCACTACCAGGGGAGCGCGGGTTCTCGCGTGCCCGGACCCCACCACGCGGCGACGGCGGGCCCACGCCCCTTCCCCGTGTACAGGCTTCCCGTGCCCCGGCGCGCCCACCCCGCGTGGAGTCCCCGCCCGGCCCGCCCTCTACCCTGTGGGACGTGCCAGACCTCGACTCGTCCGAAACACCCGGAAACGGCTCCGGGCTCGCGGTCGGCTTCGACCTCGACCTGACCCTGGCCGACACCCGCGCCGGGATCGGCGCCGTCTACGCGGCCCTGGCCGCCGAGACCGGCGTGCCGATCGACACCGCCCAGGTCGTCGCGCGGATCGGGCCGCCGCTGGAGGAGGAACTGGCCTACTGGTTCCCCGCCGGCGAGGTGCCCGTGATGGCGGCCCGCTACCGGACGATCTACGCCGACATCGCCGTCCCCGCGACCGTCGCCATGCCCGGCGCCGTCGCGGCGCTGGAGGCGGTGCGCGCCCGCGGCGGCCGGATCATCGTGGTCTCCGGGAAGAACCAGGCCGACACCGAGCGCACCGTCCGCCACCTCGGCCTGGAGGTGGACGAGGTCGTCGGCGGCCTCTTCGGCGCCGACAAGGGCGTGGCGCTGCGCGCGCACGGCGCCCGCGCCTACATCGGCGACCACACGGGCGACGTGGACGCCGCGCGGGCGGCCTCGGCGGTCGCGGTGGCGGTCGCGACCGGCTCGTTCGACTCCGCGGCGCTCACGGCCTACGGCGCCGACGTCGTCCTGCCCGACCTGCTGCCTTTCCCGGGTTGGCTGGGCGAATTCGCCGCGTGACCTCCCGGGCGTCCGCGGATGATGCCGGATGGCGTTATTGGGATGCCGGGGACAACTGTTCGGGATAGCTTCAGTCCGTTGGCCCGCGGGCCCCACGGGCGTCACCGCCGTGTTCACCGGCTCGCGGTGAGGCACTAATCTTGGGGCCAATTCAGGACGATGACAAGACGAGGTCTCCCGTGCCGACTGGCAAGGTCAAGTGGTACGACTCCGACAAGGGATTCGGCTTCCTCACCCGTGACGACGGGGGCGAGGTCTTCGTGCATTCCTCCGCCCTTCCGGGCGGGGTGACGACGCTCAAGCCCGGCCAGCGGATCGAGTTCGGCGTGGTCGAGGGCCGGCGCGGCCAGCAGGCGCTGTCGGTGCGGATCCTCGACACCCTGCCGTCGGTCGAGAAGACCATCGCCAAGCAGCGCCGCAAGAAGCCCGACGAGATGGTCCTCATCACCGAGGACCTCATCAAGCTGCTGGACGGGATCTCCAACACCTACCGCCGGGGCAAGCACCCGGCCCCGGCCGAGGCGAAGAAGATCGCGACGGTGCTCCGGGCGGTCGCCGACGACCTCAGCGGTCCCTGAGCCGAGCGCGGCCGGGCGGCCCGCCGCGGCCGGTCGCGGACCGGGGGCCGGGTCAGGCGCGGACCTCCGGTTGCGCGTCGGCGACCGGGGGGCGGGGCCGGTGCTCGCGGTGCCGCCCGCGCGCGTGCCGCGACAGCAGCAGCGCCAGCGCGAGTGCCAGGACGGCCGCCACGGCCGCCATCGCGACCCGCCCGTCCGCGATGATCGACATGCCGAGGCCGAGCAGCCCGCCGATCACCCAGACGAGCTGGTGCAGGGTCTCGGAGACCGCGAACGTCGACGAGCGCATCTCCTCGCCGATCTCGCGCTGGACGACCGCGTCCATCGAGAGCTTGCCGAGGGACTGGCCGAGCCCCGCCGCCGTCGCCACCACCAGCGCGGCCCACAGCCCGAAGAACGCGGCGCTGGCCGCGGTGACCAGCGTGATCGACGCCAGTGTCGCCGAGACGATGAGCCGGGGGGCGCGCGACCGCATCCAAGCGCCGAGCGCGGTGCCGATCAGACCGCCCGCGCCGGCGCAGGCGGCCAGCAGGCCGAGCGCGACGTTGTGGGACACCGGATCGAACCGCTCCTGGCGCAGCAGGAACGCCAGGTAGAGGATCAGGAAACCGGAGAACGCCCGCAGGACGGCGTTCGCGAGCATCGCCTCGGCCACGACCGGCCCCACGCGGGGGAGCGTCCGCCAGTGCTTGCGCGGCGTGCCGGGCCCGGCCGCGCCCGGGAGGGCCGCGTCCGGAACGGGGCCCTCCTGCTCGGCGTCGGGCGTGTCGGTGTGCCGGGGCAGCCGCATGGGGAACACCACGCCCAGCAGGAACACGACCGTGGCGACGCGCAGCGCCCAGTCGGCGCCGGCGAACGCGACCAGCCCGGCCCCCGCGGGCGCGACGGCCGACGCGGCGATCAGCCCGGCGAAGGAGGCCCGCGCGTTCGCCGTGACCAGGGTGATCTCGCCGGGCAGCACCCGGGGCGTCACCGCGGCGCGCAGGATGCCGAACGCCTTGGACAGCACCAGCACCCCGAACGCCGCGGGCAGGAAGGTGACCTGGTCGCCGTGCAGCACGGCCCCGGCCATCGCCCAGCACAGCAGCCCGCGGGTGACGAAGGTGGCGGCGATGGCGTACCGGCGGGCGTGCCGCGTGCGGTCCAGCACCGGGCCGATCAGCGGCGCGACCAGCGCGAACGGCGCCATCGTCACGAGCAGGTACAGGGCGACCTGGCCGCGCGCCTGGTGGACGTCCAGGCCGAAGAACAGCGTTCCGGCCAGCGCGACCGTGACCAGCGCGTCGCCGGCGGAGTTGATCGCCGACGCCTCGATGAGGTTGCCGAGCCCGCTGCGGCCGGCGCCGTCCGCGTGCGTGACGCGCCGGGTCAGCCGGCACGTCCGCCACACGGCCGAGCCGGTGCCGCGGAGCGCGCGCCGCGCGCCGCCGGCCCCGGCTCGGACGGACCGTCCGAACGGGTGGGCACGAGCCCCTTGGTCCATGCGCCTCGATCTCTCCTCGGTATGGTCGTCCGCGAGCGCGGCGGGGTACGGCCGCCGGAGTGGCTCAACTGAGGGTACGTTCCCTTCCTGATGTCCGGCTCACCTCCGCTTTCCCGACCGTCCACGCGCCTTCCGGCACTTCGGGCAGGTGAAGTGCCCGGCCACGTCCTTCCATGGGCGAGAATTGACATGTGAGCTCAACGCGCCAGCCCAGCACCGCACGATCCGCCACCGCGCGCACCGCCTCCGGGACCGCCCGCCGGTCCCGTACCCCGGCCGTCGACGCCGCCTGCGCCGAGGCGGTGGACCTGGCCCGCGCCGCCGCCGAGGACACGGCCCGGCCCGTGCCGGTCGGTGAGCACCTCGGGCTGCGGGCCGAAGGTGACCGGGTGGTCACGCACGATTTCGCCTCCCTCGACCCCGCCTACCGCGGCTGGCGCTGGGCGGTCACGGTCACCCGAGCGTCCCGCGCCAAGGTCGTCACGGTCAGCGAGGTCGTGCTGCTGCCCGGCGAGGACGCCCTGCTCGCGCCGACGTGGGTGCCGTGGCTGGACCGGCTGCGCCCCGGCGACCTCGGCCCCGGCGACCTGCTGCCGACCGCGCCCGACGACGTCCGGCTCGCGCCCGGCTACACCGACGCCGGCGAGTCGGCCGACCGGGAGGCGGACTGGGAGCCCGGCCTCGGCCGGGTGCGGGTGCTCTCGCGGGAGGGGCGGGACGAGGCGGCCGCGCGCTGGTACGACGGCACCGCAGGCCCCCGCGCGCCGATCGCGGCGTCCGCGCCCGCGCAGTGCTCCACCTGCGGGTTCTTCGTGGCGCTGGCCGGTGAGCTGCGGCAGGTGTTCGGCGTGTGCGCCAACGAGTACGCGCCCGACGACGGCCGCGTCGTGTCCGCCGACCACGGGTGCGGCGCCCACTCCGAGGCCGTGTCGCTGCCCGCGGCGTCCGAGCACAACCCGCCGGTGATCGACGAGCTCGGCTACGACGTCGTCCCGGCCGGCGCCGCCGCGGAGGACGCCGAGGCCCAGGACGAAGAGGCCCTCGGCCACAGCTGATCATCGCTCCCGCCATGACGCCCACCACCGGCGCACCCGACCCGTCCGACCCGTTCGGCACGCGCGACCTGCGGGAGCGGGTCCTGCGCGCCTGGGACGCCTCGCCCGCGCGGTTCCGCGAGGACGCCAACGCCGAGGAGGACCACGCCCTCGGCGGCTACCGCGACCGCGTCGTGATCGAGCTGGCCCAGAACGCCGCCGACGCGGCGCTGCGCGCGGCCGTCCCCGGACGGCTCCGCCTCACCCTGCGCACCGGCCCCGGGGGCGCCGTGCTGACGGCCGCCAACCGCGGGGCCGCGCTCGACGCCGCCGGAGTCGAGGCGTTGTCCACGCTGCGGGCCTCGGCCAAACGGGACGACGCCGGGGCGACCGGCCGGTTCGGCGTCGGGTTCGCCGCGGTCGTCGCCGTCAGCGACGCCCCGGCCATCGCGTCCGCGGGCGGGGGCGTGGAGTGGTCGGCGGAACGGGCGCGCGGGCTCGCCGAGGGCGTTCCCGGGCTGGCCGGAGAGCTCGCCCGGCGCGCCGGGCACGTCCCGCTGCTGCGCCTGCCCTTCGCCCTTCCTCCCGATGGGCTGCCGGAGATCCCCGCCGGTTTCGACACCGTCGTCCGGCTGCCCTTGAGGGAGGGGACGTACGACACCGTCAGGGAGCAGATGGAGCAGGTGGGGCCCGCCCTGCTGCTCGCCTTGCCCGCGCTGGAGTCCGTGGAGATCGACGTCGACGGAGACGTGCGGACGGTCACCGCCGTGCGGAGCGCTCCGGACGAGGTGACGATCGACGGGTCCGTCTGGCACACGGCGGAGGCGCACGGGACGGTGCCGCCCGAGCTGCTGGCCGACCGCCCGGTGGAGGAGCGCGCCCGCCCGCTCTGGCAGGTGCGATGGGCCCTGCCCGAGGACGGGTGGCCCGCCGGGACGCCCGCCGTGGTGCACGCCCCCACGCCCAGCGACGAGCGCCTCGACCTGCCCGCGCTGCTCATCGCCTCGTTCCCGCTCGCCCCGGACAGGCGCCACGTCGCCCCTGGGCCGCTCACCGACTTCCTGGTGGAGCGGGCCGCCGAGACCTACGAGGCGCTGCTGCGGGCCCGTCCCGTGTCGCCACGACTGCTCGACCTGGTCCCGGGACCCGTCGGCGCCGGAGAACTCGACGTACGGCTGCGGCGCGCCGTCCTCGCCCGTCTGCCGGAGGCGCCGCTCCTGCCCGGACCCACCGGCCCGGACGGAGAGGAGGTCCGGGTGCGGGGCCGCGACGCCGTCGCGGTGGACGCGCCCGCCGCCTTCGTCGACCTGCTGGCGGGCCATGGCGGAGACGGCGGCGGAGGCGGCGGGCCCGCCGACGCGCTCGGCGGCGGCCTGGACGGCCCGGTTCTCGCCGGCCTGCTGCCGCCCGGATGGCCCGCGCGCAGCCCGGTGCTCGCCGCGCTCGGCGTCCGCCGGGTCGAGCTTGCGGACATCATCGACGAGCTGGCCGCTGTGGACCGGGAGCCGCGATGGTGGCATCGGGTGTACGAGGCGCTCGGCGGAGCCGCCACAGACGCTCTGGGCGCCCTCCCGGTGCCACTGGTGGCGCGCGAGGACCCCTATCGGGCTCCTGAGGCCGCCGGGGTCCGCGTGGTGCGCGGGCCGCGCGGGCTCCTGATCGCCGACGGCGTCGACCCGGCGGGCCTGGACGTGCTCGGGCTGCGGTTCGTCCACCCCGACGCCGTGCACCCGCTGCTGGTGCGGCTCGGCGCGGTCGAGGCGGGGCCGCGCGCCGTCCTCGCCGACCCCGCCGTGCGCGCCGCCGTCGAGGACTCGTTCGACGCCGACGACCCCGACGCCGTCGCCGCGGCCGTGCTCGGCCTGGTCGCGGCGGCCCGGCCCGACCCCGGCGCGGAGCCGTGGCCGGCCGACCTCGCGCTGCCCGGCGCCGACGGCGACCTCTACCCGGCCGGAGAGCTGCTGCTCCCCGGGAGCCCGCTGCGCGCGATCATGGCGGCGGACGCGCCGTTCGGCGTGGCGGACGAGGCCCTCGTCGAGCGGTGGGGCACCGAGACCCTGGCCGCCGCCGGGGTCCTGGACGGGTTCGCGCTCGCCCGCGGCGAGGACGTCGGCCTGGCCGCCCTCGCCGACGGCGCCGAGACCCTCCACCTCGACGGCGAGGAGGAGTGGGCCGAGGACGCCCTCGCCCGGATCGGCCCGCGAGACCTGCCGCCGCTGGTCCCCGAGCTGCGGGCCGTCCGCGACCTGGAGCTGGTCGAGGACTGGCCGGCGGCGCTGCGGCTGCTCGTGCGGCCGCCCTGGCGCGCGGCGATCACCGAGCCCGCCCATGTGGCCCTCCAGGACGGGCGGCGCGCCGCCGTCCCCTCGTACACGGCGTGGTGGCTGGGCCGCCATCCGGTTCTGGACGGGCGGAGGCCGGGCGAGCTCCGCCTCGCCCGGCACGACCCGGGCCCGCTGGACGGGCTGTACGACACCGCTCCGGAGGGTTTCGACGAGCATCTTCTGCTCGCTCTGGGTGTCCGCACGTCACTGGAGGACCTCCTGGACGAGCCGGGCGGCGCCCAGGAACTGCTCGACCGCCTGGGTGACCCCGCCCGAACCGTTGCGCGCGCGCAGCTCGGCGACCTGTGGACAGCCCTCGCCGACGCCCCCGGCCTCACTGTGGATCCGCCCGACCGGGTCCGGGCGGTCGTCGATGGAGAGGTGGAGGTCGCGGACGCGGCGGACGTGCTCGTCCTGGACAGCCCTGACCTGCTTCCCCTTTTGACCGGCCAGCCCCTCGTCATCGCCGCGCAGGGACGGAGCGTGCGGCTCGCCGAACTCCTGGATCTTTCACTGGCCGGTGACGAGATCCCGGGCGATGTCGAGTCGGTGGGGGAGAAGCGGGTCGTTCCGCCGGTCGTCCACGCGGTCCTGCCGGACGCTCCGGACACCTACCTGGCGCATGACCCGCTGATCGTGGACGGTCAGGCCGTCTCCTGGTGGACGGGCGACGGCCAGGTGCACGCGAGCGGTGCCGCGGGTCTGGCGCGGGCCCTCGCCTGGACGGCGGGTGCCTGGGCGGACCGGCTCCTGGTCGAGGCGGTCCTGCGCGATCCGGGCTCCCTCGCCGTCGTGCTGGCCGAGTCCGACCTGGAGCCCTGACCGTTCAGCGGCCGTCCGCCGCGGGCCCCGAGGCGGGCCGGGCACCGGGCTCCGGAGCCCGCGCCGTGGATTCCGGCGCGTCCTCCCCGGTGTGATCCGTGGCATGATCCGCGCCGTTCTCGGCGCCGCCGGACTCGGCGGCCCGTCCGGCGGCGCGCTCGGTCTCCAGGCGCTCGCGGCCCGCCTGGAGCCGCGGCGTGTACCAGGTGCCGAACAGCCCGATCATGATTCCCGCGACGCACACCCACAGCCACCAGCGGTCGCCCGAGGGCGGGCCGACGATCAGCAGGACGACCAGCGCGACCCCCCACGCGGCGGTGCCCGCGGCCGCGACGAGGACGTCGTTGCTGCGCATCGGCGGCGGGTCGGGGCGGCGGGCTCGGGTCATGCGCCCAGGTTACGCGCCGGGGCCGCCCGGACCGGAGCGGGGCAGGCCGCCGGTGACCATGGAGATGACCAACTGGTGGCTCGTCCCCAGGTTCCCTCGGACCGGCCGAGCGCGGCGTGCCCGATCCGTTCCGACGGCTCCTCCAGGACTCGTATGGTCATCATCAGTCGCAACTCGGCCAGGTTGCGGACATGCTTGTACAGGGAGGGCGTCGCGACCCTCGGCGTCCACGATCGGGCGTGGAAGCATGGACAGTGGGAGAGCGATGACCATGACGACGACACCGACCGGAGGCCCCGCGCCCTCCACCCCCGGCCTCGCCGAGGAGCTGCGCATCTCGATCGCCAGGCTGTCGCGGCGGCTGCGCACCCTGCGTCCCGCGGCGTCCGACGGCCCCGGGCCGCTCACCCTCACCCAGTTCGCCGCGCTCGCCGCCATCTCGCAGCACGGCTCGATGACCCCGCGCGAGCTGGCCGACCACGAGAAGGTGCAGCCGCCCTCGATGACCCGCGTCATCGCCTTCCTGGAGGCCCGCGGCTTCGTCGCCCGCAGCCCGCACCCCACCGACGGCCGCCAGGCCGTCCTGAGCGTCACCGTCGCGGGCGCGGCCTTCCTCCGCGAGGAGCGCCGCCGCAAGGAGGCGTGGCTGTCGTGCCGCCTTGGCGAGCTCACCGAGGCCGAGCGCGAGATCCTCGGCCGGGCCGCCCCGATCATCGACAAGCTCAGCCGTTCATAAGCGCGCCGCGAGCGCCGCGGGGGACGGTCGTGCGGACAGGTGTTCCCCGCGGCGGACGCCGGAGACGGCATGCCTGACCTGGGGTATGGGGTGCTGAAATGGTCGTTCGCCGTCCTCTGTGATGGATCATCGCGGTTGCCGGAATGCGTGGAGCGTGATTATCGTTAGCCTTGGTAATGACTTCTGCTAACGATGAGGTCCGATGACTCGGACGGGGCCGCGGCGCGCGGGCCCCAGGGCGCACGACCGGCCCCCGCGGGCCGCCGTTACTCTCCCGCCCGTCCCCCACAGCACGCGCGCATCTGAGGCCCCTGGAGCGCACCCAGTGTCTGGAACGGTTCATCCCGTCGCGGCCGAACCGGCCGCCGGCGACCCCGAACCCGCCCGCGTCCACGCCACCTCCCCCCGCTTCGCCGCCACCGACCCCCCGGCCCCCGCCCCCGGCTCCCCCGCCCCCGACTCCCCGGTCCTCGCCCCTCCGCCCCCTGGGACGGGGACGCCCGACGCCCAGACCCCCGCCGTCCCTCCCTCCGACACGCAGCCTTCGGACACGCAGCCCTCGGACACGCAGCCCTCGGATCCCTCGCCTTCCGATCCGCCGGAGCCGGCCGGGCGCGGCGGAATGTTCCGGTCGCTGCGGACACGGAACTACCGGCTGTTCGCAATCGGGTCGGTGGTGTCCAACACCGGGACATGGATGCAACGCGTGGCGCAGGACTGGCTCGTCCTGGACCTCGCCCACGGCAGCGGCCTGGCCCTGGGGATCACGACCGGCCTGCAGTTCCTGCCGCTCCTGCTGTTCGGGCTGTGGGGCGGCGTCCTCGCCGACCGCTACCCCAAGCGGCGGGTCCTCGCGGTCACGCAGAGCTCGGCGGGCGCGCTCGCGCTGATCCTGGGCGTGCTCGCGATGACCGGGCAGGCGCAGGTCTGGCACGTGTACCTGCTGGCGTTCGGGCTGGGGCTCGCGACCGCGGTCGACAACCCCGTCCGCCAGGTGTTCGTGATCGAGATGGTCGGCCGGCGGGACCTGCCCAACGCGATCGCGCTGAACAGCGCCACCTTCAACGGCGCGCGGCTGGTCGGGCCCGCCGTCGCGGGCGTGCTGATCGCCGCGCTCGGCACCGGGCCCGTCTTCCTGCTGAACGCGGCGTCGTACGGCGCGGTGCTGTTCGGGCTCTACGCCATGCGGCCCGCCGAGCTCTTCCCCGTGGAGCCGGTGAAACGCGCCAAGGGCCAGCTCGTCGAGGGGCTGAAGTACGTCCGCGCCCGGCGCGACCTGGTCCTCGTGCTGGTGCTCGTCGGGTTCGTCGCGACGTTCGGCATGAACTTCCCGACCACGATCGCGCTCATGTCCAAGCACGTCTTCCACACCGGCGCGACCTCGTTCGGGCTGGCCTCCAGCATGCTGGCGCTGGGCGCGCTCACCGGGGCGCTGCTGGCGGCGCGCCGGGTGGCCCGGCCCCGGATGAGGCTGCTGGTCGTCGCGGCGATGACGTTCGGGGTACTGGAGATCGCGACCGGGCTGATGCCGGCGTTCTGGTCGTTCCTGGTGCTGCTGGTGCCGACCGGCATCGCGATGATGACGCTGACCACGGCCGCGAACGCGCTGCTCCAGCTGAGCGTCGCGCCGGAGATGCGGGGCCGCGTGATGGGCCTCTACATGTTCGTGATCCTCGGGACGAACCCGCTCGGCGCGCCCACCATCGGCTGGATGGCCGAGCAGTTCGGGGCACGGTCGACGATCCTCGTCGGCGGACTGGTGGCCGTGGTCACCACGCTGGTGGTGACTGTGCTGGCGGTGCCGCGCGGCGCGCTCGGCCAGACGCTCGACGGCGCGGTCGGCGGGGCGCTGGCGCGGGCCCGCCGCGTCCGCGGCGTGGCCGGAGGGTAAGGGCGTGCGTCCGGGCCCGGTCCGCGTGACAACCGGTGCGGTCGGCTGGAAAGCTGGCCGGGTGGCTCTCCGGACGTTCCCATGAGGCTCTTCGTGGCGCTCGTGCCGCCCCCGGACATCCTGGACGAGCTCGAAGAGGCCGTCCGGCCCTACGCCGACGAGGTGCCCGAGCTGAAGTGGGTCCGGCGTGAACTGCTGCACGTGACGCTGGCGTTCCTCGGCGAGGCGGACGAGCGGACCCTCGGCCGCCTCCTGCCGCGGCTGGAACGGGCCGCCGGCCGGCACGGCCGGCCGTCGCTGTCGCTGGCGGGCGCGGGGGCGTTCCCGGGCAGCGGCGCGCACGCGCGGGTGCTGTGGACGGGCCTGTACGGCGACCGCCGCACGCTGGCCCGGCTCGCCGCGTCCGTCGCCGCGGCGGGGCGGCGGGCCGGGACGCCGCCCGACAAGCACCGGACGTTCCGGCCGCACCTGACCGTGGCGCGGTCCCGGCGGCCGGTCGACGTGCGGCCCCTGCTGGAGCGGCTGTCGGCGTTCGCGGGCGCCCCGTGGACGGCCGACGCCGTCCACCTGGTGCGCAGTCATCTGCCGGGCAGGGAGTACGACCAGGTGACCTATGAGTCGCTGAAGACCTGGTCGCTGCGCTGAGCCCCGCCCCCGTTCCGGCCCCGCTCCCGCCACGGGGACGGGACCGGGCGGCCGGTCACAGCTCCGGCGGCGGGGGCGCGGGACGGTCCGCGTCCGGCGGCCCCCAGGGGACGCCGTGGCGCTCGCACGCGCGGCGCAGCTCGTCCAGGTCGGGCGGGAACGTGACCTGGCGCAGGACCCGCCCCGAGGGGTTCCACACGACCAGCCGCGGCATCCGCTCGGTGGCCTCGTCGATGCCGATGCCGCCGATGCGGTCGCGGGTGAGGTCCCACTCGACCCGGCCGCGCCGGGTGACGACGGCGAGCCCGGCGGGCGACACCCGCAGCTGGGACCGGTTGCGGTCGTACAGCCAGTAGCCGGCCAGGCCCACGAGCAGCCCCGTCGGCGCCGACCAGCTCGCGGTGGCGCCGAACCCGCCGAGGTCGGGGCCGAGCCAGACCGCGCCGACCAGCGCGACGGCCTCGCACAGCAGCACGCTCATCCCGTACGTCCCGGCGCGGGACCGGCGGGTGGCGTCCAAGAGCGTTCCGGGCGCGGTGACCGGGCCGGGCGGCCCGGCGATCACGCCGCCGGGGTCGCCGGGCGCGTCCCCGCCGAAGCCCGTCACCGGCCCGGCCTCGACCGGTACGGGCAGCGGCGTCGTCGCGGTGACGTCGGCCTCGGCCGCCGGGAGGGTGAGCGTGGACACCGCCGCGTGGAACGCGGCGCTCAGGTACGCGTCGTACTCGGCGTCGTTCACCGGCAGCCCGGCGCGGCGCGCGGCCTCCCGCAGGTCGGTGCGCGAGATCCGCAGCGCCGACAGCGGCGCGGCGAAGAACTCGTCGCCGTCGGCGTCGTACAGCCGCACCCACGCGTGCCCGCCGATGGTGAGCAGCTCGATGCCGCCGATGCGGTCCTCGGGCATCTTCAGCACCACGTCGCCCGCGGCGTCGGCCCAGCCGAGCCCGCCGTCGGCCACCACGAGCCGCCCGCCGGGGACCTGCGCGAAGATGTCCGGCAGGCCCTCCAGCCCGTATTCGGGCGTGCGGGGCGCGCGCGCCCCGGGGGTGACCACCCGGTAGCCGTGGTCGTCGAGGGCGTGCGCGAGCTGGAAGCCGTCCAGGCCGTGCGCGGGCAGCCGGGCGAGCAGCTCCAGCCGGTGCCCGAAGGCCAGCGCGGCGAGCTCGGCGCGGCGCGGCTCGCCGGTCAGCGGGTCCAGCCGCAGCCCGGGGCCGACGACGATCGCGGCGACGTCGGCGGAGGCCAGCTCCTGCGGCTCGCGGTGGCCGGGCCGG
>NZ_CAACVB010000181.1 GCF_900659635.1 Actinomadura roseirufa | reverse complement strand
GCCGGGCGGCGCGGCGCCGGAGCTCGCGGCCGCGCTCGCCCGGCTGTTCCGCGGGCACGCCCGGGACGCGGGCGCCCCGGCACCGGGCTCGCCCGTCGTGCGGATCCTCCGCGACTACCTGGACCGCCATTACGCCGCCCCCGTGTCGCTGGGCGACCTCGCCTCGCTCGCCGGCGTGAGCCGGGCGACCCTGGTCCGCCGCTTCCACGCCGACCTGGGCATGCCGCCGCACGAGTACCTGGTGTCCCGGCGGATCGACGCCGCCCGCGCGCTCATCAGGTCCGACCGGCCGCTGCCCGAGATCGCGCAGCTCACCGGCTTCGCCGACCAGAGCCATCTGCACCGGCACTTCACCCGGATCGTGGGGGTCACGCCCGGCCGTTACCGCCGGCCGCCTCGTCCGCGAGCCGCTCCAGCAGGGCGATCGTGTCCGTGACGTCCCGCGCCGTGGTCTCCGGATGCGTGATGCACAGCCGCAGCACCGGCCGCCCGCCGATCTCCGTGGTCATGACCAGGGCGAAGCCGTCCCTCAGCGTGCCCGTGGCGATCCTGCGCGTGAGGTCGTCGACGCGGCCGGGCGCGGCGCCGGGCAGGCGGGGACGGAAGGTGATGATCGCCAGCTGGGCCGGTGTGACGACGTCCCAGCGGTCCCCGCGCAGGAGCAGGTCCTGGGCGTGCTCGGCGAGCGCGATCCCGTGCTCGACCGCCTGCCGGAACGCGTCGAGCCCGAAGGTCTTGAACGACATCCACAGCTTGAGGGCCCGGAAGCCGCGGGTGAGCTGGGGCCCGAGGTCGTAGTAGTTCAGCGGTGCCGTCCCGTGCCGTGTCTCGCGCAGGTACTCGGCGTTCATGGCGAACGCGTCGGTCAGCGTGGTCTCGTCGCGGACGAGGACGCAGCCCGCCTCGTAGGGCTGGTACCACCACTTGTGCGGATCGAGCGCGATGGAGTCGGCCCGTCCGAGCCCTTCCAGAAGGTCACCGGCCCGATCGGACAGGACCGCGGCGGCCCCGTAGGCGCCGTCGACGTGCAACCACACGTCCTCGGCGGCGCACAGGTCGGCGAGGGCCCCGAGGGGGTCCACGGCGCCGGTGTTGGTGGTGCCGGCCGTCGCCACGACGCACGAGGGGACGAGCCCCTCCTCCCGGTCCCGCGCGACGCGCCTCCGCAGCGCGGCCACGTCCATCCGGTGGCGGTCGTCCGTCGCGATGATCCTCAGCCGGCCCTCGTCGAACCCGAGGAAGCGCAGCCCCTTGCGGATCGAGCCGTGGGTCTGGGACGTGACGTAGACCAGACCGTCGCGGCGGCTGCGCGCGGCATGGACCGCCACCAGGTTGGCCATGGTGCCACCGCTCACGAACAGCCCGCCGCCCGTCTCGGGGAGCCCGCACAATGTGCGCAGCCAGTCGATCGTGGTCCGCTCCATGACGGCGGGCCCCGCGCCCACGATCCACTGCCCGGCGAACACGTTGAGGCCGGAGGCGACGAAGTCCGCGACGGCGCCCACGAAGGTGCTCGGGCCGGGGATGTAGGCCAGGAAGCGGGGATGGTCGGTGTGGACGATGAAGTCGCGGAGCTGCGCCATGGCCTGCTCCATGACCTCCACGGGGTCGGCGGGGCCGCCGGGGAGGCGCGCGTCGAAGAGCGCCTCCATCCGCGCGCGGTCCGGCGGGCCGCCCACCGGACGGTCCCGAAGCGTCGCCAGATGGTCGACCACCTCGTCCACCGCGAGGTGGCCGAGGCGCCGCATGTCCGCGGGAGACAGCCGCAAGGGGATGTCCACGATCTCCTCCTCCGAAGCACGTTGGCCGCAATCGTCGCGACGCCGGGAAGGAGAAGTCTTGAACGATCTGCTCAGCGCCCCGTCACCGGCGGCCGCCCGCCTCCGTGACGTCGCCGGGCAGGCCGTCGTCGAGCAGCTCGTGAAGGAGCCGTTCGCCCTCGGGCCAGGGCCCGTACCCCTGGCCGACGGTCAGGTGCCCGACCTCCCCCATGTCAGCGAGGCGCGCCCCCCACGAGTCGGCGAACGACGACGCGCGTTCGAAGGTCATCCAATGGCAGTTTCGGCTCGCGGCGACGACCGTCGTAAAGGGGAGGGCCGCGCGGGGGATCGGATCGAAGCCCGTGATCTCCGGCGTGGCGTGGCGTTCCAGGTCGGCCGGCGTGACGAGCAGCGCGGCGCGCACCGGCCGCCGGTTCCGTCCCATCGCCCAGTGGGCCACGGTCAGGCAGCCGAGGCTGTGCCCGACGAGGACGGGCGGTTCCGCGCAGCGCGCGATCTCCTCGTCGAGCCTGGCCACCCACGCGTCGCGTTCGGCGCGCCGCCAGTCGTCCTGTTCCACCCTCACCGCCCCGGGCAGGTCCCGCATCCACAGTTCCTGCCAGTCCCCCGGATCCGGACCGAGCCAGCCGTCCACGAACAAGATCGTCATGGGCTCCAGTGTGCCGGGTGGGCACGGGTGATCCGGCCGTCCGGAAGCGGGCGCGCCTGTCAAGCCGATCACGGAACCACAGCAGGACCCCGCCGTGCTACACACCGCGATGATCACTGGTAAGGCTCCCCGGAGCACCGGCGACGGCACCCCGGCTTGGCCTGATCAGGTCACCTTCTGGCAGATCCAGAAGGTTTTACTGCAAGCTGAATGCAGCCTGACTTGGACGGTCCGGCCGAGCGGAATTCTCAGTTATACGACAGAAATTCAGTAAGAGCCGCGCGGGCCGTCCGCCGCATTCACCCGCGCGCGCCGGCCGCCGTGCCGCGGCCGGGCATGCGCTGCCAGGCACCCGCCGAGGACGGTTCCCGCAGGGGCCGCGGCGGCGGGGACGGCTCGGACGGGGCACCGGGCCGAAGCACCGCCGGCGGGGGCAGGGGCGGGCGACGAGGGCTCTCACCGGCGGCGACGTCCGCACCGTGCCGGACGCCGGCCGCGGCCGGCCTCCCGGCGCGCGGCGGAGGGGGGCCGACGCTGGAGGGGAGCTGGTCCGTCATTTCGAACGAGGGCACCGGGAACGGCGCGCGACTGCTGATCGCGCCGATCACCATCACTCCCACCAAGCCGATCCTGCCCACCCACGCCAAAGGATTTCTGTGGGTGGACGCTCTGTATCGGAGTACGCGCGCACTGGGCGACGTGACGTATCTGTGGAACACCCGATCGGCCTGTTTGACCGGACAGACCCTGCGTTATTGGGAATACCTCGACCGGACGCTCGGTGACGTCGATTACACCGGGCACGGGGTACACGAACTGGGCGAGCTCTACGTGCGGGCGCACGCCGGGCCGGCGCCGCCGTTCTCGGCCCTGCGGCCCTACGCGGAGCGCGCGGAGCGGGGCTGGGTCCACCCCGCCAGCGAGCGGATCCTGCGGGAGTGGGGCCGGGAGCTCACGACGCTGCACGTCCGCGACCCCGGCCTGTTCGCCGACCGTCCCTATCGCCTCCCGGTCGGGGAGGTGATCGATCTGCTGGCGGAGCGGGACCTGTGCCTCGACCATCGCCGGTTCGGCGGGCCGGTCTACCTGGACGGCACGCGCTGGGGAATGCCCCTGCGCCTGGTCGTCGCCCCGGACGGGCACGCGAACTACCTGCTGATGGTCCTGCGCGACCTGATCCCGCGGATCGCGGAGTTCGACCACGTCCTCCTCGTCCACGACGAGGAGATCGGGCACGACTACGTGCTGGTGGAGCGGATCCTCGCGCATCTGGGAGCGCGGACGTCGCGGCTGGCGCTCGGGCGTGTGCCCATACCGGGCGTCAGCGGCTCCAGCCGCAGCGGGGGCTGGGCCGGAACGGCCTTGGACGAGCTGTCGGCGCTGTGCCTGCGTCATGTCGGCCCGGAGGTCTACCGCCTCGGCATGCGGATCTACTTCATCAACACGCTGAAGCGCACGGCGGGCGGCCCGGTCGAGGCGCGGCTGATCCGCCGCGCGATGGCCCGGGCGTCCGCGCTGCTCGCGGGCGCGGGCCACGGCCGGCACGGCGCGGGTCACGCCGGTGAGCTGCGCCGTCATCTGACCCCGTCCGGCTGGGTGGACCCGTACCGCCTGACCTGCGAACTCCTCGCGCGAAACGGCCGCCGGCCGTCCCGCGGGCTCCTCGACGAGGTCTTCCTGTGAACCACCCCGCAGCACCGAGAAGGGCCGTACACGTGCAGACATCGCAAGCCAGACAGGCCGTCGCCGCGAGCCCGGCCAGGCGGGCGGACGCCTTCCGCCGGCGCGCCCGGGACGAGCGGTCCCGGCTGCGCGAGGCGCTGGCCGATCCGGAGGCGGTCCAGTCGGCCGTGCTCGCCGCCGCGCTCGGCGCGAACCGGGATTCGGCCTTCGGCCGCGCGCACGGGTTCGCCAAGCTCCGAAGCGTGGACGACTTCCGAGCGGCGGTGCCCATCCGGGCGCACGAGGAGTTCGCGCCCTGGCTCGACCGTGTCATCAACGGCGAGACAGGGGTGCTCTCCACCGAGGATCCGATCGTCTACTTCTCCAGCAGCGGCACGACCGGGGTGGAGAAGCGGATCCCGGTCACGGTGAGCTACCTCAAGCAGAGCTTTCTGCCGTTCTATCTCGGCGGCCTCGCCACGGCGATCGAGCACCATCCCGGGCTGACCGCCGCGGACGACTCCGTGCTCAACCTGTGGCAGGACCCGCATTCCCGGATGGGACGCACGGAGGGCGGGCAGCCGCACATCGGCGCCAGCCAGGTCGACTACGAACGCATCGGCGAGGAGACGGCCGCGGGTCTCGGCAACCGGGCCCCGTGGAGCCGGCTGCCCGACAGGTTCGCCGACGGCGACCCGTGGGAGCGCGCCTACCTGCGGTTACGGCTGGCCGCCGAGCACGACGTGCGCGCCGTCATCGCGGTCAACCCGGCGATCGCCGCCGCGCTGCCCTACCAGCTCGGACTCTGGTGGCAGCGGCTCGCCCGGGAGATCCACGACGGCACGCTGGGCGACGTCGCCTTCGGGGAGCCGGCCCCCGCCCGGGCCCGGCTGATCGAACAGGCGGCGCACCGGTTCGGGACGGTGCGCCCGTGCGACCTGTGGCCCCGGCTGGAGGTGGTGATCGCGTGGACCGGCTACGTCGCGCGGCTCTACCTGCCCTGGGTGGCACAGGAGTACGGCCCGGGCGTTCGGGTGCTGCCCGCCCCGCTGGGATCCTGCGAAGGCCCGCTGGCGGCGCCCGTGGACCGGCATCGCACCGCCGCGCCCTTGATGACGCCGTCCTGCTTCTACGAGTTCGTCCCGGCCGGTGAGGACATCCGCGGTGACGCCGCGACGGTCCTGGCCCACGAACTCGAGGACGGCCGGGACTACCACGTCGTCCTGTCGCACATCGGCGGCCTCTACCGCTGTGCGACCAGGGACATCGTCCGGGTCGCCGGGCTCGCCGGGCGGACGCCGCGCGTCGAGTACGCCGGCCGCGACGGGGCGCTGTCGGCGGCGGAGGAGCGGCTGCGGGAGCACGAGGCGCTGCGGGCGCTGTCGGGCGCGGCGGCCGGCACGGGCCTGGAGGTCCGGAACGTGATCTGGCGGCTGGATCCGGCGAACGGCAGGGTTCCGGCCCACCAGGCGGCGGTGGCCTTTCACGGCGAGGTCACCGGGACCGAGATCCAGGCGTTCACCCGCGAGCTGGACGCCCGCCTGGCCGAGGAGTCGGCCGGATACCGGCGTGCCCGGGAGAAGGGAAGGCTCGCGGCGCCCGGCGTCGTCCCCGTCCGCAATGAGGACTTCCTCCAAGACTGGAGGCGAAGAGTCGAGGGGGGTGAGCGGCCGCCCCGCGTCAAGGACCGCGTCTTTCAGCCCGGCTCACCTCTGTGGGCGAGCCTGTCCGGGAGGGGGACGCGATGACCGCGAGCGCCGAGGAGATCCCTCACCGCGGCCAGTACACGGAGGCGGCGCGGAGGGCACGGCTCGACTGGCTGCGCCGTGCCGCCGGTTCACCACTGGCCGCCCTGGAGGAGGCCGGCGTCCCCGCGCGCGACCTCATGGGCAACATCGAGAACTACGTGACCACGGTGGAGGTGCCGGTCGGGCTGGCCGGGCCGATGCTCTTCCGGGGCGAGGCCGCGCAGGGCCTGATCACCGTGCCGCTGGCGACCACCGAGGGCGCGCTGGTCGCCTCCGCCGCGCGCGGGGCCAAGGCCGTCACCCGTGCGGGCGGGGTCGAGACCAGGGTGCTCGGGCAGCGCATGACGCGGGCGCCCGTGTTCGAGTTCGACGACCTCGCCACGGCGGCGCGTTTCGCCCGATGGGCGGTGGGCCGGCACGCCGAGCTGGCCGACGAGGTCCGCGCGGTCTCCCGTCACTCCCGGCTGATCGAGCTGGACCCGGTCCAGATCGGGCGGGTCGTCCACCTCCGCTTCGTCTACGAGACCGCGGACGCCGGCGGGCAGAACATGACGACCGCGGCGACGTGGCGCGCCTGCCAGTGGATCGACGACCGGCTCACGCTCGAACCCGGGCTGGCACCGCTGTGGTCCGCGATCGACGGCAACCTGAGCGGTGACAAGAAGCTCACCCGGCTGAACATGATCGCGGGCCGTGGCGCCCGGGTGGCGGCCGAGTGCGCGCTCGACCGGGCGACGGTCCGGCGCGTGCTGAGGACCACCCCGGAGGCGATCGACCGGCTGTACCGGATCGGGGTCGCGGGCGCCCAGCAGGCCGGCATGGTCGGCTTCGACATCGACGCCGCCAACGTGATCGCGGCCGTCTACGTCGCCACCGGCCAGGACGTCGCCAGCGTCTACGAGTCGAGCGGCGCCGTCTTCTCCGTCGAGCCCGCCGACGGGGGGCTGCGCGCCGCGCTGCTGCTGCCCGGGCTCGTGGTCGGGACCGTCGGCGGCGGCACCGGCCTGCCCCGCCAGCGCGACCTGCTGGAGGCCCTCGGCTGCGCGGGCGACGGCGGGATGCGGCGCCTCGCGGAGATCGTCTGCGGGTTCGCGCTGGCACTGAACGTCTCCACGCTCGCGGCGGTGGCCGGCGGCCAGTTCGCCGACGCCCACGAGCGTCTCGGCCGTTCGCGGCGCGTCGACTGGCTGACCCGGGCCGACCTGGCCGCGCCGCTGCTGGAACCGCTCCTGGCCGAGGCGGAGGGCGTCCCGGAGCTGACGGTGGGCGAGGTGTCGGTGCTGGCGGACGACGCGCAGTCGGGCCTGCTCACCGACCTGGCGGCGCGCGGCGACCAGCGCAAGCTGGCGGGGGTGTTCCCGCTCCGCGTCGGCTACACCGTCCCCGGCGGCGCCGGGGAGCTGGACCTGGTCGCGAAGGTCAAGCCGCTGGACGAAGAGGTGATCATCGAGGCGGCCAAGCTGGCGTCCCTGTCCGGCGGACGGCTCGCCGGCCTCTACGCCCGGTGGCGGTACTGGACCGGTTTCAAGGACGTGCACACCCGCGAGCTCGCCGTCTACCGGAGCCGTGACCCCGCACTGGCGCGCGTCCTGCCCAAGGTCTACGGCGTGCACGCCGACCCCGCGCGCGAGGCGTACGTCATCCTCATGGAGCGGCTCGGCCCGCAGGTGATCCTCAAGGACTCCGCCGAGCGCCCCGAGCTGTGGCGGGACGAGCATCTGCGCGCCGCCCTCGACGGCATCGCCCCGGTCCACGCCGCCTGGCTCGGCCGCGAGGACGAGCTGACCCGCGCGGGCTGGCTCGGCCGCGTCCCGACGGCGGAGCGCGTGGCGGCGATGGCCGAGCTCTGGGCGGCGATGGCCGAGCACAACGCCGCCGAGCATCCCCACTGGATCGCTCCGGACGACCTCCGCCGGCTTCTGCGGATCATCGGCTCTGCGGGCGAGTGGTGGACGCGGCTGGAACGCATGCCCCGCACGCTCGTCCACAACGACTTCAACCCGCGCAACATCGCCCTGCGCTCGCCCGGCCTGAGCCTGGTCGCCTACGACTGGGAGCTGGCGACACTGCACGTCCCGCAGCGGGACCTGGCGGAGCTGCTCGCCTTCGTCCTGCCCGCCGGCGCGGGCGAGGCGGAGGTCGCCGGCCTGCTCGCCCACCACCGGGCGGCGCTCCAGGACGCGGGGGCCGAGGCGCCCGACCCGGACACCTGGCGGGAGGGGTACCGGCTGGCGCTGTGGGACTTCGCCACCACCCGGCTGCAGCTGTACCTGATGACGCACGCGCACCGCGAACTGCCGTTCCTCCAGCATCTCGTCCCGACGGCCTTGCGCCTGCTGGAGATGGAGGACCGCGCGGAGGAGGCCGTCGGTGTCCGCTGAAGTGCTCCGCGTCGCCCTGGTCGGCATCGACGGATCGGGGAAGTCCACGGTCATCCGGCTGCTCGCGAACAGGCGGGCTCCCGGCCGCGCCGCCCTGTCCTGCATGCACGCCCACGAGAACCCCGACGGCCCCCTGCACGGCCTGTCCCGCCACCTGACGTCGATGTCACGTGACGCGGACCGGCTCGGTGCCCCGGAGCTCAAGCTCGCCGTCCTCTATCTCCAGATGTGCACCTTCGCCGTGACGGAGCGGTTCTTCGTCGGCGAGTTCGGGGCGCGGACGGTGCTGTCCGAGCGGCATCCCGTCGTGGACGGCCTCGCCTACCTGCCGCTCTACCGGAGCGCCGTCGAACGCGCCACCGGGCCCGACCGCCCGGCCCGGCTCCGCCGGCATCTCGCCGCCCTGCGCCAGGACGATGTCGCCGCGGCCGTCGACTGGTGCGAGCGGCTGGGGCGCCGGCTCGGCCGCGCCCTGGACCTCACCACCATGGCGACCGACCTCCTCCGGCTCCTCGACCTGCCGCCCGGAGAGCGGGCCAGCGCGCTCGCCGCCCAGTTCGACGTCCGGCTCCCCGACCTCGTGGTGCTCCTCGACCTCGACGTGGCGGAGGCCCGGCGCCGCATCCACGCCCGCGCCCGGCCCGCCGAGTTGCACGAGCGGCACGACCACCTGCTGCGGATCCGCGACGGCTACGACGCCGCCCTCAGGTCCCTGGAGACGGTGCGCGTCCATCGGCTTCACGCCGGGCGGTCCTCCCCCGCCGAGCTCGCGGCGGACATCGACCGGCTCATCACGGAACGGGGGCGCGATGCTCGACCAGCGGACGCTGCGCACCGCGCTCGGTGACCGGCTCTCGCGCGCCGGCCGCGCCCGGCCGCGCGGGGACACCGGCGCCGGGGCGGTCGCGGTGCTGCGCGACGCCCGTCCCGCGGCCTTCGCGGTCTCGGTCGTGACGTTCGCCGAGCGGATGCCTCAGCAGGCGCGCGACCTGTGGTACGGCAACTTCACCCGGACCATCTTCCTGGCCGGCATCCCGGGCAACCTGGCCGAGCGTTTCCCCTATGACCATCTCTCTGAGGACGAGTCCATCGCCTGGTACGGGCCGGGCCCACTGGAGCAGTACAAGACGCTGCGCCGCCTGCTCCGCCCCGTCCGGGGAACGATCGGCGCCGACTGGCCGGACGCCCCCCATGTCGCGCTCCCCGGCGCGCCTCCCGCGAACGCGCCGACCGCGCACCTGCGCGTGGCGCTCCAGGATCTGCGGCTCCAGGACTACCTCGTCCACGTCGGTCACACACTCGCCGAGGCGGTCCTGGACGGTCTGCTGACGACGTCCGATGTCCTGCGCATCGAGCACGTGCCGCGGATCCCCGAGGACCCCGGGCCCTACCGTGCCCTCAGAGTCTCGGCCGACCCCCAGGCCCCCGAGAGGCTTCGCGCGTTCGCGACTCTCTCAGTGCCCGAGCGTCCCTGAGTTCTCCGAGCCGCCCGGGCATGCCGGCCCGGTCGCGCTCCTGCTGCCGGAGGAGAGCGGGTCCTGCTTCCGGCCGGTGGGCCGGGTCTCTCGCAGGAGGCGCTGGCGCGGCCCCGGGGGCGAGGCTGGCCGCATGACGATGAACATCGCCCGGCCCTCCGCGCATTGGAGGCTCGTCGCCGCCGCCTTCGCCTCCGGCACGGTCGCCGTCACCGTGTGGACGGTGGGGATGGCGGCCTCCACCGCGTCCGAGGACCGTCACGTCGAGTGGACGGTCCTGTGGAGCGGGTTCGACGCCCTGCTCGCCGCCGCGATGGCGAGCACGGCCTGGCTCGTCCACCGCCGCGACGATCGGGCGGCGCTGACGGCCGCCGTGCTCGCCGCGCTGATGGTGGTCGACGCGTGGTTCGACGTGATGACGGCCAGGCCCGCGCACTTCCCCGTGGCCGTGGCGATGGCGCTCGCCCTGGAGTTGCCCCTCGGCGTCATCTTCGGGGTGCTCTCGGTGCGGATGAGCCGGGCCTTCAAGGCGGCCGGGGATCCTTGAACGGGGTCACCGGCGCCCCTCTCAGGCGCCGCCGCCGACGCGCGGCCGTATGGCCGGCGCCCAGGGCGGCGCCAGCGCCATCCGCCCCGCCGGACGCGATGAGAACGTGCCTGCGGGACGCCCCGGGTCGACGGGCCTGCGCCGTTCCCGGACGGTCGGGCGCACATGGGGACAGGCCGTGACGGCACGGCGCGGCGGGCCCTTGCTCGGGTCGTTGGCCTGTATCGCCAGGCTCACCAGGGACTCCAGCAGGAAGAGGTCGCCCTCGGTGTCCAGGTGCACCTGGACCCAGCCGGTGTCCGGGGGGATGCTGACCCGTCCCGACGATGTGAGCGCGTCCGTGAGACGGTTGATGACCTCCTCGGTGAGGAGCACCTCGGCCATGTTCCCCTGATGCAGGTGGACGATCTGCCTGCCGCGCAGGGAGAGGGCACGCCCGGGCGGGCAGTTGGCACGACAGGTCGTCAGGGGCCACTCTCTGAACCGGCCGAGGGCCAGTTCGGCGTAAGAAACGGAGCGGGGGTGACGTTCTCGTCTCATGAGCGTCAGCCTTACGGACTACTCGCACGTAGTGTGGATCTGCGCACGTCCTGGTGGTTTTCCCCGCTTCCTGGTGGCTTCCAGGAATTTCCGAGGAGTCCGGGAAGCGTCCAGGAGGGGACCGAAGATCGTCTAGATGGTCACCAGTGCGCGAACGTCCGGATAACTCGGTTCTGCCGTGCCCGTCCGAAGTGCATCGTGGATAGTCGCCTCGTGGCGGGCGCCGGGCGCTGATGCGGGAACGGACGGAGCGGGCGTGGACTCCTATCTCGACCGGAAAACGGACTTCACCCGTGATCTGGTCGATCGGCTCGGAGCGATCGGGCCGGACGCGCTGGCGCACCGAACCGGCCTCCTGGAGACGACGGTGCGGGCCCTGCTGGAGGGCACCGGCGAGCTGATGTCGTGGGAGGTCGTCAGCGCCTGCCTGGCCGCGGCGGGCGTCGACGGCGGCGACATGGGCGAGGCGCGGCGCCGCTGGACGGCGACCGAGGGCGCCCTGTGGAACGAGCGCGGGGCAGGGCTGCGCACGGCGTTCGAGCAGAACGGGCACGGCAAGCCGACGAAGGTCGTCGAGACGCACCAGGCGAAGGTGCCCTGGCGGCGGCTCGCGGCACGGCACCCGGTGAGGTTCACTCCCTGGGCGGAGCCGACGTTCCCCACCGGGCGGCGGCTGCCCGACCCGTCGGCGGCCGGTGACATCCGCGAGCTGTACTCGCTGCTGCGGGAGCTGCGGACCTGGGCGGGCTCGCCCCGCCAGTCGGAGATCGAGAAGCGGTCGTGGGGCACGCTGCCGGACGCCACGATCAGCGCGATGCTGCAGCGGGACCGGTGGCGCGCGGCCAGCGACCGGGAGCTGGCCAGGGTCGGGTACTTCGCGACGGCCTGCGGCCTGCCCGCCGCGGAGGTCGCGCGCTGGGTCGAGGCGTACGAGCGGCTCCGGCACGTCCCCCCACCGGACGACCTCGCACTCGCCCGCGCCGAGGCGGCCGAACTGAGGCTCCGGCTCGCCACGGCGGAGGCGGAGGCGAACGGCCTGCGCGAACGCCTGAAGGCCGCTGAGAGGACCTCGGCGGCCCGCACCCCCGGCAGGCCCCCCGGCCAGGACGCGGTCACGAGCGCGAACGCGAACCAGACCGCGGACGCGCCCCAGGGCGCGGTCACAGACCAGACCCCGGACGCAGGCCGCGCAGGCGCAGGTACAACCCGCACAAGCACAGGCGCGAGCCTCCCCCCGGAAGCGGGCCAAGCCGCAGGCAGCCGAAGCGCAGGCGCCGACACCGAACCGGCCACCAGCGCGGGCTCCATGGCGACGAGCGACATCGGAGACACAGGCCACGCCCTAGAGGCGGGTCAGGGCACCGGCACACTTCCCCCCAACACCAATGCGGGCTCCACCACTGCGACAAGCGACACCGAAGGCGCGGGTTATCCGCCAAACGCGGGTCAGGGCACAGGCACAGACTTCTACGACGCCGGCGCAGGTTCCACGACTGGGTCGGATGACGAGAACGTGAGTCGCGCTCCAGGCGCGGCACAGGGCACTGGCGCCGGAAACGAGCGTGGCGTCGGCGCGGGCCATGCGGCAGGTGCGGGAACTGAGGGTGGAACCGACGCGGGGCAAGGTGCCGGGGCGGGTCATGCCGGACGTGGCGCCGGCGTGGTCACCGGCCAGGGTGCGGGGGCCGCACTCAAGGCGGACACAGGACGCGGCACGGACGCGGGCACGGACGCTGGACACGGCGCGGGCGGCGGCCGCGGCGCGGGGCTGAGCTCGGAGACGGACACCGGGCGCGGCGCGAGGCGCGAATCGGGGGCGAGCAGAGGACGCGGCGCTCACCAGGGGGCGGGCGCGAGCACCGAAGGCGATGGGCTCGGCGCGAGACGGGGCACGGGCACCGAAGGCGCGGCGGGCACTGGACCCAGCGCGGAACAAGGCGCGAAACAAGGCGCGAAACAGGGCGAGAAAGAGGGCACGGGCGGCGCGGGCACTCGACGCGGCGCGGAACAGGAGAGGGACGCGGGCGCCGGGCGTGGCGCGGGCCAGGTTCCGCCTCCCGGCCCGGAGGCGAGGCCGGGCCCGCGCGAGGGTTGGAGTCCCCGCAGGCGGCGGGTGCTGGCGGCCGTGGGCGCGGCGCTGATGTTCGCGGCTGGCGCCGGCGCGGGCACCGTCGCGAGCGGAAGCGCCTCGACCGAGGATCGCGCCCTGTGCTTTAACGGAACGCTCCAACTCGTCGGCTCCACCGCCTTCGAGCGGACGGCCGACGCGCTCCGGCGGGGCTATGAGGCGCGGTGCCAGGATGCCGACGTCGAGGTGCGCGCCATCGGCTCCAATGAGGGGCTGCGCGTGCTCACGCGGGACAACGCCGCGACGACGATCGCCATGCACGACGGGCACCTCAAGGCGGACTCCGACGAGATCCGGCTGCGCGGGTTCCGCGGCTTCCCGGTCGCGCCGATCGCGTTCGCCGTCATCGTGAACAAGGACACCAACGTGTCCGGCCTGACCATCCGCGACATGCGCTCCATCTACTCCCGGGACGGCGGCCCCACCAACTGGAAGCAGCTCAAGGGCGGTGGGGACGTGCCGATCCGGCTGGTCAGCAGGACGGAGGGCTCCGGCACGCGGACGATCTTCGAGGAGCGGGTCCTCAACGAGCCCGAGCCGGAGCTGTCCTCCAGGGACTGCCTGCGCAAGGACGAGATCCGCGCCGCCCTGCGCGTCGTCCGGTGCGAGCGCAGCAGCCAGGCCCAGGTCCTCGACACGGTCAACACGATCCCCGGCACTATCGGGTACGCCGAGCTGCACGTCGCCGCGAACGCCCGCCGCTACCCCAACCTGCGGGTGCTCGCGCTGGACGGCAGGAAGGCCGAGCCCTCACCCGCGACGGACGGATACCAGTTCGTCGCTCCGGAGCTCTTCTACACCTACGGGCCGCCCCCCAACGACAGCCCGGCGTCGGCGTTCCTCACGTTCCTCGCCGGCGACTCGGCCAGGAGGCTCCTCCAGCGGGCGGGCTCCACCTCGTGCCAGTCCGCGGACGCCGAGACCATCCCCGCGTGCCAGGTCAACTGACCCGCTCGGCCGCGCCGCTCCCGGCGCGGCCGAGCCGCCGGCCGTCGTCCGTCCAGGCCGAGATCGCCCGCTCGGCGGGGATGCCGGCGGCGCGGGCGAACGCCTGGCGCAGCGTGGGGCTGACGTTCATGCGCTCGTCGAGCCCGGTGCGGCGCAGGATGCGGCGGCACAGGGCGGAGGGCCGGGAGACGACGAGGCGCCCCCGGTTCGCCCGCGCGGCCTTCCAGAGGAAGATGAGCGCGCTCAGCCCCGAGGAATCGCAGAAGGTCACCTGCTGCAGATCCAGAACGAGGCGATAGGGAGGGCCGAGGAGGGCGGCGACGTGTTCGCCGAATGCCGTGGCCGTGACGCAGTCGATCTCCCCTTCCGCGTAGACGACCTGGAAGAGCCCGTGCTCCTCGCTTCGTGTCCGCAGTCTTCCCTCGGGGTCCGTCCACGTCCGATCAGAACGCGCCCCGTCTTGTTGCATCGTGTCCATCTGCGTACTCTCACCTCCACGCGAAGGCGAAGGTACCCGCGAGCGGACCGATCATTCACCCCCGGCATGCGCGTAACGAGCATGAGGGGAACGGCGGAAATAGTTGCCTTTCGGCAACTACCACGTGCGGGTTAGGGTGGCGGGACACGAACGAAGTTCGGGCGGTCCGGTTCCAGGAAGGAGAGTCCCGCCGCAGACTCGGTAGCGATGGCAGTGACCCACAACTTGGAGACCCACAGTGCGGGGATCCACAGCGAGCATGACCCGTCCCGGCTCCTCCGCTCCGTCCCGCTCCCGGCCCCCTATCCGGTGCTCGCGGTGGAGGCGTCCGGGGTCATCGCCCATCTGAACGACGCGGCGCGGCTCCTGCTCTCGGCCACGGCCGGGACGGCGCTGGCCGACACGGCGCCGGGCTGGCTGGCCGAGGCCCACCGCGAACTGGCCGCGCGGCCGCGTCCGGCCGGGCCGGATTCCGGCGGGGCCGGTCCGGACGCCCAGGGCATGATCGGCGATCGGTCCTTCGAGGCCCACGCGGTGCCCCGGGACGGCTCCGGCCCGGTGCTGTGGTGGCTGTTCGACGTCACCGGGCACCGGCGGCTGGCCCGCGAGCTGGAGGTCGAGCGCGAGCGGACCGCGTTCCTCGCCGAGGCGTCGAGCCGGCTGCTGGCCTCGCTGAACGTGGACCGTTGCATGGAGGTGACGGCGCAGCTCGCCGTCCGGCATCTGGCCGAGGCCGCGCTGGTCATCGCCCCGGGGGCCGGACGCGTCCACCGGGTCGTCTCATGCGACGCCGGCGGCCGGGTCGCGCACGAGGACCTGCTGGTGGACCCGGCCGACCTGCCGGGCCTCGCGGAGGCGCTGCGGGGCTTCCCGCCGGTGCCGTCCCGGTGGATCGACCCCGCGGCGGCGCCCGGCTGGGTCGCCCGGCGGTCCCTGGGCGAGCCCGGCGCGATCGTGGTGACGGCGCTGCCCGGCCACGGCGTCCCGGCGGGCGCCCTGGTGCTGGTGCGCCGGCGCGGCCAGGACGCGTTCTCCGCCGGCGAGGAGGTCGTGGCCCGCCTGTTCGCCGCGCGGGCGGGCGCCGCGATGTCGGCCGCGCGGCTGTACGCCGAACAGGCGTCCATCACCGAGACGCTCATGCGCGAGCTGCTCCCGCCGCGCGCGCAGGAACTGGACGGGATCGGCCTCGCGGCGCGCTACCGGCCCGCCGGGGACGGCGAGCGCGTCGGCGGCGACTTCTACGACATCTACCCGGCCACCGGGCCCGCGCCGGACGAGGAGTCGCTGGTCGTGCTGGGCGACGTGTGCGGCAAGGGGCTGGAGGCCGCGGTGCTGACCGGCAAGATCCGGCACACGCTGCGCGCCCTGCTCCCGCTGGCGGGCGACCATCAGCGCGTCCTGGAGATGCTGAACGCGACCCTGCTGCACACCGGCGCGACCCGGTTCGTCACGCTGGTGCTGGCCTCGGTGCGGCGGGAGGGCGACGGGGTGCGGGTGCGGCTCACCGGCGCCGGCCACGCGCCGCCGCTGATCGTGCGCCGGGACGGCACGGTCGAGACGGCCGTGACCGGCGGGTCGCTGATCGGCGTGCTGGAGGACATCACCTCCACCAGCGAGACCGTCCGGCTCGACCCGGGCGACATCTGCCTGCTCTACACCGATGGCGTCACCGAGGCGGTCGGGGGACCACTGGGCGACGAGATGTTCGGCGAGGAGCGGCTGGCCGACGAACTGCGCGCGTGCGGGGGGATGCCCCCGGAGGCGCTGGTGGAGCGGGTGGACATGCTCGCCTCGCAGTGGGCGGGCGGCGGGCACCGCGACGACATGGCCGTGGTAGCGATCAGCGCGCCCCGGCGCCGCCGTCCCG
>NZ_CAACVB010000180.1 GCF_900659635.1 Actinomadura roseirufa | reverse complement strand
CCGTGCGCCGCCGCGGCGCCGCGGCGGCCCGCCGCCGGGGAACGCGAACGCCCCGGCGACCGCGCAGCGGTGCCGGGGCGTCGGAGCGGGTAGCCGCCCGGGGCCTAGAGCGGGTAGACGCCCTCGGCCTGCGGGCCCTTCTGGCCCTGGGTGATCTCGAACCCGACGCGCTGGTTCTCGTCAAGGCTGCGGTAGCCGCTGGTCGTGATCGCCGAGTAGTGGACGAACACGTCGGGGCCGCCGCCGTCGGGCGCGATGAACCCGAAGCCCTTTTCGGCGTTGAACCACTTGACGGTGCCTTCGGCCATGATCTCTCTCCTCTGGGTGAGGCCTCACCGGTCGCCGGGCGACGACCGGGGCTGCAATGCGGACTCATCTCGCGTCCGCCGGAGCACCCGGAGAAACGGAGAACGCCCGTGTCCAGAACTTCTGCGGGCGTTTCATAGAGCAAACGTTCGAGACTGCTGACTGCCTGCAACACTACGAACTTACCCCATCAAGGGCGCCGGTGGGCACCGACACACCGGACCCGCGCAATGGTTCCGTCAGGGCCCCGCGCGTGCCGCGCGCCCCGGCCTCACTGACCGTCCAGAAGGCCGGCGAGGGCCTCGGCCGCGCGGTGGCAGTCGTGGAAGGTGTTGTACAGCGGAACGGGCGCCAGCCGGACGACGTCGGGCTCCCGCGCGTCCGCGATCACGCCGTGCCCGGCGGCGAGCCGCCGGACCAGGGCTCCGGCGTCGGCGACCCGCAGCGAGAGCTGGGCGCCGCGCGCCGCCGGGTCGGACGGGGTCAGGACCTCGGCGCCGCGGACCGGGGCGAGCCGGCCGGCGAGGTAGCCGGTGAGCCGCTCGCTCCGGGCGCGCAGCGCGGCGGTCCCGACCCTGTCGAAGATCTCCAGCGAGACCAGCACCGGGGCCAGGGCCATGATCGGCGGGTTGGACAGCTGCCAGGCGTCGGCCGAGGCGGGCGGCGCGATGTCCGGGTCCATCCGGAACCGGACGGCCGGGTCGGTCCCCCACCAGCCCGCGAGCCGCGGCACCGCCGCGTCCCGGACGTGCCGCTCGTGCACGAAGCAGCCGGCGACGGCCCCCGGCCCGGAGTTGAGGTACTTGTAGGTGCACCAGGCGGCGAAGTCCACGTCCCAGTCGTGCAGGCGCAGCGGAACGTTCCCGGCCGCGTGCGCCAGGTCCCAGCCGACGACGGCGCCCGCCGCGCGGCCCGCCTTGGTGATCGCGGGCATGTCCATGAGCTGGCCGGTGAGGTAGTTGACGCCGCCCAGCAGCAGCAGCGCGACGCTTCCGCCCTCGCGCTCGAGGAAGGCGAGGACGTCCTCGGTGCGCAGGTTGTCCTCGCCGGGGCGCGGCCTGAGCCGCACGACGGCCGAGGCCGGGTCGAGGCCGTGGTGGACGGCCTGGCTCGCGACCGCGTAGGAGTCGGACGGGAACGCCGAGTCCTCGATGACGACGCGGGTGCGGTTCCCGGCGGGCCGGTAGAAGCTGGCCATCATCAGATGCAGGTTCACGGTCAGCGAGTTCATCGCGACGACCTCGTACGGCAGCGCGCCGACGAGGCGGGCGGCGGGCTCGCGGAGCAGCTCGTGGTAGTCCACCCACGGTCGGCGCGCCAGAGTGTGGCCCTCCACGCCCAGCCGGGCCCAGTCGTCGAGTTCCTCGCGGAGCCGCGCGGCCACGGCGCGGGGCTGGAGGCCGAGGGAGTTCCCCGCGAAGTACGCCGCCTCCGTATACGTCCCGCCGGGGGCGGGCGGGACGAGGAACTCGCCGCGCAGCGTGGGCAGCGGGTCGGTCTCGTCGAGACGCAGCGCCTCGGTCTCGGGCTCGGTCTCGGTCCCGAAGCTCACGGGGCCCCTCCTTCGGCGTAGACGGGTCCGGTTCCCACCGTCTCGGAGTCCAGGGCAGGCGTAGGCGCGGGGGCGGCCGCGGGCGCGGGCGCGAAGAAGGCCATCGCGTTGCCGCCGAGCAGCAGCGCGCGCTCGCCGTCGTCCAGTCCCGGGCAGGCGCGGATGGTCCCGCCGGGGTCCTTCTCACCGAGCGGGAACGGGTAGTCGGTGCCGAGCATCACCCGTTCGGTGCCCATCACGTCGATGAGCAGGCGGAGCGCGCGCGGGTCGAACACCGCGGAGTCCACGTGGAAACGGTCGATGTAGGCCGACGGCGGGCGCGGCGAATCGGCGCGGACGATGTCGCGGTTGTGCCAGGCGTTTTCGGCCCGGCCGAGCAGGAACGCGAAGCTGCCGCCGCCGTGGCAGAAGCACAGCCGCAGCGAGGCGGGGATGCGCTCGAACGCGCCCGACAGCATCAGCCCGAGGATGCTCAGCTGGGTCTCGGCGGGCATGCCCGACAGCCACGGCAGCATGTGGCCGCGCATCCGCTCGGCGCCGAGCATGTCCCACGGGTGCGCCAGGACGGGCAGCCCGATCCTGGCGCAGTGGGCGAGGAACCCTGTGATCCCGGGGTCGTCGAGGTCGCGGTCGCCGACGTGGTTGCCGATGTGCACGCCGCGGTGTCCGGCCGCCGCCGCCCGCGTCGCGACGGCGCAGGCGAGATCAGGGTCCTGGAGCGGCACCTGGCACAGCGGGAGCAGCCGGTCCGGCGCGTGGGCGCAGTAGTCCAGGATGCGCTCGTTCACCAGGTCGCACCAGTCCGCGGCGCGCCCCGCCTCGGCGAGGTACCCGAACATCAGCGGGGTGGACGAGACGGCCTGGACGCCGACCCCGCCGGCGTCCATGTCGGCCAGCCGCCGGGCCGGGTCCCACAGGCCCGCCTCGACGGGCCGGTACTCGTCGTCGCCGCTCATCATCATCCCGGCGCCGCCCGGGCCGACGCGCAGCCACGGCTCGCCGGCGTCGGCGAGCGTGCGGCCCTCGGCGCGGGTGAACCGGGGGAAGACGTGGGAGTGGACGTCGACGACTGTCATGGGCGTGTCCGGCACGGGCATGTCACTCACGAGGCGCGGTGGTCGGGACCATGGACTCGGGCCACAGCTTCCCGGGGTGGACGGCACCGCACGACGGGCACGTGCGGTCGCCGTCGTAGAAGCTCTGGAAGACCGGCGGCAGGTCGTCCACGATCGAGCGGACCTGAAGCTCCGCGCGGTGCACCAGGTGGTGGCACTCGGTGCAGTACCACTCGAACGCCTCCCGTACCCCCTCGGCCCGGGGGATCTCCACGACGAGACCGATCGAGCCCTCCTCGGGGCGCTGCGGGGAGTGCCGCACGTGCGGCGGCAGCAGGAACACGTCGCCCTCGTTGATCCGCACGTCGACGGGCGGGCGGCCCTCCTCCTCCATGATCCGCAGGACCATGTCGCCCTTGAGCTGGTAGAAGAACTCCTCGGTGGGGTCGTCGTGGAAGTCGGTCCGCCGGTTCGGCCCGCCGACGACCATGACGATCAGGCCGGCGTCCTCGAACACCTGGACGTTGCCGACCGGCGGGCGGAGCAGGTCGCGGTGCTCCTCGATCCACGTCGCGAAGTTGAACGGCCGTCCGAACGAGAGCTGCGGAAGGGTCATGGTGCGGCCTCCTGGTCCGCGGCGCGGGCCTCGGGGACGTGGGCCACGCACGCGATCTCGATGAGCAGGTGCGGGTGCGGGAGCTGGTGGACCGCTACGGTGGTGCGGGCCGGGCCGGTCTCGTCGAAGTACTCGCCGTAGACCTCGTTGTAGCCGCCGAAGTCGTTCATGCTCACCAGGTAGGCGGTGACGTTGACGACGTCGGCGAGCCCTCCGCCGGCGGCCTCCAGCAGGTCGCGGACGTTCTCGATGACCGCGCGGGTCTGCGCGCGGATGTCCAGGTCGGTGACGCCCATCGGGTCCGCGCTCGCGCCGGCGAACGTCCCGTCCGGGCGCCGGGAGCTCGTCCCGGACACGAACAGCAGGTCGCCGGCGCGCTTGACGTGCGGGAACCGGCCGCGCGGGCGGGCCTTGCCGGGGACCAGGATCGCCTCGTCCATCAGGTCGTCACCTCCACGGAGCCGAGCCCCGCGCCGGTCACCCGGACGTGCGCGTCCTTGGGCAGCGGGACGGCGGCCGTCGCGGCGCCCGCGAGCACGACCCAGCCCGGTTCGAGGGTGATCCCGGCGCCGAGGGCGAGCCGGGCCGCGGCGCGCAGCGACCGCGCGGGGTCGCCGAGGATCGCGGCGGACGAGCCGGTCTGCACGGGCCGGCCGTCGATCTCCAGCAGCAGCCCGGCGTTGGACAGGTCGCGGGGCGGGTGCCAGGCGCCGAACCCGAAGCGGGCGGCGGACGCGTTGTCGGCGATCACGTCGGGGAGGGTGAACCGGAAGTCGCGGAACCGGGAGTCGAGCACCTCGAAGCCGACCGCGACCCCGGCGACCGCGGACTCCGCCTCCGCGACCGAGCGGACCTCCCGGCCGATGAGATAGGCGATCTCCGGCTCGATCCGCGGGTGGATGAGCTCGGAGAGGTCGACCGAGGGGCCGGCCAGCATCGCGTCGGTGAGCAGGCCCCAGATGACGTCGTCCACGCCCATCTGGACCATCTTCGCGCGGCTGGTGAAGCCCATCTTCACGCCGGCGAGGCGCTCCCCGCGCAGCCTGCGGCGTTCGATCACGGCGCGCTGCACCGCGTACGCGGTGGGCACGTCGAACGGCGCCGCGCCGGTGAGCGGCGGGATCGCCCGGACGTCGCGGGCGGCCTCGTCCAGTGTCGCCGCGAGGGCGCGCACGTCCACGCTCATGCCTCCTCCTTGGCGAACGCGACCCGGACGTCGCCGAGCCCGTCGATGCGGGCCTCGAACACGTCGCCGGGCGCGGCGGGCACCACGGGGCCGAGCGCGCCGGTCAGCACGGTGTCGCCGGCGCGCAGCGGGCGCCCGGCCCGCACCATCGTGTCGGCCAGCCACAGCGCCGCCGAGAGCGGATGGCCGAGGCAGGCGGCGCCGGTGCCGGTGGACAGCTGCTCGCCGCGGCGCTCCAGCACCATCCCGCACAGCCGCAGGTCCACCGCGCCCAGCGGGACGGGCCGGGTGCCGAGCGCGTACAGGCCCGAGGAGGCGTTGTCGGCGATGGTGTCGGCGAGGGTGATGTCCCAGTCGCGGACCCGGCTGCCGACGATCTCGATGGCGGGCAGCGCGAACGCGGTGGCGCGGATCAGGTCGGCGACGGTGTGCCGCTCGTGGACGAGGTCGTCCTCCAGCACGAGGGCGACCTCGGCCTCCGCGCGGGGCTGCAGGACCGCGCCCGCGGGGATCTCTTCCCCTTCGGGGACGGCCATGTCGGCGAACAGCATCCCGAAGTCGGGGCTGGTGACGCCGAGCTGGTCCTGGACGGCGCGGGAGGTCAGGCCGATCTTTCGTCCCACCGCCCGGCGGCCCTGGCCGAGCCAGTGCCGGGTGAGCCTGTCCTGTACCGCGTACGCGGCGTCCGCGGACGTGATCAGGTCGCGGACGGGCGCGCACGGGACGCCGGAGGCGTGCGCGCCCAGCAGGCGCTCGGCCGCCGCCCCGACGGCCGGGGACTCGATGTCGGTGTCTGTTCCGGTCACTGGCTCGCTCTCAGATCTGGATGCACACGTTGACGGGCTCGGAGAAGAAGTCCAATGAGTACTCTCCCCCCTCGCGGCCGATCCCCGACGCTTTGACACCGCCGAACGGCGTCCGCAGGTCGCGCAGGTTCCAGCAGTTCACCCAGACGATCCCGGTCTCGACGCGCGGCGCCACCCGGTGCGCGCGCGACAGGTCGCGGGTCCAGACGGTGGCGGCGAGCCCGTAGGGGCTGTCGTTGGCGAGCCGGACGGCCTCGTCCTCGGTGTCGAACGGCGCGACGTGGCAGACCGGTCCGAAGATCTCCTCGCGGACGGTGCGGGCGCTCTCGGGCAGCCCGGTGAGCACGGTGGGCTCGACGTAGAAGCCGCCGTCACGGTCGTCACCGAAGGCGGGGACGCCGCCGCCCGCGACGACCGTGGCGCCCTCCTCGCGGGCGAGCCGGTAGTAGGACAGGACCTTGTCGCGGTGCGCCGCGGAGATCATGGGCCCGTAGCCGTCGAGCGCCCGCGCGCGCTCGCCGAGCGCCGCGACGAACTCCGCGAAGACCGGGCGCTCGACGTAGACCCGCTCGGTGCACAGGCAGATCTGCCCGGAGTGGGTGAACGACGAGCGGACGGTGCCGTCGACGGCCGCGTCCAGGTCGGCGTCGGCGAAGACCAGCGCCGGGTTCTTGCCGCCCAGCTCGAACGACACGGGGGTGACGTGAGCGGCGGCGTTCCGCATGATCGCGGTGCCGGTGGCCGACTCGCCGGTGAAGGCGATCGCGTCCACGCCCGGATGCCCGGTGAGGAACTCGCCCGCCGCGCCCGCGCCGTGCCCGTGCACCAGGTTGAACGCGCCGGCCGGCAGCCCCGCCTCGGCGACGACGCGGGCGAGCAGCGTCGCCGTCGAGGGCGTCTCCTCCGACGGCTTGGCCACGACGGCGTTCCCGGCGGCGAGCGCGGGCGCCACCTTCCAGGTGAGCAGCAGCAGCGGAAGGTTCCACGGGGAGATCACGGCGACCACGCCGAGCGGCCGCCGGACGGTGTAGTTCAGGGCCTCCCCGGCACCGGTGCTCCAGCCGGGCACCCGCGTCGTGTACGCGCGCTCGGGCCGCCCGTACAGCAGGTCGGCGTAGGCGCGGAAGTTCCCGATCGCGCGCGGCACGTCGACGGCCGACGCCAGCGAGCGGGGTTTGCCGGTGTCGGCGGTCTCGGCGTCGACGAACTCCTCGAACCGGGCCTCGACGCCGTCGGCGATCCGGCGCAGCGCCGCGGCGCGGTCCTCGGCGGCCGTCGCGCCCCACGCGCCGCCGAGGGCGGCCCTGGCGGCCGCCACGGCTTCGTCGACGACCTCCCGGGTCGCCTCGGGGACCGACCCGGCCTCGGAGCCGTCGGCCGGGGCGATGAGCGGGAAGGCCGGGCCGTCCGAGCGGAAGACGCCGCCGACGTAGTGCTCAGCCTTCATCCCGCTCCTCCGCGACGTGGAGGGCCCGGTGGACCCTCTCGGCACTTGCGATCATGCGCCCCCCGAGCTATGCCTGGCAAATACCAAATCTCCATTTTGGTATCACCGGATGGATATCCCGGGAGAGGGAAGCAGCGATGCACGCGATCGATCTGCTCAACGGGCGGCTCAAGCTGCGTCACCTGGTCCTGGTCGTCGCGATCGCCGACCACGGCAGCGTGCTCCGCGCCGCCGAGCACCTGCGGCTGGCGCAGCCCGCGGCGACCCGCAGCCTGCGCGAGGTCGAGGGCGTCCTCGGCGTCGAGCTGTTCACCCGCGGCCCGCGCGGCATGACGCCGACGATGTTCGGGGACGCGTTCGTCGAGCACGCGCGGGCGGTGCTGGCCGAGCTGCGCCGCGCCGGCGAGCGGATCACGGGCCTCGCCGACGGGGCGGTCGGCACGGTCACCATCGGCACGCTGCTGGCCGGCTCGAACGTGCTGCTCCCGCGGGCCATCGCCGCCCTGAAGGCCGCCCGTCCGGGGATCACCGTCACCGTGCGGGAGGCCACCTTCGACGCGCAGGTGCCCCTGCTGCTGGACGGCGAGATCGACCTGATCCTCGGCCGCCTCAACCCGATCGGCGACCTGTCGGGGCTCCGCCAGATCACCCTCTACGGCGAGCCGGTCCGGCTGGTCGCCCGCCGCGGCCACCCGGCCCGCGGCCGCCCCGGCCTCGCCCTGGCCGACCTGCTCGGCTACCCGTGGGTCCTGCCGCCACGGCAGACCGCGCTGCGCACCGAGCTGGAGCAGGTGTTCCGCGCGGAGGGCCTCGCGCCGCCCGCGAACCTCGTGGAGTGCACCTCCGTGCTGACCGTCCGCACGCTCGTCCGCGACACCGACATGATCGCCGCGCTGCCCGACCTGGTGGCCCGGACCGACGGCGACATCGCGCCGCTGCCGGTGCCGCTGGAGTCCGTCCGGCGGCAGGTCGGCGTCACGCTGCCCGCGCAGCGCCCGCCGACCCCGTCGGCCCGGCTGATGCTCGATCACCTGTGCCGGGAGGCCGCGGCGATCAGCGCGCCGGCCGAGGCCGGGGCGGCGGGCTGACCGGGTCCCCTACCCCCGGCCCGGGTCACGGGATCGGACCGCGTCCTCCGGCCCGGGTCAGATCGCGTGGATCAGGCCCAGCAGGGCCCGGCAGACGGCCGAGTCCGCGTCGGCCAGATCGAGCACGACGTCGAAGTGGTCGCGGTCCGGCACGATCATCGGCTCGCCGGCGCCCCAGTGCGCCCGGAACAGCCGCGTCTGCGTCAGGAAGCCCGCACCGTCGTGCTCGGCCACCGCGACCACGGCGGGGCAGCGGCGGGGCGCGGGCAGCAGCGCGGGGCTGAGGGCCGCCGCGCGCGGCACGTCGAGCCGCACCCACCGGTTGACGTAGACGCGGGTCAGCGGGCGGATGTCGAACAGCCCGCTGAACGGCATCGCCGCCTTGACCACGTCCCCGGGCAGGCCGAGCGGCTCCTGCCAGCCCCCGACCATGGTCATCCCGGTCAGATGGCCGCCCGCCGAACTGCCGCCGACGACGATGCGGTCCGGGTCCAGACCGTGCGCCCGGCCGTGCCTGTGCACCCACGCGACCACGGCTCGCACCTGCCGGACGATCTCCTCAAGGGTGGCCGCCGGGGCGAGGGTGTAGTCCGGCACGACGGTCGCGACGCCCTGCTCGTGCAGCGTCCGCGCCATGAACGCCGAGTCGGCCCGCGACAGCGCCGCCCAGTAGCCGCCGTGGAGGAACACGAAGGCCGGGCGCGGCCGCCCCTCCTCGACGCCCCACACGTCCAGACGCTCACCGCTCGCCTCGTCGTAGACGAGGCCGGGGTGCCCGGGGAGCCCGGCCACGGCCCGCTCCGACTCGGCCCGGTACCGCGCCATGTGCCGTTCGAACAGCTCGGGCCCGGCCTTGCGCCGCACGTTGTAGGCGAGGTCCAGGTCCTCGTCGCTCAGCTCCCGGCCCGGCCAGTCGTTCAGGTCGATGGTCTCCACGCGCGCCCCTCCCGGTCACTCCCAGCCTCCCGCCGGGCGCGGGAGTGATCCAATACCGTTCCGGCCGCCCGCTATGACCATCGCGCTATGCCCCGCCGCGCCATACCCCTCCGCTGCGGGCCCCGGCCGTCCGCCGTCAGGAGTTGAGGTAGGCGAGGACGGCGAGGACGCGGCGGTGGCCGCTGTCGCTCGGCGGGAGGCCGAGCTTGGCGAACACGGCGCCGATGTGCTTGCTGACCGACCGCTCGGTGATGACCAGCGTCCCCGCGATGGTGGTGTTGTCGAGCCCCTGCGCCATGAGGCCGAGCACCTCGCGCTCGCGCGGCGTGAGCGTCTCCAGCGGGTCGCGGCGGGAGCTCATGAGCTCCGACACCACCTCGGGGTCGAGCGCGGTGCCGCCCTCGGCGACGCGGGAGAGCGCCTCCAGGAACTCGTCGACGCGGCCGACCCGGTCCTTCAGCAGGTAGCCGATGCCCTGCGCGCCGCCGGCCAGCAGCTCGGCGGCGTAGGTCTCCTCGACGTACTGCGACAGCACCAGCAGGGGCAGCCCGGGGAGCCGCTTGCGGGCCTCGACGGCGGCGCGCAGCCCCTCGTCCCGGAACCCGGGCGGGAGCCGGACGTCCAGGACGGCGACGTCCGGGCGGTGCTCCAGCAGCGCGGGCAGGACCTCGGGACCGCTGCCGGCGACGGCGACGACCTCGTGCCCGTCCGAGGTCAGCAGCAGGACCAGCCCCTCCCGCAGCAGCACGTTGTCCTCGGCGATCACGATCCGCACGGCAGGTCCACCTCGAGCGTCGTCCCTCCCCCGTCGGGGCTGTCGATCCGGGTGGTCCCGTCGAGCGCGGCCACCCGGCGGCGGATCCCCGCCAGCCCGCTGCCGCGGCCCGGGTCGGCTCCGCCCTTGCCATCATCGCGCACCGCGACGCGCAGCCGCGCCCCGTCGCGGCGGACGGCGACCCACGCGTGGCCCGCGCCGCTGTGCTTGGCGATGTTGGTGAGGGCCTCGGCGACGACGAAGTAGGCGGCGGCCTCGACCGCGGCGGGGACCCGGTCGCCGGTCAGGTCCATCTCGACGGGGATCGGCTGCCCGGCGGCGAGCGCGCGCAGCGCCCCGGCCAGGCCCCGGTCGGACAGGATCGGCGGGTAGATCCCGCGGATCACCGTCCGCAACTGGGTGAGGGCCTCCTCGACGCCCTCCCTGGCCTCCAGGAACAGGCTCCGGGCCGCGTCCGGGTCCGCGTCGAAGCGCCGGTCGGCCAGGCCCAGCCGCAGCGCGACCGCGACGAGCTGGGCCTGCGTGCCGTCGTGCAGGTCCCGCTCGATGCGGCGCAGCTCGGCGCCGTGCGCCTCGACCGCCTCGGCCCGCGTCTCGGCGAGCCGCTCGACCCGCTCGGTCAGGCTGGAGCGGCGGGTCGGCCGCAGCAGCGCCTCGGCCAGCAGCGCCTGCCAGCGGGCGAGCCGCGGCACCAGCCACAGCAGCAGGAACAGGTCCAGGCCCCCCTGCAGGAACGGCAGCGTCAGCGCCTTGGGCCAGCCGTCGAGCGTGACGAACGCCGACTGGGACCCCTCGGGCGCCGCCCACCACCACAACGGCAGGGAGAGGGTGAACGGGATCGTCGGCCACAGCGCGATCGCCATCACGGCGGCCTCGATCCCGAGCACACCGTGCAGCACCATCCAGCCGATGTCGCGCCACAGCACCGACGGGCGGTCTCGCGGATGCCCCTTCCCCGGGCGGTCCGGCCCCTGGTAGGGCGCGGGGATCTCCCGGCCGAGACGCCGCCCGGCCCGCCGCCGTTCGGCGTCGGCGAGCGCGCGCAGCGGCCTCACCGCGTCCGGGAACAGCGCCATCACGATGAGCCCGGGGATCAGCAGCACCAGCCCGAGCAGGGCGGGCAGGACCGTGCGCAGCCCCTCGGCCAGGTAGCGGGTCGCCTCCGCGCTGCGCAGAACCGATGTCCTGATCAATTCGTCCCCCCTGACGACTCACGGTAGGCGACCGGCGACCACCGCGCATCAGGGCGGGCCCCCACCCGGTGGTGTAGCGGGCTACACCACGGGTTCGGGAGTGCGCGCCCATGTGCCCGACCCCCTCCCGAACCTACCTTCGTCGAGGTGAGACCACGTTCACGGAGGGGGATCATGACCACGATGACGGCCGAGGCGACCGCGGTGGCGGTGCGCCTGGAGTCGATCACCAAGACCTACGGTGCGGTCACGGCGCTGGACGACGTCTCGTGGACGTTCCCGCGCGGCGGCTTCACCGCCGTCATGGGTCCCTCCGGCTCGGGCAAGAGCACCTTCCTGCACTGCGCGTCCGGGCTGGACCGGCCCACCTCCGGCTCCGTGTGGATCGGCGGGCAGGATCTCGGCCGGCTCGGTGAGACGGCGCGCACGCGGCTGCGGCGCGAGCGGATCGGGTTCGTCTTCCAGTCCTTCAACCTGGTCCCGTCCATGGACGTGGAGCAGAACATCACGCTCCCGCTGCGGCTCGGCGGCCGGGAGGCCGACCCCGCCTGGCTGAACGAGGTCGTCCACCGGGTGGGGCTGGCCGAGCGGCTGCGGCACCGCCCGGCCGAGCTGTCGGGCGGCCAGCAGCAGCGCGCCGCCGTCGCCCGCGCGCTGATCACGCGCCCCGAGGTCGTGTTCGCCGACGAGCCGACCGGGGCGCTCGACCCCCGCACGGCCCGGGACGTGCTGCGGCTCCTGCGCGAGGCGGCCGACCTGACCGGCCAGACGGTCGTCCTGGTGACCCACGACCCGATGGCCGCCGCCTGGGCCGACTCGGTGCTGTTCCTGAGCCGGGGCCGCGTCGTGGACGAGCTGACCGCCCCGACGGCCGCCGCCGTCATGGCCCGCTGGGAGACGCTGTGAGCCGCGCGCGCCGCCCTGGCGGCGGGCTCGGCGGCGGGCTCGGCGGCGGGCTCGGCGGCGGCAAGGGCGCCTTCGCCGGGGTCTTCGCCGCGCTGCTGTTCGCGGCCATGCTGGTGGGCGCCTGCGGCGTCCTGCTGGAGTCGGCGTGGCGGGCGCACGCGCCGGTCGAGCGCTACGGCGCCGCCGCCGCGGTGGTCACCGGCCGGCAGAGCGTCGACGACCGGGTGAAGCGGCTGGGGAGCAAGCCGAAGCACCAGGTCCGCCCGCTGGCCGAGCGGGCCCGGGTACCGGTCGCGGCCGCGGCGCGGCTGCGCGCCGTCCCGGGCGTGCGGGCCGTCGTCGCGGACGTGTCGTTCCCCGTCCTGACCTCCACCGGCCGGACGCTCGGCGGCCACGGCTGGGACTCGGCCGCCCTGCGGCCCTACCGGCTCGACGCCGGACGGGCGCCGCAGGCGCCGGGCGAGGTCGCGCTGAGCCGCGCGGCGGGCGCCCGCGTGGGCTCCGTCGTGCGGCTCCAGGCCGACGGGACGCCCCTGGCGTTCCGCGTCACCGGGCTGGTCGCGGCCGGCCCCGCCGCGGCGTTCTTCACCCCCGCGCGGGCGGCGGCGCTCGGCGGGCACCCCGGCCTCGCCGACGCCCTCGCCGTCCTCGCGGACGGGAAGGTCGACGGGGCCGCGCTGCGCGCCGCGGCGCCCGGCCTGTCGGTCGCCACGGGCTCCGGCCGGGGCGACGCCGAGGACCCGGCGGTGGCCACGGCGCGGCCCGAAATCCTCGAGCTCGGCGCCTCGTTCGCGAGCGTCGCGGTGATGATCGCGCTGGTGGTGGTCGGCGGGCTCGTCGCGCTGTCGGTGCGGGAGCGGTCCCGCGAGCTGGCCCTGCTGCGGGCGATCGGGGCGACGCCGTGGCAGGTCCGCGGGCAGTTGGTCCGCGAGACGCTGCGCGCCGGGCTGCCCGCCGCGCTCCTCGGCGGCGTCGCCTCGCTCGGGCTGGGCGCGGCGATGCACGCCGCGATGACGCACAAGGGCGTGCTGCCGCGCGGCTTCGGGCTGTCGCTGAGCCCGCTGCCCGTGCTGGCCGCGTTCGGAGTGGCCCTGGCGGGCGCCGTGCTGACCGCGCTGGCGGCCTCGGTCCGCATCTCCCGGATCCACCCGGCGCAGGCCCTGGGCGAGGCCGCCCTCGAGCCCGCGCGGCTGCCCCGCTGGCGGCTGGCCACCGGGGTGGTGTTCCTCGTCCTCGGGCTGAACGCGCTCGGGGTGTCGGCCGCCACGACCGGGCCCGCCGCGGCCGCCTCGGTCGGCGGGCTGGTCGTCGCGCTGATCGTCGCGACCGCCCTGCTCGGGCCGCTGCTGGCCCGGTTCGGGACGCGGCTGATCGGCGGGGCGGTCCGGTCCGCCTCGCCGGTGGCCGGGCGGCTCGCCGTGCACGCGAGCGGTGCCGCCGCGCTGCGGGCGGGTTCGATCATCACGCCGGTCGCGCTGGCCGTGGCGTTCGCCCTCACCCAGCTGTCCGCGCAGTCCACCGTGGAGCACGCGACGCGGGAGCAGGCGGCCGCCGCCGTCCGCGCCGACCAGGTGCTGGTGTCGGCCGGTCCCGGGCTGCCCCGCGGCGCCGCCGACGCGGCCCGCGCGGTGCCCGGCGTCACCGCCGCCACCCCGGTCAAGAGCACGACCGTCGTCATGGCGGTGCGGGAGCTGGGCGAGCGGAACCTCACATCGCTGAGCGCCAAGGGCGTCGGCGCGGGAGCCGAGGCCACCCTCGACCCGAAGGTGACCTCCGGCCGGCTCGGCGACCTGCGCGGCATCGCCGTCGCGCTGAGCCGGGACGTGGCGGAGGGGCAGCGCGTCGGCTCGACGGCGGCGCTGTGGCTCGGCGACGGGACCCGGATCAAGGCCCGGGTGGCCGCGGTCTACGAGCGCGGCCTCGGCGTCGGCGACGTGCTGCTCCCCCACGACCTGGTCGCCGCGCACTCCGCGACGACCCTGGACGATCACGTCCTGGTCCGCGGGAAGGCCGACCTGCGTCCGGTCACGGCCGCCTACGGCGGCGCCCGCGCCATCACCCCGGAGGCGTTCGGTGCCCGCTTCTCCGAGCGGCTGCGGCTCCAGGGCTTCGTCAGCCTGGTGATCGTCGCGGCGATCGGCGGGTTCGTCGTCATCGGCCTGGTCACTACGCTGGCGCTGGCGACCGCGGCGCGGCGGCGCGAGTTCGCGCTGCTGCGGCTCGTCGGCGCGACCCGGCGGCAGGTGCTGCGGGCCCTGCGGCTCGAGGCCGTCATCGTGCTCGGCACCGGCGTCGCGGTGGGATGCCTCATCCCCGCGGTGACGCTGCCGGCGCTGGCGACGGCGGTCACCGGGCTCCCGCTGCCCTCGCTCTCCCCGTTCGCCGCGGCGGCGGTCCTGACCGGCGTGGCCGGCTCGGGCGCCGCCGCGATGATCCTGCCGGCGCGGGCCATGCTGCGCCGGCGCGTCCCTCCGACCATCTCCTGAAAGGCGGAACCCCACCGATGGACAACACCGTCCGCTGGATCCTGTTCGGCGTGCTGCTCACCGTCAACGTCGTCGCCAACAACGTCCTGACCGGCTGGCTCGAGATCGTGGTCAGCGCGGTCGCCGGGCTGGGCGTCATCGCCGTGGTGATCGACTATCTCCTCCGGGGCCGCCGCAGCGTACGCTGACCCGCGCGCAGGGTGACCGAAGAGGGCGCTCGGCCCACGGGCGGCGGCCCGCGCCGTTACCATCTCGGAGTGCCAAGATCCCGTTGGCATGATGTGTACCGGAACGGCGTGAAATGGATGACCTCGAGGTCCGGCGGCACCTGCCGGGCACCCTGCCGCAGCTGTTCCCCGGCGATGTGGACGACACCGCCGGGCGAACGCTGTCGGTGCCCCTGCCCGAAGGCGACGTCGTGTGGCCCGACCCGGGCTTCCCACAGCGACAGCTGCTGCTGCGGCCCGCGTTCTGGCTCAGCGACGAGCCCGTCCGCGGGGAGCTGTGGGCGCGGCTGCGGGCCGACCATCCCCGGTCGGGCCTGTGGCCGCTGCTGCTGGACGAGACCGACCAGCCCTGGGCCGCCGGGCAGATCGCCCCCGAGCCGGTGTCGGAGGTCGGCAACTACGCGCCCCACGCCTTCATGTCCGAGGTATGGGCCGACTGGGCGGAGCAGGCGGCCGACGAGGACCACGACGACCTCGCCCCGTTCGGGCGGCACTGCCCCGGGCCCGCGCCGCCGGGCACGCCGCTCGACGACCCCGACGCGCTGGCCGACCGGCACGCCCGCACGCTCGGCGCGCGCGGGATGTCGCTCGGGCTGGTGGCGGTCGACCGTGGCGCCGACGCCCTCGCCGCCGTCGGCTGGCAGGGCGCCCTCCACCACAACGAGTGGACGGCGCCCCTCGCGGCGGTCGTGCGGAGCTGGGAGGAGCGCTTCGGCGCCCGGGTCGTCAGCCTCGGCTTCAACACCCTGGAGCTCAGCGTCGCCGCGCCGCCCGTGACGACCCGGCACGCGGTGCACGTCGCCGCCGAGCACTGGGCGTTCTGCCCCGACATCCTGTTCCAGGGACCGGGCAACCTCGCGGGCTACGCGGAGGAGATCCGCGGCAAGACCTGGTGGTCGTTCTGGTGGGACTGAGCGCCGGGACGGGACGGACGCTCGCCGCGGTCACGGCGGCGGCGCTGGCCCTCACCCTGGCCGCCGACGTCGCGCTGGTCGCGTCGGGCCGCCTCGACGGGGCCCCGGCCCGGCGCGGCTCCTCCCTGAGCGACCCGCCCGGGACCGGGAACCTGGTGTCGGTGCCGCGGGACGCGGCGCCCGCCCCGCCGGTCGTCGCGCCGCTGACCCGCCGCCACACCCCGCACCTGCTCGTCGCGGGGACGTCGACGCTGCCGCCCGCGGCCGTCGAGCGCGCGCGGCGGCTGCGAGGCGTCGAGGGGGTCACGGTCGTGGACGCGGCCCGCACGCGGGTCGGCGGGCGGCGGATCGGGCTGCTCGGCGTGGACCCGTCGGCGTTCCGCGCGTTCGCCCCGCGGGGGACGGCCGAGTCCGACCCGCTCTGGCGGACGGTCGCGACCGGCGGCCTCGCCGTCTCGTTCGGCCTTGGGCGGGACGGCTCGCTCCCGCTCGGGGAGGTCGTCCCGGCGGGCGCCGCGGCGCGTCCGGGGCGGCTGCGCGTCGGAGCGTACGCGTCGATGGGCATCGGCGACGTGGACGCGGTCGTGTCGCACGCCCAGGCCCGCGCGCTGGGCCTGCCGGCCGGGAACGGGCTGGTCCTCAGCGCCCCGAAGGCCGACGCCGGGGCGCTCGCCCGGCGGCTGCGGACGCTCCTGCCGCGCGGCACCAAGGTGGCGGCGCTGACGCCGCCCGCCGCGCCGGAGCG
>NZ_CAACVB010000179.1 GCF_900659635.1 Actinomadura roseirufa | reverse complement strand
CCTGCGGCCGGGCCGCCGCCGCTGCCCGCCTGGGCGGCGCCCGAATCGCTGCCGCCCGTCCCGCTGCGCGGCGGCGGCGACCTGCCCCCCGAGGCGCTGCGCAACCTCGTCCTGCTGTTCGCCATGACCAAGGCGCCCGGCGACCACCCCGGATCCGGCGAGCGGCTGGACGAGGCCGTCGCCGCCTGCGACCGCGCCGCCGTCGCCGGGCTCGCCTGGACGCTGTTCGAACGCTGGCAGGAGGCGGGCAGGCCCAGCCGGCACAACTGGGCGCTGCCGATCCTCGCGCGGGTCGGCGACGACCGGACGGCGGCGCGCCTCGCCGCCTGGATCAAGGCGTGCCCCGGATGGAAGGGATACGCCCGCGCCGTCATGGGCCTCGACGTTCTCGTGCTCATGGACGGCGACACCGTGCCGCTGCAGCTCGCCTCCATCGCCCGGACGGCGAAGTACAGGCGCGTGCGCGACAAGGCCCAGGAGATGCTCGACGCCCTGGCGCGCGCCGCGGGCCTGAGCCCGCACCAGCTCGCCGACCGCCTCGTCCCGGACCTCGGCCTGGACGACACGGGTTCGCTGACGCTCGACTACGGGCCGCGCCGCTTCACCGTCGCCTTCGACGAGCGGCTCGCCCCCCATGTCCGCGATGAGCGGGGCGGGCGGCGCGCGGCGCCGCCGGTGCCCGGCCGCCGCGACGATGCCGAGCGAGCCGCGGCGGCACGGGCCCTCTTCAGCGCGCTGAAGAGGGACGTCCGCGCCGTCGCCGCCGATCGCCGGCATCGCCTGGAGGCCGCGATGGTCGGCGGGGAGCGGTGGACGCACGCGGAGTTCACCGCCCACTTCGCCGTCCACCCCCTGGTCCGGCACATCGCCCGGCGGGTCGTGTGGCTGGCCGACTCCCCGGCCGGGACGGCGACGTTCCGCCTCGCCGAGGACGGCACGTACGCCGACACGCACGACGACGCGTTCACGCTCGTCCCGGAGGCGTCGGTGGGAGTGGTGCACCCGGTCCATCTCGGCGCGGACCTGGCGTCCTGGGCGGAGATCTTCGCCGACTACGAGATCCTGCAGCCCTTCCCGCAGCTCGGACGGCCCGTCCACGCGCTGTCGGAGGACGAGCGCGCGGCCGGCCGGCTGAAGCGCTTCGAGGGCCTGACCGTCCCGTTCGGGGCGGTGATGGCGCTGACCCGGCGCGACTGGGTCCCCGGCCCCGCCGGCGACGGCATGATGCGGCGCACCCTCGTCCGCTCCGCCGGCGCGGACCGGCACGTCGTGATCGACCTTGATCCGGGCATCGAGGTCGGCAGGCCGGAGGACTTCCCGGCGCAACGGCTCACCGGGGTCCGCCTCAGCGCCGCCGCCGTGCAAGGCGGGGAGCCCGGCGGCGGGCCCGGTCTCACGTTCGGCGAGCTGGATCCCGTCACCGTCTCCGAGGTGATCACCGAGCTGCTCACCCTGGCGGCCTCGGACTGATCTGTACCTCTGATCTGTGCTGCTGACCTGTGCCGCCTACCGGAATCGGGAACTGCCGACGGGACCGGGGGAGCGGGCGGGGTCGCGGGGGCCGGTGAGCCAGTGGCGGCGTGCGCGCGCGCCAGCGTCCGGGCGAGCTTGTCGCGGGCGGGCAGCCACCGCTCGTCCTCAGGGGCGCGCAGCCGCGCGGCCTCGTCCGCGCCCGGTTCAGGTCCCCGGCGACGAGCGTGTTGTAGGCGAGCCGGAACACCCGTGGTTCACCGGGTTTTCCGCGCCGTCTCCAGGGCGCGCAGGACGTCCGTGACGAGATCGCCGGTGTCCTCGATCCCGGCGGAGAACCGCACGAATCCCGGCGGCACCGCGTCGCCGCCCCACCGTCCCCGCCGCTCCGCCGAGCTGTGCACGCCGCCGAAGCTGGTCGCCTGCGTGACCAGCCGCAGCGCGCCGAGGAACCGCTCGGCGAACGCCTCGTCCGGCAGCGTGAACGACACGACGCACCCGAACCTGGTCATCTGCCGCGCGGCCGTCGCGTGCGCGGGATCGTCCGGCAGGCCCGGATGGCGCAGTCCCGCGACCTCGGGCCGCTCCCGCAGCGCGCGGGCGAGGGCCAGCGCGTTGGCCGCCTGCCGGTCGAGCCGCAGTTGCAGGGTCGCGAGCGAGCGGTGCGCCAGCCACGCCTCCATCGGCCCGGGGATCGCGCCGACCGTCTTGCGCCACAGCCGCACGTCCTCCGCGAGCTCCGCGTCGCGCGTGGCGACGTGGCCGAGCAGCAGGTCGCCGTGCCCTGTCAGCGCCTTGGTGTCACTGGCGACGGAGAAGTCGGCGCCGAGGTCCAGGGGCCGCTGCCCGAGCGGCGTGGCCAGGGTGTTGTCCACCGCGACGAGCGCGCCCGCCGCGTGCGCCGCGTCCGCGATGCGCCGGATGTCGCAGACGTCTAGGTTCGGGTTGGACGGCGTCTCCAGCCACACCAGCCGGGCCCCGTCCAGCAGGCCGAGCTGCGCGTCCCCGGCCGTCGGCCCCATCCGCACCCGCGCCCCGTACGACTCCAGCCGCTCGCGCAGCATCCGCGTCGCCATGTAGCAGTCGTCCGGCATCACCACCACGTCCCCGGCCTTCACCTGGGAGAGGAGCACCGCCGACACGGCCGCCATCCCGGACGCGAACACCGTCGTCTCGGCGCCGCCCTCCAACTCGCCGATCGCCTGCTCCAGCAGCGTCCACGTCGGGTTCGCGTCCCGCCCGTAGGTGTACGGCCCCGCCGCCTCTCCGGGCAGGTGGTAGTACGCCGCGAACACCGGTCCCGGCAGCGGCGGCGCGTACCGCTCCGCCTCGGGCCGTCCCGCCCCGACCGCCAGCGTCCCGTCCCCGATCTCCACACCCGTCCCTTTCCGGCCGACCGGACACCATCGTCCCGCACCGCCCTCACCTGCGTGAACGCGCCCCGACCCAAGACCGCCAATCCCTATGTCACCCGGCCCCCGCACTGGTCGGCGTTCACCAGGCCGCCCAGACGACGGTGTCGGGCCCCTTCAACGCCCGTGCGACCTCGCCCCGGTCGAGGTACATGGTCTGGCCGCTGGGGCTCAGCTCGACCTTCCGTACGACGCCCCGGGTGCCGAACGGCGCGTCCCGCAACGCCGCGTCGACCTGGCGCACCGCCTCGCCGCAGTCGTCCGTCACCCCGCCCGCCCCGGCGCCGTCCCTGCCCTTCACGTCCCACGAGTAGAGCGGCGCGCACGGGTGGTGGGCCATGGGATGTCCTCCATGCTTCGTCTCACGTCTCGTGATGAGACGAGCACGTTAGGTACTGGCGCCGACCTGGGGTTTCGTGGAAGAAACCCTCCGCGCGAAACGCGCGGGGCTCCGCTCTATTGCAGGTTCATCCGCCACGCCAGACCGCGTAGATCGCGGCTCGTGGCGCGGTTGTGGAGGTCGGCGACGAGGTCACGGACGATCGGGCTCTTGTGAACGTGCGCCGCTTCCAGCTTCTCGGCTCGGCGGAGTTCCCGCACCGCCTCGGTCGTCCGGCCGAGCATCGCGTAAGCACGGCCCATTTCGATGGCGAGCGCTGCCTTACGTCCATGTGTAGGCAAGGCGGCGAAGTCGACGCGCTCGGCGGTGCGCAGGGCGGTCTCCGGCTCGCCCGACTCCACGGCGAGCATGGCGCGCCAAACGCCCACGTTCGCCCGCCCGAAGCTCTGCCAGCCGTCGCCCGGAGAGGACGGGGGCTGCTCCCCGAGGCGCTCGGCGATCCGTTCCGCCTCTTCGACATGCCGGTCCGCGCCGCGGAGGTCGCCCTCGATCTGGCTGGCGAGAGCAGCCGACAGCTGGAGCATCCCGTAGACCTCGTGGGCCTTCCGGTCGTCGCCGAGGTGCGGTTCCAGCAGGCCCGCGCTCCGCTGGGCCTCACGCAGGGAGCGTGCCAGCGCGGCGGAGGGACGGGCGTGTGCGCGAGCGAAGGTCGAAGCCCCGATCAACACGGCGTCGTCGAGCAGGCGGGCCGCCTGGGCCGCCCGGTCGGCGGCGATCCATGCCAGGTCGACCTGACCGAGATGACGGAGGACGAACGTCGCCGAGGTGCACATCTCCACGAGCAGGCCCAAAGCTGTGGTCCTGGTGAGTTCGTCGCCCCGGGCCGCGTGGACGTGCAGCTCGGCGAGCACGGGAGGCAGCGACAGGGCCAGCGCCGCGTAATCGGACGCCTTGCGGGCGCGGTGGATCGGGCCGTCCGCCAGATCAGCTAGGACGGGCAGGGCACGGGCGGGGAGGTCGAGGGGGTCGTCGAGGGTGGAGTCCAGGAGGACCTCGCGGAGGCGGACTATGTCGCCGTAGGCGCGGTTCTCCGGGCGGACGACGGGGGCGGGTTCGCCGAGGAGGTCGGTGGCGGAGACGCCGAGGGCCTCGGCGAGGGCGCGAATGTCGGTGCGGCGTTCCAGGCGCAGGTGGCCGTTCTCGACACGGGAGAGCCAGCCCTTGCTGCGTCCGATGAGTCCGCCGAGGACGTCCAGGGACATTCCGCGGTACAGGCGGGCGGCACGGATGTTCGCGCCGATGCGCCGTGGGTCGTCAGCGGGCATGCAGGTCCTCCGATCCGCGTGTCCCCCCGCCGTGCCACGGTACGCCGCCGGAGGACGGTCGTTGGGGAACCTGAATCCTTTGGTGGAGATGGGACCTCTTATGCGTGTTCCGGGGATTTCGCCGGTCATTGAGGAGGTTGTCATGATGGTCGCCGTCGTGGTCGTCGGCTTGGCCGCGGCCGTGTGCGCGTGCAGCGTCACGGTGATACGGAGGAGGAGGCGGGCCCGTGGTTGACGTGCCCGTGGTCGAGACGTGGCCGGGGGAGCGCCTGGTCGCCGGGGCCCGGCGCGGGGACGCCGAGTCGATCACCGCGCTGCTGTCGGGCTCGCATCCGCACGTCCGCCGGTTCGCGCACGCGCTGTGCGCCACCCCGCAGGACGCCGAGGACGCCGCGCAGGAGGCGCTGATCGTCCTGTACCGCAAGATCGGAACGCTGCGCGCGTCGGCGGCACTGGCGTCGTGGATGTTCCGCGTCGTCCGCAACGAATGCCTGCGCCGGGCGCGGCTGACGCTGCGGCAGCGGGACCTGCCCGGCGCGGCGCCCGCCGCTCCGGCCGCCGCGCCGCCCGTCGTGTCGCCGGTGGAGGAGGACGTGCTGCGCCGCCTGGACGCCGAGCGGGTGGCGGCGGCGATCGCCGCGCTGCCCGCCGACCAGCGGTCCGTGCTGATCATGCGGGACGTGCAGGGGTACTCCGGGCGGATGACGGCCGGGGCGCTCGGGCTGAGCGTGGCCGCGATGAAGTCGCGGCTGCACCGGGCGCGCGCGGCCGTCCACGCGGAGCTGAAGGGGGGACTCGATGGCTGAGGAGGACTTCGCGAGCGCGTCGCTGACCCGGCACCTGGCCCGGGGAGCGGCCGGGTTCGGCGCGCTGGCGGGCGCGGTGGCGCTGCCGCCGGTCGCCGGGCCGGCCGCGCTGCTCCTCGCGCCGGTCGCGCTCGTGGCGCTGCGAGGCTGCCCGACCTGCTGGTTCGTCGGGTTGCTGCAGACCATTTCGCGGGGACGGCTGGAACGCTCGTGCCGGGACGGACGGTGCGAGGTCCGGCGCGCCCGACCCTGAACGTTCCCGACCGTGCCCGGCCCGCCGTCCGGGAGCCGGGGTGCTTCCGGGCGGCGGAGCGCGCCTCCCTTTTCGGACGTCGCTCGCTCGGTTTTCAGGCACTTTGTCAGGTCCCTGTTCTACGGTGTGGCGTCATGAGCGATCAGTTCCCCCCGCCGCCCCCCGACGACGAGGCCGCCGAGGCCGTGGTCAGCGAAGATGTCGTGACGTTCCCCGACGCGTGGGCCAAGCCGTTGCACGTGCGGCGCGGCGGGACGCCCGGTCCCGCCGTCGCGGCGGACCCGTCGGCGCCGAGGGACGCGCGCGGGCTCATCGAGGAGAGCGGCGCCGCCGAGGTGTTACTGCTCGGCAGGGCCGGGGCGCCGGAGCTGGCCGAGGCCGCCCGGCGGTACGTGGACGGCGAGGCCGACCCGGCCGGGGCGGCGGCGGTCGCGGCGGCGACCCTGCTGAGCTCGACGTCCAGGGGCCGTGACGGCGCGCAGCGCGTCTTCGCCGACGCCTGGGTCATCGAGCACGGTCTCCCCTTCGCGGCCTGCGCCCTGGTGGAGCTCAGCCGGACCAAGGGCGTCCGGCTCGGTGGCGGCCCCTGGGTGGGCACGTGGGTCGGCGCGGAGCACCGAGGGGAGAAGGAGGCCCTCGGCGTGGGACAGGACGTGGCGCGCCGCGTCCGGGCGCTGCTGGCCGCAGCCGACGACGCGGAGTACGCCGAGGCGGTCGCGCGTCTCGCCGCGCACCGGCCGACCTGGAAGACCCGGTGGCTCGTGTCCTACCTGGTGCCGACGCGGCAGGACTGGGTGGACGAGCTGTGCGAGGAGGGCTCCGCGACGGGCACGGCGCTGGGCCTGCGCTGGCTCGTGCTGTACTCGCTCGGCAAGGCGGAGCAGTTCACCAAGCCTTTCCCCGGACGGCACCTGTACTGGCAGGAGGCGTCCCGTGGGCTGTTGGCCACGATCGTGGACGGCCTGGGAACGGACGCGCTGCCGTTCCTGCTGCACAACGCCGACGACCGGCGGCTCGACTCGGGGGACCGCAAGCTCGTCTTCGAGACGATCGCGCTGCTGCCCTCGGACGAGGCGTTCCAGGCGATCCTGGACCGGCTCGACGTCAAGCACGCCCGGCCCGCGCTGCTGGCGGCGATGAAGCGGTTCCCGGTCCGGGCGCTGCGGCTGCTGGCGTCCGCCGCCTCCCCGGCGGCCGGGTCGCTGCTGGAGGACCATGTCCGGGCCCACGGGACGGTCGTCGCGGCGGCCCTGCCCGCACTGCCGGACGACGCGCGCGCGGTGGTCGAGGAGGTCGTGGCCTCGTCCGCGGCGGTTCCGGACGCGCCGCCGGACGCGGTCCCGGCGGTGCTGGTCAGCCCGCCGTGGGAGCAGCCGCCCGTCAAGCCGGTCGTGCCCGGCCTGGAGCCGCCCGCCGAGCGGCGGCTCGGCTGGGCGGACGGCGAGCGGGAGGCGTGGCTCGCCACGGACGTGAGCCGCTGCGCGCCGAGGCCGGACGCCCCCGACTGGGAGGCGCTGGCCGAGCAGTACCGGGAACGTTCCCTGCGCGATCCCAGTCCGGTGGCGGTCCTCGTCCACGGACCGGAGGACCTGGTCCGGCCGTTCCTGGAGAAGCCCTGGATCGCCTACACGCGGGACCGCCAGGACTGGATGAGGGTCCTCGTCGCCCGGTACGAGTGGGACGTCTTCAACCTGGCCAAGCAGTTCGCCCACAACGAGAACTCGGCCTGCGGGTTCCTCCTGCTGCCGTTCGTCGACGCCGAGGTCGCCCTGCTGATGGCCGACTGGCTGGCGCGGAACGGGACGGGCGTCGCGACGGCGCGGGCCTGGTTCGACCGGTACGGCCTGGACACGGTGCCCTACCTCGTCCCGGCGGCGCTGGGCAGGGAGACCAAGCCGCGCCGCGCCGCCGAGTACGCGCTGCGCAGGCTGAGCGCCCTGCACGGCGTGGACGCGGTCGTCGCCGCGGTGCCCGAGGGGGCGCCCGGGGGGCCGCCGGAGGGGGCGGCGGCGCTGGCCGAGGTGCTCACCGCGCATCCGTCGCGGACGGGCCTGGTCAAGCGGCCCGAGATCGGCGACTGGGTCGATCCGGCGATCCTGCCGCAGGTGCTGCTGCGCGGCGGCGGGCGGGCCCTGCCGGCCTCGGCGGCCTGGAACCTGATCGAGCTGCTGGCACTGCCGTTCCCGCACGGCATGGAGGACGTCCGGCGGGCGTGCGAGCCGGAGTCGGTGGCGGAGTTCGGCTGGGCGCTGTTCCGGCGATGGCAGGAGAACGGCCGGCCGTCCAAGGACTCCTGGGCGCTGGCGCAGCTCGGCTGGAGCGGCGACGACGAGACCGTCCGGCGGCTGACGCCGGTCATCCGCGCGTGGCCGGGCGAGAGCGCCCACCGGTACGCGGTCCGGGGGCTGGACGTCCTCGCCGACATCGGCTCGGACGTGGCGCTGATGCACCTGCACGGCATCGCGCAGAAGGTGAAGTTCAAGGGCCTGCGGACCCGCGCCGAGGAGAAGATCGAGGAGGTGGCGCGGCGGCTGGGGCTGAGCACCGAGCGGCTGGCCGACCGGCTGGTCCCGACGTTCGGCCTGGACGCCGGCGGCTCGATGGTCTTCGACTACGGTCCGCGCCGCTTCGTCGTGGGGTTCGACGAGCAGCTGAGACCGGTCATCTCCGACGAGGACGGCAAGGTGCGCAAATCCCTGCCGAAGCCCGGCGTCAAGGACGATCCGGAGCGCGCCCCGGTGGCGTACAAGGCGTTCGCGGCCTTGAAGAAGGACGTCCGGACGGTGGCGGCCGACCAGCTGCTGCGCCTGGAGCGGGCCATGGTCACCGGCCGCCGCTGGACGTCCGCCGAGTTCCGCGACTTCGTCGTCGACCACGCGCTGACCCGGCATCTGGGCAAGCGCCTGGTCTGGGTCGCCGAGGACGGCGCGACGACGTCGAGCTTCCGCATCGCCGAGGACGGCACCCTGGCCGACGCCGAGGACGACCCGTTCACGCTCCCCGGATCGGCGGAGGTCGGCATCGCCCACCCGGTCGTGCTGGGGGACGAGCTCGCCCGCTGGTCGGAGGTCTTCGCCGACTACGAGATCCTGCAGCCGTTCCCGCAGCTCGGCCGGACCGTCCACGCCCTCACCGAGGAGGAGCGCGCCAGTGGCCGCCTCGAACGGTTCGAGGGGCTCAAGGTCCCGTTCGGCAAGGTGCTCGGCCTGGTACGGCTCGGCTGGGAGCGCGGCACGCCGCAGGACGCGGGCGGGGAACGGTGGATCTCCCGCCGGGTGGGGCCCGCGCGATACGTTGTGATCGATCTCTGTCCGGGCATCTCGGTCGGAGCGGTGGACGCCACCGGCGACCACCAGACCCTGGAACACGTGTGGCTCGCGTCGGTCCCCGGCGACTTCTGGCCGTCCAAGGGCACCCCGCACCGGTTCGGGGAGCTGGACCCGGTCACCGCGTCCGAGATCCTCGCCGACCTCACCACGCTCGCGGAGGCCGCGCAATGACCACCTCGCAGGCCGCCGGGCCCCTCCCCGGCGAGGACGTCCTGACGATCCCCGATTCCTGGCGCAGGCACCTGCACCCGCGCCGCGGCGGCACGCCCGCCCCCGCGGTCAAGACCGGTCCCGCTTCGGTGAAGGCGATGCGCGGCCTCCTCGACCGGGCCGGCGGCGCGATCACGGCGCTGACCGCCGGGGAGGTCGGCAACCCCTCGCTCGCCGCGGCGGCCCGCCGTCACCTGGACGGCTCCGCCGACCCCGCCGGCGCCGCCGCGCTGGCGGCCGTCACCGCCTCGTGCCTGGAGTCCCCGCGGCCCCCGGCGGTGCACCGCGCGTTCGTCGACGCGTGGGCCGCCGAGCACGGTGCCGTGTTCGCCGCGTGCGCCGTGATGGAACTGTCCCGGACGGGCACGGTCAGCGTCCGGCGCAAGGGCGGCCCCTGGGGCGGCAGATGGATCGGGGCCGTGCTTCGCACCGACCGCGACGGTACCGAACCCGACACGTTCCGGCGGGTGCGGGCGCTGCTGGCCGCCGCCGATGACGACGTGTACGCCGACGCCGCCGAGCGCCTCGCCGGCTACCGGAACAGCCCGACGGCCCGGTGGTTCGTGTCCTATTTGCTGCCCACCCGGCGCGACTGGCTGCTGAGGTGCCTCGCCTCGAAGGCCGAGCTGGAGGGTTACCTGCGCTGGCTGAAGCTGTGCGCGGTGGACGAGGCCGCCCAGCTCGGAAGCCCGCCGCCGTGGCTTAACGTGGAGGAGCGGACGCGCGGCGTGCTGGTCACGATGGTGGAGAGCATGGGCACCGACCTCCTGCCCCTCCTCGTGTTGAACCTCGACCAGTGCAGAGGGGACTGGGACAAGGAGCTCTTCCTCGAGACGATCGCCATCCTGCCCTCGGACGAGGCGTTCCAGGTGCTCGTCGACCGGATCGACGACAGGGACACTCGCGTGGCGCTGGCCGCCGCGGCGGCCCGCTTCCCGGTCCGCGCCGTGCGGCTGCTCGCCCAGGCCTCCTCGCGGCACGCCGCCTCCCCGCACGCCGCCGCGCTCCTGGAGGAGCACGTCCGCATCGCCGGTGAGACGGTCACGGCGGCGCTGCCCGGCCTGCCGGACGACGTCCGCGCGGCCGTCGAGTCGATCCTCGCGGCGTCCGTCCGGGTGCCGGACGCGTCCGCGGACGCGGTCCCGGCCGTCCTGGCCGAGCCGCCGTGGGAACGGCCGCGCCGCCCCGTCCGCACCGGCCTGAGGCCGCCCGCCGCGCGGCTCGCCTGGCTGGACGGCGAGCGGGACGAGTGGCTCACCCTGGAGACGCCGCAGGTCAAGGAGCCGCCGGCCGATCCCGACTGGGGGGCCTTCGCCGACGGGCTCCGCAACGGAGGCCCCATCTATGAGGGTCTCACTCTCGTGGTGCACGGCCCGGAGTCCGTCGTCCGGCCGCTCCTGTCCACCTGGACGCCCTACTCTCGGCCGGACACCTACCAGTGGATGAGGCGCACCATCGCCCGCTACGGGCTCGACACCCTGGCACCCGCTCTGCGGCTGGCGAAGAACGATCCCATACGCGGTGAGAGCCTCAAGGCGTTCCTGGACGCGGACGTCGCGCTGCTCATGGCCGACTGGCTGGCCCGCAACACCAAGACGGCACACATCGCCCGGTGGTGGTTCTCCCGCCACGGCACCGCCGCCGTCCCCTACCTCGTCCCGGTGGCGCTCGGCAAGGCGGGGAGACCGCAGCGCGCCGCCGAGTTCGCGCTCCGTCACCTGCACGACCGTCACCCCAAAGACGATGTCGTGGCCGCCGCCCGCGCCGAGCACGGCGACGACGCGGCGGAGGCCGTCGCCGAGCTCCTGGCGGCCGACCCGGCGGAGACCGGGCTCGTCCGGCCACCGAAGATCGGCGACTGGGCCGACCCGGCGATCCTGCCGCAGGTGCTGCTGCGCGGCGGCGAACGCGCCCTGCCCCCGGACGCGACGCGGCACCTGATCCAATTGCTGGCGCTCCCGTCCGCGTTCGGGACCGACGAGATCAGGGCGGCCCTCGACCCGGGCTCGGTCGCCGAGTTCGGCTGGGCGCTGTTCCAGAAGTGGCGGGACGTCGGCGCGCCGTCCAAGGACGGCTGGGCCCTCACCCAGCTCGGCCGCAGCGGCGACGACGCGACCGTCCGGCGGCTGACCCCGATCATCCGCGCCTGGCCCGGCGAGGGCGGCCACAAGTACGCGGTGACCGGCCTGAACGTCCTGGAGCGGATCGGCACGGACGTGGCGCTCATGCACCTGCACGGCATAGCGCAGCGCGTGCAGTTCAAGGGCCTCCAGGCGGAGGCGCAGGCGGGCATCAACGCCGTGGCGCGGAGGCTGGGGCTCAGCTCGGCGCAGCTCGCCGACCGGCTGGTCCCGGCGTTCGGCCTGGACGCCGCCGGCTCGATGGTCCTCGACTACGGTCCGCGCCGCTTCGTCGTGGGCTTCGACGAGCAGCTGAAGCCGGTCGTCTCCGACGAGGACGGCAAGCCCCGCAAAGCCCTGCCCAAGCCAGGCGCCAAGGACGATCCCGAGCTGGCCGAGGCGGCGTACGCGGCGTTCACCGCTTTGAAGAAGGACGTCCGGACGGTCGCGTCCGGCCAGCTCCTGCGTCTGGAGGCGGCCATGACCACCGGCCGCCGCTGGACGACCGCGGAGTTCCGCGACTTCATCGTCGGCCATCCGCTCGTCTCGCATCTGGCCAGGCGCCTGGTCTGGATCGCCGAGGACGGCGGCGAACCGGTCTCCTTCCGCGTCGTCGAGGACCGCACGCCGGCCGACGCCCAGGACGACCGTTTCACGCTCCCCGAAACGGCGAAGATCGGCATCGCCCACCCGGTCATGCTGGGGGACACGCTCGCCTCATGGTCGGAGCTGTTCGCCGACTACGAGATCCTGCAGCCGTTCCCGCAGCTCGGCCGGACCGTCCACACGCTCACCGACGAGGAGCGCGAGGGGGACCGCCTGAAGCGGTTCGAGGGGCTCAAGGTCCCGTTCGGCGGCGTCCTCGGGCTGACCCGGCGCGGCTGGGACCGCGGCGCGCCCCAGGGCGGCGGCAACGAGATGTGGATCTCCCGGCGCGTCGCCCGCGACCGGTACGTCGTGATCGGGCTGGACCCGGGCCTCCCGGCCGCCGAGGTCGGCGCGAACGGCGACCACCAGACCTTGGAGCACGTCTGGATCGCCGAGAAGCCGACGGAGTTCCTCTGGCGGCCCAAGGAGACCGGGAACGACGAGCGGCCGCCGCGCATGGGCGAGCTCGACCCGGTCACAGCGTCCGAGATCCTCGCCGACCTGACCGCGGTCGCCGCCACGGCCGTCCCCTGAGGGGACCCGGCCGCGCCCCGGATCGGTCCGCTCAGCGGACCGATCCGGCCCGCGGCCGTTCATGATCCGTACGATCACGCGTGGGCGGCTCATCGCGGGGAGGTCGGCTGTGGCGGGTGAACAGCGAACGGGTGCCGGCGGGCGCGGCGTGCTGGAGGGCGCGTTCGCGGTGCTGGAGGAGCTGGAGCGAGGCGGAGAGGCGGGGCTGACCAAGGTGGCGGCGGGCGCCGGGCTGCCCAAGGCGACGACGCACCGGCTGCTGGAGCAGCTGGTGGCGCTGGACGCGGTGCAGCGGCGGGACGGTCGCTACCGGGTGGGGCCGCGGCTCTTCAGGGTGGGGCAGGCATGGCAGCCCGCGCGGACGCTCCGCGCCGCCGCCTGGCATCCGCTGCGCCAGTTCGCCGCCGCCGCGCCGGGGGCCAGCGTGAGCCTGATGGTGCCCGACGACGCGGGCACCCTGGTCGTCGGCGGGATACGCGGCGAGGCGGACGAGGTCTTCGACCTGCGCCCCGGCGTCGTGCTGCCCCCGGGGACCGCGGCGGGCATGGTCCTCGCCGCCGGCGCCGCGGACACGGCACCGCCGGCCGGGGCGTCCGCCGGGGAGTGGGCCCGGTCGGTGACCGAGGCCCGGCGGCAGGGCGCCGCCTTCGTCCACGAGACGGTGGTGGAGTCGGTGTCGTGCGTGGCGGCGCCGGTACGCGCCCGATCGGGCCAGGTCGTCGGCGCCGTGGGCGTGGTGGTGCTGGACGGCCGCCGCCTGACCCGGCTCGCCGACACGGTGAAGGGCGTCGCCGCCCTGGTGAGTACGAGACTGGCCCGCCTCCCACAGGGAAACCGGTAGCCCCGGCGGTCCACCGCCTGTCGGAGGGGGTCACTACGCTGATCACCTCCAGGGCCCCGAACACGGGAAAAGGAACGATGACCGAGGACACCACCGGCTATCAGCGGCCCCCCGCCGAGGTCAGGTTCGCCGCCGAGCTCGAACGGCTGCGCGAGGACGACACCGGGCCGCGGCCACCCGGGTGGGCACTGAGCCTGCGGGCGGCCCGGACGTTCATCGTCGGCGACGAGGCGCGCGGCGTGACCCGCAAGTTCGTCGGGGACACCTCCCTCATCGACCGGGCGCTGGTCACGCTGGCGACGAGCCGCGGGCTGATGCTCGTCGGGGAGCCGGGCACGGCCAAGTCGCTGCTGTCGGAACTGATCGCCGCGGCGGTGAGCGGAACGTCCACGCTGACCATCCAGGGCGGCGCGGCCACCACCGAGGACCAGATCAAGTACTCGTGGAACTACGCGCTGCTCGTGGCGGAGGGGCCGTCCACCCGGTCGCTGGTCCCGGCGCCGCTGCTCACCGGGATGGCCGAGGGGCGGCTGGTCCGCTTCGAGGAGATCACCCGCTGCCCGCTGGAGGTCCAGGACTCGCTGCTGTCACCGCTGTCGGACCGCGTGCTCGCCGTCCCCGAGCTGACCGGGCCGGACGCCATGGTGTTCGCGCGGGACGGGTTCAACGTCATCGCGACCGCGAACACCCGCGACCGGGGCGTCAACGAGATGAGCGCGGCGCTCAAGCGGCGGTTCAACTTCGAGACCGTGTTCCCGATCGCCGACTTCGACACCGAGCTGGGCCTGGTGGAGGCCGAGGCGGCGCGGCTGCTGGAGCACAGCGGCGTCGGCGTGGCGCCGCGGCGGGACGTGCTGGAGGTGCTGGTCACGACCTTCCGGGAGCTGCGCGACGCCACGACTGAGGAGGGCCGGACGATGGACCGGCTGTCGGCGGTGATGAGCACCGCCGAGGCCGTCTCGGTCGCGCACGCCGTCGGCGTCCGGGGCTGGTTCCTGCGCGGTGAGGCCGGCGGCGCCGCCGACATCGTGGAGTGCCTCGCCGGGACGGCCGCCAAGGACAGCCCCGATGACCTGGCCCGCCTGCGGCGCTACCTGGAGCAGCAGGCGTCCCGGCGCGACGGCGAGCAGTGGAGGGCCCTGCACGCCGCCCGGCACCTGCTGCCCGGCTGATGGCCGTCACGTTCCTCGGGGTCCGCCACCACAGCCCGGCGTGCGCCCGGCTCGTCCGCGCGACCATCGAGCGGCTCCGGCCCGCGTACGTGCTGATCGAGGGCCCGGCCGACTTCGGCGCGCGGCTGGGGGAGCTGCTGCTCGGCCACGCCCCGCCCGTCGCGATCTTCAGCTACCACCGGGACGACGAGCGGGTGCGCGCGTCGTGGTCGCCGTTCTGCGCCTACTCCCCGGAATGGGTGGCGCTCGACGCGGGACGGGCGGCGGGCGCCGAGCTCCGGTTCATCGACCTGCCCGCCTGGCATCCCGCGTTCGGCGGGCTCCGCAACCGGTACGCCGACGCCGAGCGCCGCTACGCGCGCGCCACCGAGCGGCTGTGCCGGACGTTCGAGGTCGACAACACCGACGTCCTCTGGGACCACCTGTTCGAGATCGACGGCCCCGTGCCGGATGACGCTGTGCCGGATGACGCTGGGCCGGGTAACACGGTGCTGGATAACACTGGGCAGGAAGGCGGGGGGCTCGCGGCGCGGCTGGACGCCTACTTCGACCTGGTGCGGGGCGAGGCGGAGGCCGGGCCGTCGGACACCGCCCGCGAGGAGTACATGGCGGCGTGGGTGCGAGCCGCCGAGGACGCCGCCGGTGACCGTCCCGTCGTGGTCGTGACGGGCGGCTTCCACACTCCGGCGCTGAAGGCGCTCGCCGCCCGGGGCGGGACGGGCTGGCCCGAGGTCCCCGAGCCGCCGGAGGGTTCGACGGGCGGCAGCTTCCTCGTCCCGTACTCGTTCCGGAGGCTGGACGCCTTCAGCGGCTACCAGTCGGGGATGCCGTCGCCGGAGTACTACCAGCGGCTGTGGGAGGACGGCCCGGACCACGCCGCCGCGGCGCTCACCGAGACGGTCGTGAGGCGGCTGCGCGAGCGGCGGCAGGTCGTCTCCACCGCCGACCTGATCGCCGCGCGGACCCTCACCGAGGGGCTGACGCGGCTGCGCGGGCACCGCTCCCCGGCGCGCACGGACCTGCTGGACGGCCTGGTCGCCGCGCTCGTCACCGACGACCTCGACCAGCGGCTGCCGTGGACCGTGCGCGGCACGCCGGCCCCCGGCGCGCACCCCGCCGTCGCCGAGATGGTCGCGGCGCTCGGCGGCGACCGCGTCGGGCGGCTGCACCCGGACACGCCCGCGCCGCCGCTCGTCCACGCCGCGAACGCGGAACTGGAACGGCTCGGGCTCGACCGCGGCGGCGAAATGCGGCTGCGGCTGTCCGGCGCGGACGACCTGGCGCGCAGCCGCGCCCTGCACCGGCTGCGGGTGCTGCGGATCCCCGGGTTCACGCGGCTGGCGGGGCCCGAGACGGGCGCCGACCCGGTGCTGGAGGAGCGCTGGGAACTGGATCCGCCCGACGCGGACGGCGGCCGGCTGCCCGCCCTGATCGAGGCGGGCGCCTACGGGCCGACCCCGCGGGACGCGGCCGCCGCCGTGCTGGAGGAGCGCACGGCCGCCGAGGGGACCGGCATGGGACCGCTGGCCGAGGCGCTGTTCGACGCGGCGCTGTGCGGCTGCGCGGGCCAGTCCGACCGGATCGCCGAGACGATCGCGGCGGGGATCGCCGGCAGCGGCGACGTGCCCGCGCTCGGTCTCGCGCTCGACACCGTCCTCGGGCTGTGGCGGCACGACCGGGTCCTCGGGACGGCGCGCGGGTCGGCGAGTTCCAGAGTGGCCCACTCCGGCGCGGGCACCGGCTCGGCCAGGCCGTTCAGCGGGTTGTTCGGGTTGAGGTAGCG
>NZ_CAACVB010000178.1 GCF_900659635.1 Actinomadura roseirufa | reverse complement strand
CTGGCGGCGCTGGGCCCCGACCACCGCGCGATCATGGAGGCGGTCCGCCGTGAGCTGCCGCGCGCGGGCGTGGTCGTCCGCGACTCCACCGTGCCCGCCTACGCCTGGGGCGACCGGCTGCTGCCGATCCTGGCGCCGCGCACGTCGCTGCACCCGGCCTCCGCCGCGATCGGCCCGGGCCTGCCGCTGGCCCTCGGCGCCGCCGTCGGCGCCGGCGAGCGGACGGTGGTCGTGCACGGCGACGGCGGCATCATGCTCTCGATCGGCGAGCTGGCGACGCTCGCCCAGGTGGCCGCGCCGGTGACGGTCTGCGTGTTCAACGACCGCGGGTACGGCGTGCTGCGCGACGTCCAGAGCGCCACCTTCGGCGGGGCCCGCAACGACGTCGACCTGCACACGCCCGACTTCGTGGCGCTCGCGGCGGCGATGGGCGTGCCCGGCGAGGCGGTCGCGGACCCCGGCGGCTTCGCCGCGGCGTTCGCCCGGTCCGCCGCCGGGTCCGGGCCGTACCTGATCGAGATCGACTTGGCGGCTCTGGCCCCGATGAAGCGCCGGGCCGGCGGCAGGCAGCTGCTGAGCTGAGCCGCCCCTTCCGGTCCCCCGACGAGAGGAGCACGCCGTGTTGACCTTCCATTATGGACGGTACAGTTCGACCTATGGGGATCACTCTCTCGTCCAGCTCCTACCTCGTGCTGGGGCTGATCGGCCTGCGCGGCCCGAGCTCGTCCTACCAGCTCAAGCGCGCGGTCGACCGCTCGGTCGGCTACTTCTGGCCGTTCCCGCACAGCCAGCTGTACGTCGAGCCGAAGCGGCTCGCGGAGGCGGGACTGCTCGCCGAGTCGGCCGAGGCCGGCGGACGCCGGCGCCGCACCTACTCCCTGACGCCGGAGGGGCGCGCGGCGCTGCGCGACTGGCTCGCCGACCCCGGCACCGAGGTCTTCCAGGTGCGCAACGAGGCGGAGCTGAAGCTGTTCTTCAGCGAGCTGGGCGACGACGGGACGGTGGAGCGGCTCGCCGCGGCGCAGGTCCGGTACCACCGGGAGCGCCTGGACGGCTTCCGGCAGACGCTGGACAGGCTCGTCGACGTCCCCGACCTGGAGAAACGGGTGGCGCCGCTCGTCCTCGGCGTGCGGATCGAGGAGGCGTGCGTGTCGTTCTGGAGCGACGTCCGCGAGGCGGGCGTGAGCGGTGCCCTGAGCCGCACCCGGGTCGCCGCGCCGGACGGTTCCGGCGGGGTCCCGGACGGGGCGGCGGAGCGCGCGCCCGGCTGATCGCGCCCTCGCTCCCGCGACGGCCGCGCACACCCGCGGCGGCAATGGGGGTGACGGGGTCATGAGCGACGGTGCGACGAGCGACGGGGGCATGGGTGACGCCCCGTCCGGCGGTTTCGCCGGACGGAGACGGCGGTGCCGGGGCCCGCGCCAGGAGACCCTGCTGCGGATGCTCGAGAACACGCTGGTCCACGCGGAGCGTCCCGGCGAGCTCATCGTCTACGCCGGGCTGGCCAAGGCGGCGCGCGACCGCACCGCGCTGAAGCGGATCATCGAGGCGCTGACGGAGCTTGAGGAGGACGAGACCCTCGTCGTCCAGTCCGGCAAGCCGATCGGGGTGTTCCCCACGGGCACGAGGGCGCCGCTGGTCGTCATGGCCAACAGCAACCTGGTCGGGCGCTGGGCGACCAGCGAGCACTTCTACGAGCTGGAACGCCGCGGCCTGATCGCTTGGGGCGGGTACACGGCGGGCGACTGGCAGTACATCGGGTCGCAGGGCATCGTCCAGGGCACCTACCAGACGCTCGCCGCCGTCGCCGACGAGCACTTCGGCGGCTCGCTGGCCGGGCGGCTCGTGGTGACGGCCGGGCTGGGCGGCATGGGCGGCGCCCAGCCGCTGGCCACCGTCATGGCCGGTGGCGTCGCGCTGTGCGCGGAGGTGGACCCGGACCGGATCCGGCGCCGCGTCGACGCGGGCTATCTCGACCGCGGCACCGAGTCGATCGACGAGGCCGTGGAGTGGGCGGACGCCGCGATCGAGGCGGGCGAACCCGCCTCGATCGGGTTGCTCGGCAACGCCGCCCAGGTGCTCCCCGAGCTGCGGGCGCGGGGCGTGGTCCCGGACGTCGTCACCGACCAGACGCCCGCCCACGACCTGCTGTACGGCTACGTGCCCGCCGGGATGTCCACCGCCGACGCGGCGGCGCTGCGCGAGAGCGACCCCGGCGAGCTCGGCCGCCGCGCCCGCGTCTCCATCGCGGCGCACGTGGAGTGCATGCTCGCCTGGCAGGACGCGGGCTCGGTCGTCTTCGAGTACGGCAACAACCTGCGCGCCCAGGCGGCCGAGGAGGGCGTCGACGCCTTCCGCATCCCGATCTTCATCGAGCGGTACATCCGGCCGCTGTTCTGCCGCGGCCTCGGCCCGTTCCGGTGGGCGGCGGCGTCCGGCGACCCGGCCGACATCGACGCGATCGACGCGCTGGTGGTGCGCGAGTTCCCGGACAACCCGCTGGTCGGGCGGTGGATCCCGAAGGCGCGCCGGTACGTGCGGCAGGAGGGCCTGCCGGCGCGCATCTCGTGGCTGGCGCACGGCGAGCGCGCCCGGCTCGCGCTGCTGGTCAACGAGGCCGTCGGGAGCGGCGCGCTGCGCGGCCCGGTCGCCTTCACCCGCGACCACCTCGACGCGGGCGGGGTCGCGCAGCCGCTCCGCGAGACCGAGAACATGCCGGACGGATCGGACGCGGTCTCCGACTGGCCGCTGCTGAACGCGCTGCTCACCGCGGGCTCGGGCGCCGACCTCGTCGCGATCCACGCGGGCGGGGGCGGCTACGCCGGATACATGCAGAGCGCCGGGGTGACGCTGGTCGCCGACGGGACGGCGGCGGCGGGCGAGCGGATCACGACGGCGCTCACCGCGGACACCGGCATCGGGATCATGCGGTACGCCGACGCGGGGTACCCGGCGGCGGCAGACGCCGTCCGGGCGAGCGGGCTGCGGTGGTTCGGATGAGGATCGACCTCACCGGCGCGGCGGTGCTCCTCGCGGGCGCGCTCGACCTGGAGCGCACCGCCACCGGGCTGATCCCGCGGCGGCTGCCCGCCTGGACCCGGCCGCGGCTGACCGACCCGTACCTGCGGCTGATGGTGCCGCGCCCTGCCGGGGTGCGGCTCGTCCTGCGCACCGACGCGAGCACGCTGGAGCTGGACGTCCTCGTGACCCGGTTCCGCAACGCCCACTTCCCGTTCTTCCCCGTGGAGTTCGACGCGGTCGTCGACGGCGGCCGGGTCGTATCCAGGCCGGTCTTGCACGGCGACCGGTGCGTCGTCCGGGCGGGCGAGGTCGTCGAGACCGAGCACGGCCCGCCGGAGACGATCCGTTTCGGCGGGCTCGGCGGCGGCTGGAAGGACGTCGAGCTGTGGCTGCCCCAGGCGGCCGTCGTCGAACTGCGGGGGCTGCGCGCCGACGGCGCGGTGGAACCGGGCCGGCGGCAGGGCCCCCGATGGGTGCACTACGGCAGTTCCATCAGCCAGTGCGCCGAGGCCGGCGGCCCGGCGAGCACCTGGCCGGCGCGCGTGGCCCGGCGCGCGGGACTCGACCTGACCTCGCTGGCCTTCGCCGGGAACTGCCACCTCGACCCCTTCGTCGCGCGGACGATCCGTGACCTGCCCGCGGACGTCGTCACCCTCAAGGTCGGCGTCAACGTCCAGAACCTCGACTCGTTCAAGGAGCGCACGTTCGGTCCCGCGCTGCACGGTTTCCTCGACACGGTCCGCGACGGGCATCCGCGCACGCCGCTGCTGGTGGTCTCGCCGATCATCTGCCCGACCGCCGAGGACCGCGCCGGGCCCACCCTCCAGGGCGGCACCGGGCAGTACGTCGCCCGGGGCGGGACGGACGGGCTGAGCCTCGGCCGGATACGGACCCTGGTCGAGGAGGTCGTGGCGGTGCGCGCGCGGGACGACCCGTGGCTGTTCCAGCTCGACGGGCGCGCGCTGTTCGGCGCCGCCGACGCCGGTGACCTGTACGACGGGCTGCATCCGAACGCGGCCGGATACGAGCGGATCGCGGAGCGCTTCCACGACCAGGTGTTCGGGCCGTCCGGCCTGTGGCCCGGACTGGACGGCGGTCCCGGCGAGAGGTTCCGGGAAAGGACCGCCGCCGTGCCCGGCGCGGCGGCGGAGGACTGTGAGGCCGGTGTGGATACCTGATGAATCGAACAGAAGACGGACGGCGGACCCTCGGCCCGCGGGTGGCGATCATCGGCTGCGGGTTCGGTGGCATCGCCACCGCGGTGAAGCTCCGGAAGAAGGGGCTGTCCCGGTTCACCATCTTCGAGCAGTCCGACGGACCCGGGGGCACGTGGTGGGACAACCGCTACCCCGGCTGCGAGGTCGACATCCCCTCGCACGCCTACTCCTTCTCCTTCCTGACCTATGACTGGAGCCGCACCCACGCCGGGCAGGCGGAGCTTCAGAAGTACGCCGAGCACGTCCTCGACCGGTTCGGCCTCCGGAGGCACTGCCGGTTCGGTGTCCGCGTCGAGTCGGCGATCTGGGACGACACCGCGGCCCGCTACGAGGTGCGGCTGGCCGACGGCTCGTGCGAGTTCTTCGACGTGGTGGTCAGCTGCCTCGGCCTGCTCAACAGCCCCCGCCTGCCGGAGTGGCCGGGGCTCTCCGGGTTCGAGGGCCCGGCGTTCCACACCGCGCGGTGGGAATCCGGGCACGACCTCACCGGCAAGCGGGTCGCCGTGGTCGGCACCGGGTCCACCGCGACCCAGGTCGTCCCGGCGCTCGCGGGACGGGCCGGCCACCTCTACGTCTTCCAGCGGCAGCCCGGCTGGATCCTGCCCAAGGGCGAACGCGACTTCACGCCGCGTGAACGGGAGCTGTTCCGCCGGTTCCCGCTCGTCCAGAAGGCCCGCCGGCTGCGGCTGTTCTACCAGTTCCGCGTCATGTTCAAGGGGTACGACCTGCACGGGAAGCGGCAGCAGCGCATGCTGCGGCAGTGCCGCGAGTACATCGAGAGCGCGGTGGACGACCCGGCGACGCGCGCGGCGCTGACCCCCGGCTACCCGTGGGGGTGCAAGCGGCCGGTGGCGGCGAGCGGCTTCTACCCGGCGCTCAACCGGCCGGACGTCGAGCTCGTCCCGCACGCGGTGACGCGGGTGACCCCGACGGGGATCGTGGACGCCACCGGCACCGAGCGCGAGGTCGACGTGCTCGTGCTGGCCACCGGGTTCCAGGCGACGCGCTTCCTGGCGTCCCTGGACGTGCGCGGGATCGGCGGCGTCTCCCTGCACGACACCTGGAAGGACGACCCGAAGGCGTTCCTCGGCATCACCGTGCCCGGCCACCCCAACTTCTTCATGCTGTACGGGCCCAACACCAACGGGGGCTTCTCCATCATCGCGCAGCTCGAACGCCAGGCCGAGGTGGTCGCGCGGGTCGTCGCGCGGATGAGGAGGCGGCGGCTGCGCGCCGTCGACACCCGTCGTGACGCCGCCGAGCGCTGGGTCGGGTGGGTCGACCGGCAGATCCACCGGCACGCCTCGGCGATGGAGGCGAACTGCACGAACTACTACCACTCCGAGAGCGGGCGGAACGTCACGCAGTGGCCCAAACCGCACGGCGAGTACTACCTGCTGACCAAGGCGCTGCCGTTCCTCGGCCTCGTGGGGCGCCGGTGAACGGCCCGGGGGAGCCGGGCGAGCCCGGTGCCGCGCCGGGCGGGGAGGGGATCCTCCCCGGCCTGCGGGCGCTCCGCGACGCCGACCCCGAGTTCTACGCCGCCTGCGCCGAGCTGGCGGACGCCCCCGGGAGGCACGGCGCGCTCGACGCCCGGACGCGCGCGCTGGTCGCGCTCGCCGTCGACGCCGCGGTGACCCACCTGCACGAGCCGGGGATCCGGCGGCACGTGCGCGGCGCGCTGGAGCACGGCGCGACCCGCGAGGAGATCATGGAGACCTTCCAGCTCGTCGCGGTGCTCGGGATCCACGCGGCCTCCACCGGCTTCCCGCTGCTGTCCGAACTTCCCGCTCCGCCCGGCGGGGACGAGGCCGGACAGGAGGGCGGCGCGCGCCGCGCGGAGCTCAAGGCCGAGTTCGTCCGCCGCCGCGGCTACTGGGACGCCGCCTGGGAGGACGTGCTGCGGCACGCGCCCGGCTTCTTCGCCGCCTATCTCCACTTCTCCGCCGTCCCCTGGAGCCGGGGCGTGCTGGCCCCCAAGGTCAAGGAGCTGATCTACATCGCGATCGACGCCTCGGCCACGCACCTGTTCACCGCCGGGCTGAAGGTCCACATCGCCAACGCCGTCCGGCACGGCGCCACCCCGGCCGAGATCTCCTGCGTCCTGCAGATCGCCAGCACGATCGGGATCCAGACGCTGGAGGTGGGCGTGCCCATCCTGCTGGACGAGCTGGACGAGCTGGACCGGCGGGAGGGCACCGGCTGACCGGGGGCCGGGACGGGTCAGGCGGGCCAGTCGGGGCGGCGCTTGCCGAGGAAGGCGCTCATGCCCTCCTGCGCCTCCGGCGTCTGGCTGGAGGCGGCCATGACCTCGACGGCGTAGGCGTAGGCGTCCTGCTCGGGCCGGTCGAACTGGGCGTACATGGCCTGCTTGCCGAGGGCCTTGCTGCGCGGGCTTCCCTGCGTGGCGCGCTGGAGCAGGTCGAGGACGGCCTTGTCGAGGTCCTCATCGGGGACGGCGTAGTTGACCAGGCCCCACGCCGCGGCGGTGGGGGCGTCGACGACCTCGCCGGTGAGGGCCATCTCGGCGGCGCGCTTGCGGCCGACGTTGCGGGCGACGGCGACGAGCGGGGTGTGGCAGAACCAGCCGCCCCTGCCGCCGGGGATCGCGAACCCGGCGCTCTCGGCGGCGACCGCGAGATCGCAGCTCGCGACGAGCTGGCAGCCCGCCGCGGTCGCGAGCGCGTGCACCCGCGCGATGACGACCTGCGGGACGGACTGGATCGTCCGCATCAGCTCGGTGCAGATCAGGAGCAGGTCGCGGACGTCGGCGTGGGACGCGCCGGCCATGTCGGCGAAGTCGTGGCCCGCGGAGAACACCGGGCCCTCGGCGGCGAGGACGACGCCGAGGGCGTCGGTGCCGGCGACGTCGCGGAACGCGCCGGTGAGCTCGAGCAGGAAGGTGCGCGACAGGGCGTTGCGGCGGCGGGGCCGGTTCATGGTGATGGTGGCGTGGGCGCCGTCCCGCCGGACGAGGACATCGCTGGCTTCGCTCATGTTCGTGACGTTACGTCACGGTCCCGCCATCCGAAAGGCCGCCGAACGGCCGTCCCAGAGGCCGCCCGAACGGCCGGGCCGGGATGTCGGACCCGCGTCGTACCGTGGGCGGGTCCGCGGACGTAGGGGGTTCGGCCTTGAAACTGCTCACCGCCACCGACTCCAGCCAGGGATACCGGGACAACGACTTCGACTGGTGCGTCGAGGGGGAGCTCGTGCACATCGGGATGGTGTGCGCCCGCGACCGGGACGACCCCGACGGCGGCTGCGGGTGCGGGCGGTCGTTCGCCGGGCTCAACTCGCACCGGGCGACGACGACCGCGATGGTCCGGGAGGTGCCGGGGTTCGCCGACGCCGACTACGTCGAGGCGATCCGGTCGAGCCTGGAGCAGCAGGGCTGCGACCCGTCGTTCGCCGAGCACGAGGCGGCGCTGCTGCGCTGCCTCGTGCGGGACTGGCCGGTGGGGGTGATCGTCGAGCGGCGGCTGGATGAGATCGTGGTACGTCAGGTCGTCCAGCCTTGAACGGAGGTGCGCGGTGCTGGTCGCGTTCTCGGTGACCCCGCTCGGCGCGGGTGAGGAAGTCGGCGCGCTCGTCGCGGAGGCGGTGCGGGTGGTGCGGGCGAGCGGCCTGCCCAACCGCACCGACGCCATGTTCACGACGATCGAGGGGGAGTGGGACGAGGTGATGGCGGTGGTCAAGGCGGCCACCGACGCGGTCGCGGCGCGGGCGCCGCGGGTGAGCCTGGTGGTGAAGGCCGACCTGCGCCCCGGAGTGACCGGGGCGTTGGAATCGAAGGTCGAGAGCGTCGAGCGGCATCTGGCCTGACGGTCAGCCGTCGAGCCACGCCCTGATCTCGGCGTCGGTGCGGGGGACCACGCACCACAGCGCCTCCTCCACCGTGGCGCACAGCGGGATGTGCCGGTCGAGGCCGAGCACCCGGAACATCCGGGCGGCGAACGGGCGCACGCCGACCAGCGCCAGGGCGGTGCCCTGCCGTTCGCACTCGCGGGCGCACTGCGAGACCGCGCGCATGCCCTCGGAGTCGAAGAACGACACGCCCGCGACGTCCACGACGAGGGGGCGCCGCGCGAGCGCCCGGAGACGGTCGCGGACGCGCGGAGACGACGCCCGGTCCATCTCCCCGCTCAGCAATACGATGATGTGCCGGTCGCCGTCCACGACGACCATGTCGACGGTTGCGCGGTCCATGTGCCCCTCGCATCAGGTGGCCGGTCACTTAAAAGCATGACGCGGATACGTACCGTTGCCAAGCCTTTGGCGGGGATTCGGGTCCCCCCGAGTACGGGCAGGTGAGCGGTGCCGGCCGTGTCGCGCGCCGTCCCGGCGGTGCCGCCGTCGTTCCGGCCGCGACGGGCGTCAGATCGCCGCGATGAGGGCGCGCGCGGTCTGGACGAGGGCGGTGTTGTCGGCGGCGGTGGTGCCGTCGGGGAGGGCGAGGGCGTCCTCCAGCCCGACGCGGGTGTCCAGGCCGCGGCGGGCGGCGAGCCGCAGCACCGGCCAGGCGCCGCCGTCCACGCCGTGCAGCAGGATCGGCCGCTCGTGGCCGGTGCCGAGGGCGTGCAGGAGCTCCCTGGCGGTCTCGGAGGCCGACCCCGGGTCGGCGTCCTCGATCTCGGCGAGGACGCGCAGGACGCGGTCGCGGTAGGGCCAGCGCAGGAAGCGCTCGGCGCCGTCGGTGCCGGAGTAGATGCCCGCCTCGACGCCGACGCCGCGTTCCAGCAGCGCCTCGGCGATCCGCTCGGCGCCGTCCTCGTGCCAATTCACCGAGGCGTGGTCGGGCAGGACCGTCCAGGACCGCACGAGCGCGACCCGCTCGGCCGGATCGGGCGCGGTCCATCCGCCGGTGGTGACGCCGACCGGCAGGCCCGGCGCGGCGGCGCGGACGGCGGTGACGGCGGCGCCGACGTGGAAGGCGTCCAGCGTGTCGGCGCCGGTGCCGTCCTTCGGGTGCACGTGCGCGTCCTCCGCGCCGACGTCGGCGGCGGAGCGCACGGCCGCGGCGATCTCCGCCGGGGTGACCGGGACGGCGAGGTGGTCGGTCCGGCTCCGGGACCCGTTCGGGCAGACCTGAAGCATGGTCCGATCATCTCAGGCCGCGGTCAGGGGACGGTAGCGCAGGGTGCCTCTCCGCGGACGCCGGCGGTCCGCCGGGCCCGGTCACCTGGCAGGGCGCCGGGGAAGGCGCCGGGAAAGGCGCCGTGGAATCGTTTGTCCGCCGCCGTCGGACCGTAGGAGCGAAGGACCACCGGCGCGCCCAGGGCCTCCTCGACCGTCCGCTCCGGGCGGCCGAGCGGGGTGAGGACGGGACGGGCGGCGCGCAGCCGCCGGGTCAGCGCCGACTGGCGGTCCAGGTCGCCCGGCGTCCCCACCGGGAGGCGCTCGACCCGGCCGTCCGCCCCGCGGGTCCCTTCCATGAGATAGGCGTGACAGGCGCGCAGCCCGGGACACGCCCCCGCGGTGTCCAGGTGCGTGACCGCCAGGCCGTCCACGCCGCCGGTCACGTCCAGCGCGTATCGCAGCGCGACCAGGTCGAGGTGGCCGACGCGGAAGGGGCCCTGCCAGCGGGCCTCGGTGTTGTCCGGCTCGGGGAGCCGCGTCCGCAGCGCCGGGTCCTCGGTGACGAACGGGCCGGGCCCGTGGCGCGTCGCGTACGCGCGCAGCACCCCGAGCCGCGCCGCCGTGGCGCCCGCCTCGCCGAGGAGGGTCTCGGCGTTGGCGAACGTGGTCGTCGACCACGTCGTGTACGGGTGGAAGCCGTGCCATTCGTCGAGCAGGACGCCCTGCGCGCCCTCGAACAGCACGTCCCCCTCCCGCAGGAGCCGCCGCAGGTACCCGCCGCCGACGAGGCGGACCCGCTCCCCGAACGCGGTGAACGCCTCCGCGCACGGTTCCACGGCGGGCACCTCCTCGCCGCCGGGGAACGACTCCCGGTACCAGTCGCGCAGCGCCGCGAGCCGGCGCCGCAGCCGGGCGGGCGACCGGCAGTCGCCCGCCCGGGGCGCGTCGTCGTGGCCGAGCGCGTAGGCCGCCGTCTCACCGGCGCCGACGCCGCACGAGCCGTGCCGCCCGCCGCCCCGCGCCGTCTCCCGGGCGCGGTTGGCGGCCCGGTGGTAGGGCGTCGTCAGCAGCGCGTCGCGGTCGACGGTCAGCCGGTCGAGGGCGTCCGGAACGCCGAGGCGCCCGAGGTGCGCCGCCTCGGCGGCGAGGGCCAGCGGGTCGACGAGCATGAACCGCGACAGGTGCGTCCGCACGCCCGGCGTGAACGTCCCCGAGCCGAACTGGGCGAAGGTGTGGCGCCACCCGTCCGCCAGGTGGACGTTGTGGGCCGCCTGGGCGCCCCCGTTGAACCGGACGACCGCCGCGACCCCGGGTTCGCGGGCGAGCCGGTCGACGACCGTGCCCTTGCCCGCGTCCCCGAATCCGAGGTCGACGACGATGACGTGCCCCATCGCGGTCCCCGCTCAGAGCCGGGTCGTGGTGGACGGACCGGACGCGTCCAGCCCGGGAGGCGCGGCCGAGGACGCGACGGGAGCGCGCGAGGCGTCCAGCCGGGCGAGGGCGCGCGAGACCGACGCGCCCGCCTCCGAGCCGGCCTCCTCCAGGTGTTCCAGGCCCTCGCCGAGGTCGATGGCGTCCTCGGCGAGCCCGATGGTCAGCGCGATGGTCTCGCAGACCGCGTCCAGATCGTCCAGGTACAGGACGTTCTGGCCGAGGAGGTCCTGCCAGAAGTCCCTCAGCTTCCGGCTCCCCGCGTGGCCCGCGCCCTCGGGGATGATGTAGTACACCTCGTACATCCGCTGCAGCTCGCCGACCAGCGCGGCGAGCGGCAGGTCCTCGGCGGGCTCGTCCCCGATGACGGCGGCGACCTCGTGCCGCTTCACCCGCGGGTAGGCCAGCTCGTCCCCGATCATGAACAGGTAGCCCCGCCTGCCCCGCTTCTCGTAGCAGTCGATCGCGGTGTGCCGCGCCATGAAGTACATGGCCAGCTCGTAGGACTCCGTCATCTGGCCGCCGCCCCCGCCCTCCAGCAGGATCTTGCCGAGGTCGTCGTCCATCCGGTTGTCGGCCTCGAACTGGCCGATCTGCAGCGGGGCCCGGTCGCACGTGGCGTCGCCGACGGCGCCGAACAGGATGTGCGGGTGCTCCACGTACCCCTTGCGCAGCAGCAGCCCGAGCAGGTCGGGGAGCTTGGTCTGCAGGGTGCGCGGCACGCCGCGCATCGAGCCGGTCACGTCGAACAGCACGGCGATGGCCAGCGACTCGGGGTGGTCGTCGGAGTCGCGGCTCTCCCTGGCGGTCACGCCCCGGGGGTCGAGGTCGGGGTGGACGGTGGTGGCGCCGCCGTCGCTGTAGGCGAAGGCGCTCGCGCCCGTCGACGCGCGGTAGCCCGCGCGCGCGGTGTAGACGTCGGTGGACCAGTGTCCGCTTCCCATGGTCGTCTCCTTCGGTGATCGGACGTCTCCGGTGGCCGGCCGCCGTCAGCGTCCGGGCGCCGGAGCGCCGGACGGGGTGCGGGGCGGCAGGTGGAACGGGCGGAACCGGCGCGGCCCGTACAGCCGGCCGAGCAGGTCGTCGAGCTCGGCGAGCAGCCGCCAGGCGTCGGACGGGCGGCGTCCGAGCGCGGGCGGCAGGCAGCCCCGCGCGAACGAGCGCAGGGCCTTCGGCGCCCGCTCGCCCATCAGCCGGGTCATGCAGCCGGTGGCCATCGCGATGTCGGTGCCGGGGCCAGCGGGGCGCCGGGCGGCGACCTCGGGCGGGTACAGGCCGGCGTACCGGTCCACCAGCGCCGGGACGCGGCCGCCGCGGTCGGCGTAGGGGCCGCGCGCCGGCGACGTGACGGAGTAGCACCAGTCGACCAGGACGAGGCCGTGCTCGGCCGGGTGGATCAGGACGTGATCGGGCAGGACGGCGCCGTGCAGCACGCCCGCGCGGTGCGCGTACCCGAGCGCGACGAGCAGCCGCCGCCACATCCAGGCGGCGTCGCGCGGGTCCAGGCCGTCCGGGTGCGCGGCCGCGACGTCCTCGAGGCTGTGGAAGCCGTCCAGCGCGGCCAGGGCGTTGACGCGGCGCTCGGCGCCGGTCGCCGCGTCCCGGTGCCGGAACGACTCGACGAGTTCGGGCGCGTACGGCCGCAGCCGCGGGTCGCCGTCGGCGCGCAGCCGGCGCAGCGCGGCCGCCTCGCGCTCGATCAGGTCGCCGTCGCGCCGGTCGCGCGGCATCTTCAGCAGCACCCGGCGCGGCGCGGGCCCGGTCTCGGCCTCGTACAGCTCCGCCAGGTCGCCGTGGACCGGCGGCGCGGTGGTGAGCCGGTAGGCGCGGCGGCCCGTGGTGATGACCGCGGCGTCCGCCTCCTTGTAGGCCCGCCAGAGGGCGTTGAGCCGGACGAACGCCTCGCGGGTCCGGCCGGAGGTGGCGTCGGGGTGGACGAGCCGCGCCAGCCGCCGGTACCGCCGCGCAGCCTCGGCGGCGTCGGCGCCGAACAGGTCGCCCGGCGCGCGGACGCGGCCGAGCCGGGCCAGCGCCTCGTCCAGGTCGGTGGTCACCGGATCTCCTCCTCACGGCTCGGCCGCAGCAAGGCGGGGTGCAGCAGGCGGGCGTCGCCCGGCCGGTACAGCCGCGGGCGGGGGCCGCCGCGCCGGCCGCCCCGGTCGGACGTCGCGCCGGTGCTCTCGACGAACCCGGGCACCGACAGCACCTTCCGGTGGAAGTTGCCGGCGTGCAGCTCCTCGCCCCACACCGCCTCGTAGACGGCGCGCAGCTCGGGAATCGTGAACTCGCCGCCGCAGAAGGCCGTCGCGAGCGGGGTGTACTCCAGCTTGGCGCGGGCCCGCTCCAGGCCGTCGGCGAGGATCCGCGCGTGGTCGAACGCGAGCCGCCGGGTGGTGCCGGGGCGCTGCCCGGCGGCCTCGGTCAGGCCGAGCGCCCCCACCGCGACCCAGGCCGCGTCGGCGGCGTCGCCGCCCGCCTCCGGGTCGGGGAGCTCCGGGGCGAACGCGAGGTAGGCCACGGAGATGACGCGCATGCGCGGGTCGCGTCCCGGCGTGCCGTAGGTACCGAGCTGCTCCAGGTGGACGCGGCCGAGCGCGCCGCCCTTGGCGCTGAGGCCGGTCTCCTCGGCCAGCTCGCGGACCGCCGCCGCGGGCAGGTCCTCGGCGTCGTGGCCCTGGAGGGGCCCGCCGGCCTGGACGAACCCGCCGGGCAGCGCCCACATGCCCGCGTAGGGGGCGGTCCCGCGGCGGACCAGCAGGACGTGGAGGGCGCCGTCGCGGATGGTGAGGGCGACGACGTCGACCGTCACGGCCACGGGGTCGTAGTCGCGAGGGTCGTAGTTCGCGAGGAACTCGCCCTCATCGTGCCTCGGGTCCGGGGCCATCCGCGCGTCTCCCTCCGTCGCTTCCCTGGGTGAAGCTCAGTCTGAGTCAATCTCATAGTGAGTTCATCTCGATCTGAGAAGAACATAACCCGGACGGCTGCCCGATGTCCAGGCCCCGAGCGGGGGAGGGCTCGTGCGCAGGGCCGCACAGCGCAAGAGGGCCGCACAGCGAAAGAGCGCCGCGTCCCGGGAGGGAGGCGGCGCTCTCGCGTGGAGAAGGCGGGTCAGCGGCGGTGCCGGCCGCCGCCGGGGGAGGGCGGCTCCGGATGCTCCTCGCCCTGCCACGGGCCGCTGTGCCCGGGGTCGGCCGCGTACTGGCCGGATGCGGCCGGATCCCCGGAATACGGGCCGGGCGCGTCCGGATCGGCCGTGTACGGGTCCGTGGCCGGGCCGGAAGCGGCCGGGTCATGGGAGTACTGGCCGCTGTGCCGGCCCACCGGGTACTGGCCCGTCGAGCCGGTCCCCGCCGAGTACTGGCCGGACGAGTGCCGCCCGGCCGGATACGGTCCCGCGGGCGGCGGGCTCTGCCGGGGCTCGGCCGGTGAGACGCCCGGGCCGTGGGCCCCCGACGCCTGCTGCCCCAGCCCGAGGTAGCCCCCCGACGCCTGCCCGCCGCGCGGGCCCGGCCCGTACGGCGCGGGCGCGGACTGCCAGGAGGCGGTCTGCGGGGCGGCCAGGAACGCCCCGCCGCCGGGCGGCGGCGCCGCGACCATCGGCGCGGCGACGGGACGCTCGGGCGCCGGCGCGTCCAGCAGCAGCCGCATCTGGCTCTTGCGCCGCCCGTAGATCAGGTACAGGACCATCCCGACGGCCATCCAGACCGTGAAGTAGCCCCACGTCTGGACCTTGAGGTTCAGCATCAGCCAGGCGGTCGCCACGATCGTCGCGACCGCGGTGAGCGGCGCCGCGGGGACGCGGAACGGGCGGTGCAGGTCCGGCCGGTCGCGGCGCAGGGCGAGGACGCTTGCGGCGACGAACAGGAACGCGAACAGCGTCCCGATCACCACCATCTGCTCCAGGGTCAGCACGTCGATGGTCTGCGACATCACGACCGCCGCGCCGCCGGCGACGAGCGTCGCGCGGGACGGGACCTTGTACCGGCTCATGCCCGCGATGGGCCGGGGCAGGAGCCCGTCCCGCGACATCGAGAAGACCACCCGGGTCAGGCTGATCAGCACCACCAGGATCACCGTGGTCAGCGCGATCACCGCGCCGATATCGATGATCTTGCCCATCGAGTCCGCGCCGACGCCGCTGAAGGCCGCCGCGAGCAGCGGCTTGCCCGCGTCCACGTCCTTGAACGAGACCATGCCGACCATCGCGACCGCCACGCCGACGTACAGCACCACGGCGATGAGCAGACTGGTGATCATGCCGCGCGGCACCGCGCGCGGCGCGTCGTCGGTCTCCTCCGCGGTGGTCGCGATCAGGTCGAAGCCGATGTAGGCGAACGCGATCGCCGGCGCCGCCGCGAAGACCCCCCAGATGCCGAACACCTCGGGCCGGCTGCCGGTGACCGCGCCGAGCAGCGCGTCCAGGACGGTCTGGGCGTCCTGCGGCGCGGGCTGGGCGGGCGGCACGAACGGCTTCAGGTTGCCCGGGTGGAAGAACTTCAGCCCGGTGGCGATGACCAGCCCGATGACGATCAGCTTGGCCATCACCATGAACCACAGGCTGCGCAGGCTCATCCGGCTGCCGGTGGCGAGCATCGTGATGAGCAGCACCAGGATGCCGAGGGCGAACAGGTCGAAGCCCTTCTCCTGCCCGATGATCCCGCCGAGCCAGTCCGGGACGGGCACGCCGAAGTCGGCGAGCGCCTGCGTCGCGTACAGCGACCAGGCGCGCGCGACCACGGACGCGGCCAGCAGCAATTCCAGGACGAGGGCCCAGCCCACGACCCACGCCCATACCTCGCCGAAGGCGACATAGCTGAAGGAGTAGGCGCTGCCCGCGACCGGAATGATCGAGGAGAGCTCGGCATAGGACAGGGCGGCGAGCAGGCAGACGCCGCCGGCGATCAGGAAGGAAATGATCACCGCCGGGCCGGCCGTGGTCGCCGCCTGCTGTCCGGAGATCTTGAAAATACCGGAGCCGATCATGACTCCGAGTCCGAGCACGATGAGATCGCGGGTCCGGTAGACGACGCGGAGCCGGTGCCGGCCGCCGTAGAGCCGGCCGGTCGCCTGCTCGACGGGCAGGCGCCGGAACATGTTGTTGCGCATGCGGATGTCCCAGGTCATAGGTGTCCCCCCAGGCCGGGCCCGTGCCGCTGTTCACGGGATCCGGCTGGTCGAAGGTCCCTAAGAATTCACCAGGTATGAGCATAATCGCAATGATTTCCCCTGGATTGATGCCGTGTTGGTGTTGCCGGATGGTGCCAAACCGCAGCCGGACATCACGGTGAAACTGATCGCTCACACTCGGCGAGCATCCGTTGCCTTTGCGGCGGTATCGTTCCGGCGGGTCTGCGGCATTCAATTCGGGCGGAGTGGACGGTGGCGCCCGGCGGAGATCGGTGGCACGGTAGGGGCGCCGCGTTCCCCAGGAGGTCCGGTGTCACGCTGCCCGTCGTCCTCGCGCTCCCTCCGCCGCACGGCCCTGGCCGCCTCGCTCGCCATGACCGCCGCCCTCGTCGCGCCCGCGGCGGCCGGCGCCGCGACGGCGGGCGCGGGGACGGGCGGGGGCCCGGC
>NZ_CAACVB010000177.1 GCF_900659635.1 Actinomadura roseirufa | reverse complement strand
CTGGAGTTCAGACGTGTGCTCTTCCGATCTCCGCGAACCCGGCGTCTACGACGTCGTCACCGCCGACGGCGCCGTGCTGTCCCCGCCGACCCGCCGCGCCGCGATCGCCCACGCGCGCGACCACGACCTCGCGGCCGTCGACCTCATCCCCGCCGACCTGCCCGTGGTCCGGGCGATGGACGTGGCCCGCTCGGCCCACGGCGCGGGCTTCGCCGCCGTCGTGCGGACGGGCCACGTCCCCGACCCGCGGGTCGGCCGCGTGGTCGTGCCCAGCCATCTGACGCCGCGGGCGCCCGCCTGCCGGGGGCGGGCCGCCTGGCTGAGGGCGGAGGGCGTCTCCGTCGTCCAGACCGTCACCCGCTCGATGTGCGTGTACGCGCTGGTCGTCCTCGCGCTGCTGTCGGACGTCCACTGGGGCTCGATCACGGTCATCGCCTATTGCGCGGTCCCGTACGTCGTCTTCGCCCGAACCCCGCTCTCGCCCCGTGACCTCCACCGCATGGCCCTCCTGCGCCCCGTCCTCACCCCGTACACGTGGTGGCGGACCCTGTGGGAGGACGGACCAGGACGACCAGGGCGGGCAGTGGGAACAGCAGCAGGAACAGGTTGGGCGCCCACCAGGTGACCGAGAAGTCGCCGCGCAGGGCCCAGAACGCGACCGCCTGGAGCCCCGCGGTGCTGGTCAGGGTGAGCGAGACCGTCATCAGCGCCGAGCGTCCGGGCGGGCGGCACAGCGAGGCCAGCCCGGTGAGGCTGGCCGCCATGTCGAGCAGGACGAACGAGGTGTTCCAGTCGCTCAGGATCGGGTCGGTGTAGTCCTTGTAGGCCAGCTCCGGCGGGATGAGGTCGGCGAACACCACGGCCCAGTAGAGCAGCAGACCGACATCGGTGAGCAGCATGGCGACCTTCGTGGACCGCAGGACGCGGTTCACCGGTGCCGCACCGGGACGGCGGCGGGCGGGCCCGGCGGGCCGGGGCGTGCCGGGCCTCACGCGACCTCCTCGGTCATCGCGGCCAGCCGCGCCCGCACCCGGCGGTGGAGACCGTCGGCGGGCGGGGCCAGGTCCAGCAGCCGCGCCATCCACCAGCCGTCGACGGCGAGACGGACGAGCGTGGCCGTGGCGGGGTCGAGGCCGTCCCCGGCGAGCCTGGCCTGCCAGGTCTCGTAGTACCGCCGGAGCACGGCCAGCACCTCCGGCCCCCCGGACAGCCCGGCCAGCAGCGCCACCGCGACCCGGTCGCCCTGGCCCCGCGCGGGGACGTCGTCCTCGGGGATCGTGGCGTCCAGCCAGATCCGGGTGAAGGTGCCGGGCGGCGAGCCCTCCGGCGGCAGCTCGGCCTCGAACCTGTCGACCAGCCGGCGCAGCACCCCCTCGATCAGCGCCTGCTTGGACCTGAAGTGGTGCAGCAGGCCGCCCTTGCTGACCCCCGCCTCGGCCGCCACCGCGTCCAGCCTGATCGCGTCCGCGCCGCCCGCGACGAGCAGCCGCTCGACGGCGTCCAAAATCCGATCCCGCACCGCGCCCCCCTGAATTCCAACCGTCTAGACGGTCGGAATGGTACCCGTGCGGACGCGCCGGGTCCAACCGGCCCGGTGCGCCGCCCCGGCCCGCCTACCCGGCCGGACGTCCGATGATCAGTGCCGCCACCAGTCATCGAGCGGGGTCACCGGGACGGTGCGCTTGTGCCGGGTCGCGAGGTAGATCGACTCCACCTTCGCCGCCACCTCCGGCGGGACGTCCGCGCCCTCCAGGTAGTCGTCGATCCGGGCGTACGGCAGGCCGAGGGCCTCCTCGTCGGGCAGCGCGGGCCGGTCGTCCTCGAGATCGGCGGTCGGCACCTTCTCCCAGCAGCTCGGCGGCGCGCCCAGCTCCTGCAGCAGCGCGGCCCCCTGCCGCTTGGTCAGCCCGGTGAGCGGGGTGACGTCGACGCCGCCGTCGCCGTGCTTGGTGAAGAAGCCGGTCACCGCCTCGGCCGCGTGGTCGGTGCCCACGACGAGCAGCCCCAGCTGCCCGGCGACCGCGTACTGCAGCACCATGCGCTCGCGGGCCTTGATGTTGCCGCGCACGAAGTCCCGCAGCCGGGCCTCTCCGTCCAGCAGCTCGCCCGCGCCGAACGCGGCCTGCGCGGCGGCGGCGTCCGCGCTCGGCTTGACGTCGACCGCGATCGACCGGTCCGGACGGACGAAGTCCAGCGCGATCCGCGCGTCGTGCTCGTCGGCCTGCACGCCGTAGGGCAGCCGCATCGCGACGAAGGTGGCCTCGTGGCCCTCCGCGCGCAGCTCCTCGGCCGCGAGCTGGCACAGCCTGCCGGTCAGCGTGCTGTCCTGCCCGCCGCTGATCCCGAGCACGAAGCCCTTGGCCGGGGTCGAACGGAGGTAGTCCTTGAGGAAGTCGACCCGCCGCCGGATTTCGACTTTGGGGACGATGGTCGCCTGGACGCCGAGTTCGGCGAGGATCCGCTCCCGTAGGTTCGCCATCCACGCACTGTACTTGCCGTGATCTGAGCTGGGAATTTCGTGTGGGAGATACCTGGGCGGCGCCCTGCCGGAGGATCCGGGGGCTGTGGGATGGTGGACGGGTGACCCTGGAGGACCTCGTCCGGCTGCGCAAGGCCCGTGACCTGATGGACCGCGACTACGCGGAGCCGCTCGACGTCCCCGCGCTGGCGCGCGTCGCCCTGATGTCGCCGGGCCATTTCTCCCGCAGTTTCCGCGACGCGTTCGGGGAGACGCCCTACGGCTACCTGATGACGCGCCGGATCGAGCGGGCCAAGGCGCTGCTGCGGCGGGGCGACCTGACGGTGACGGAGGTCTGCCTCGCGGTCGGCTGCACGTCGCTGGGATCGTTCAGCTCGCGGTTCACCGAGCTGGTCGGCGAGAGCCCGAGCGCCTACCGGGCCCGCCGCCACGACGAGGGAGCCGCCATCCCGGCCTGCTACGCCAAGATCCACACGCGCCCGGTCCGGGGCCGTGCGACCGGCCCGGTGCCCCCGCCCGTAGCGTGAATCACATGGACATTCGGCTTTCGACCTGCTTCATCGCCGTCGACGACCACGACAAGGCGCTCGCCTTCTACCGGGACGTGCTCGGCCTGGAGGTGCGCAACGACGTCGGTTTCGAGGGGATGCGCTGGGTGACCGTCGGGGCGCCCTCCCAGCCCGGGGTGGAGATCGTCCTGGAACCGCCCCTGGCGGACCCGAACGCCTCGCCCGCCGACCGGGAGGCGATGGCGCGGCTGCTGGCCAAGGGCCTGCTGCGCGCCGTCATCTTCGAGACCGACGACTGCGACGCCACCTTCGAGAGGATCAGCGCCGCCGGGGGCGAGGTTCTGCAGGAACCCATGGACCAACCCTACGGCGTCCGCGACTGCGCCTTCCGCGACCCCGCCGGGAACATGCTGCGCTTCAACCAGCCCCGGAAACAGTGAGTCCGTTCCCCTGTCCGGGCCCGGCGGACTGGGCGTACAGGTAGCACGGAACACCACCGACCTGGGTTTCGCGCTGGAAGGTGTGGCCGATCCGCTCCGCCACACGGATCGACGGCGCGTTCTCCTTGGCGATGAGGGATATCACCTCGTCGGCGTGGAGCTCCTCGAAGCAGTAGGACACCGCGGCGCGGGCGGCCTCGGTGGCGTACCCCTTGCCCCAGTGCTCGCGGGCCAGGCACCACCCGATCTCCAACCCGGGCCAGCCGTGCGGCCGCCAGGGTCCGGCGCGGCCGACGAAGGCGCCGGACGCGCGCTCGACGAGGGCCCAGTTGGAGTAGCCGCGGATCGCCTCGTGCCCCATGAAGAGGGCGAGGTTGCGCCACGAGGCGTCCGGGGGCCAGGGGGTGCCGGGGGACAGGTGCCGTGCGACGTCCGGGTCGGCCATCATCGCGGCGAAGGCGTCGAAGTCGTCCCCCGTCAGAGGACGCAGGAGCAGGCGGGGGGTCTCCAGCCGCGTCATGGTCACGGTCAGGACGAGGTGAGGGTCGTGCGGAGCTGGCGGGCCCCGCGGACGGTGGTGTCGCGGACGGCCTCCGCGATCGCCCGGGTCATGAAATGCCCCATCCAGGTGACCAGGAAGGTGACGACGATGAGGACCGGGGCCCAGGTCCAGGTCAGGTTGTAGAGGATCCGCTCGAGCGCGGCGTGCGGGTCCATCACGGGTTCCCAGCTGTTGAGGCGGGCCCAGCGGCCGAGGAAGACGCCGAGGGCGCAGAGGGCGTGCGCGGCGAGGGCGACACGGCCCTGCCAGGCGCCCAGGCCGAGCCGGGCCAGATGGCGCAGCGCGGCGCCCAGGGCGAGGTAGTAGGCCAGCAGGCCGGATCCGATGAACACCAGGTAGACCGGCAGGACGGCGGTCACGACGGGGCCGTCCTGGTTCGCCATCAGCAGGTCGTGCCGGAGATGGACCAGATCGGTGATCACATACGGCGCGTTGGGCAGGAACAGCGCGAACAACGCCAGGCCCGCCCACCAGAACGGGGAGCGGGAGGGGCGCCGGGGCGCGCCGCCCCGGAACAGCGCCAAGGCGAGAAGAACGGGGATCCAGGCCAGGAGCGTGTTCCAGCCCATCCACCAAGAGTCGCGACGAAGGACGTCGACGAGATTCGGAGCGATCTCATTGATGAGGCCCATGACCTCATCATGCATGAGCGGTGTCTCCGTGAGGGGACCGACCGGCGATCTTTCAGACGAGGCGGCGGAGCTTGCGCGCCCGGTGGACGAGGGGGAGCGGCAGTTCGTGCTCGGCCTGCTCGACTCGCCCGTCCAGCGCGGCCAGGAGCCCGGCGCCCCTCCCGAGCCGGGCGGCGACGGCGTCGGCTCCGGCCTCGGACCGTCCGGCGGCGAACCGGGCGAGCAGGGCGGCGGCGTAGGCCGCCCCGGTGGGGATCGCGAGGATCAGGGTCGCCACGCCCGCGGCGAAGGCGAGCAGGAAGACCAGCAGGAAGCCGATCGGCCTGTGCCAGGCCACCGCGCGCTTCCACATGGGGGCGACGGGCGTCCAGGGCAGCCGCGCCGTCCACAGGAGGGCGCGGCTCGGAAGGGTGAGCTGGGCGTGGACGAACGCCGGGAGCATCCGCCAGCCGAGGACGTGGCCGAGTTCGTGGGCGAGCACGCCCGCCAGCCGGTCGGCCGGGAGCGAGCCCGCGGAGTGGGAGGTCACCGCGACGAACCGCCAGACCGGCGCGCAGGAGTTCAGTTCCTCGGAGTCGGTGACCACGAGGTGGAAGGCCCGGGGATGGAGGCCCGCGTCCTGGAGGACCTCACGCCACGGTTTCCCCAACGCGGCGCGCTCGTCCTCGGTCGGCCTCCGGTAACCGGACAACCGGCGCATCGTCGCAGGGACGAGCACCAGCGACGTGACCAGCGCCCACGCCACGAGCGGCACCACCGCGCCCCAGAAGGGGAAGAGCCGGTTCAGCGCGTAGGCCACGAAGGCGACGATCAGCGCCTCGGCGAACAGCAGCGCGCTCAACCCGACCGGGAACCTCGGCTGCGCGAGCCGCTCCAAGTCCTGGAGGGATCTCCGCTCCTCGGGCGGGTCCTCCACCACGACGACCGGGGACACGTCCTCCTCGTCGGCCTTGGGAGCCTCCTCCTTGGGCGGGCTCGACTCGTCTTGAGGATTCTTGGCGAGATCTATGGGAGGCGCCGCCGGTGTGGAAGGCGGCTCGTCGACCTGAAGCGCCGCCGCCCATGCATCCGAGGAGGCGTTTTTCCACGCCTCCGATGCACCCGTCCGGGCCGATGTGTCGTCCTCTGTGGGCCCTTCCGTTCGTCGCGGAGCGCGCGCGGGCGACTCGGTCGGCTCGGGCCAGGGTGTCATGGAGGCGGCCTGTCGTGGAGGGGGCATGGGGGATGAGGACTCGGCGTCCCACAAGGGGGGCGCGGGAGCGGGAGGCTCGGCCTCCTGCGGATGAGGTGAGAGGACGGACGGCCCGAAGTCCTCCGGCGGAGGCGCGGAGGAGCCCGGCCCGCCCTTCCAGGGGCGCGACTCGTTCGTCCACGCGCCGCCGTCCCAGAAGCGTTCGCGTCCCATCCACCGGGGGTCGGGGTACCACCCAGGCGCTGCGCTCACCGGATCCCGCCTTCCGGGCCCAGGGGACAGATCGGCATCGGCGTCCAGGCTCGCGCACCGCCCGCCGCACCGTCAACGGGAGGTGTCAACGGGACCGTCAGAGCTTGGGGGTGAAGGGGCGGCGGTGCTCGGCGGCGCCGGGCTCGGCCAGGCCGCGCAGGGCCGTCTCGACCAGCTCGACGCCGTGCTGGAGGGCGACGAGCCGGGCGCCCTCGCGGCGGTAGGTGTCCAGGACGGCCTCGATGCCGTGCGGCGGGACGACGTCGCCGAGATCCACGCGCGCGGTCCGGAAGCCCTCGCGGGCCGCGTCGACGGAGGCGTTCACGTGATGGCGGGCCATCCGCGCCAGGGCGAGGGGGAAGCGGCGCAGGACGCCGTAGCGGCGGTACTCCGGCGGGACGAGCTCGAGCAGCCAGGCGAGGGCGGTCTCCTCGAAGCGCTCGCTGCCCGGAGGATGCACCTGGGCGGGCCATCCGGGCGGGACGTGCGTGCTCACGGACCCAGGATAACCCGAGGTCGAACCCGTGTTCGAATGCGGGAGGCCCGCGACGCGCCGCGCCGGGCGGCCTCCCGCTGGGCGGGCGGGATCACTCCGCCGCGGGCGGCTGCGCGGAACGGCGGATGCGGATCTTGCCGGACTCCAGGTCGTCGCGCGCGGAGCCCGACCCGGTCTGCTCGTGGTCGTCCTGGCGCAGGATCTTCTCGCGCTGCTGCTCCTCCTGCTTGACCTTCTTGGAGCCCTCGAACGCCGAGGCGAGATCCTCGAACATGCCGCCGCCGAAGCCGGCGCCCGTCTCCCCGTCGCCACGGATGGCGCCCATCAGGGACGACTTGCCCGTGCCCTCGCGGGGCCACTCGACGATCTCCTGCTCGGCCGGCTCGGGCCTGTTGCCCATGGCACGGCCCTTGACGCGCTTGCGGCGGCGAAAGGGTGACTTCACACACTCTCCAACGCGACTCGTCTCCAGATTGATCCCCGGTGGACGCACGGATCGGACACTCAGGTTCCGAACGACCACCGGGTGGGAGAACCGGTGAAATCTCCCTGGCGCAGCCCGAACGCCCGCTGTGGCCGTACCGCTACGGTCGCGTTCACCACGGGGTCCAAGAAGTCAACACGATAGCCGGTGGCGTACTTGGCGTTGACCAGGTCGATGAACCGCTGCAAGGCCCCCGGTTCGGTGACGATCTCGGCCCGGCCCTCGATCACCACGGGGTTCTCGGCCTCCTCGGTCGTCACCACGACCTGGGGGTTGGCGCGCAGGTTCACCATCTTCCGGGACGGGACGCTGCTGCTGAACATCAGCGCCTCCCCCGACCACGCGCCCCACACCGGCATGGCGTGCGGCCGCCCGTCCGGCCGGACGGTGCACAACCAGAAGTTGCGGGCCGCGCGCAGCCGCTCCACCGCCCAGGACCAGGGCAGCAGGCCGCCTCCCTCGTCCGCGTCCCGGATGCCGTAACCGGGCATGTGCGGGCGGTCGGCGGCGGGCTCCGGGCCCGTGACGGCACCGGAAGCCGACATGCCGGAAGCCGACATGGTGTTCTCCCCTCGACTGGCTCTCCGGGGGCATATCGTTTCAGAACGCGGGGCCGGGCGGTAACGCTCGGTGGCTCGGCGCGGGCGGCTCGGCGCGGTAGCCTGCGGGACGTGCGCCTATCCCATGTCATCTCGGCTCTGGAAGAGCTGTATCCACCGTCGTGGGCGGAGTCCTGGGACGCCGTCGGGCTCGTCTGCGGCGACCCCGGCCGGGACGTGGGCCGGGTCATGTTCGCCGTCGACCCGGTGGCCGCCGTGGTGGCCGAGGCGCTGGCGTGGGGCGCCGATCTGCTGGTGACCCACCACCCGCTGCTGCTGCGGCCGGTGCACTCCGTCGCCGCCACCACTCCCAAGGGCCGGCTGGTGCACCGGATGATCGGCGGCGGCCTGGCGCTGTACACCGCGCACACCAACGCCGACGTGGCCGACCCCGGGGTGTCGGACGCCCTGGCGCGCGCCGTCGGCGTGACGGGGGAGCTGCGCCCGATGGCGCCCGCCGACGGCGACCCGCGGCGCGGCCACGGCCGGATCGGGGAGCTGGCCGAACCGGTGACCCTGGCGGAGTTCACGGCCCTCGCGGCGTCGGGACTGCCGCGCACGGCCTGGGGCGTGCGAGCCGCGGGCGAGCCCGACCGCACCGTCCGCACGGTCGCGGTCTGCGGCGGCGCGGGCGACTCCCTGCTCGGCGCGGCGCGCGAGGCCGGCGTCGACGTCTACCTCACGGCCGACCTGCGGCACCACCCCGCGTCGGAGTTCGCCGAGCACGGCGGGCCGGCGCTGGTGGACGCCGCGCACTGGGCGACCGAATGGCCCTGGCTGGCCGACGCGGAGCGCCGGCTGGCCGCGGCCTCACCTGAAGCGGGCACGTTGGAGACCCGGGTGTCCACGCTCGTCACCGACGCGTGGCGCCTGCATCACGAAGGAGCAAAGTGAAAGCCGCACCGCAAGCCCAGCTTCGCCTGATCGACCTGCAGGACCTGGACAGCTCGCTGGACCGGCTGGCCCACCGCCGCCGCACGCTGCCCGAGCTGGCGGAGATCGAGCGGCTCGAGGGCCGTCTCATCGAGCTGCGCGACGCGATCGTGGCCGCGGAGACGGAGGTCGGCGACCTCGAGCGGGAGCAGAAGAAGGCGGAACAGGACGTCGACCAGGTCCGCGCGCGCGCCGAGCGCGACCAGAAGCGGCTCGACTCGGGCCAGGTGACCTCCGCCAAGGACCTCAGCGGCCTCCAGACGGAGATCGAGTCCCTGAACCGCCGCCAGTCCGACCTGGAGGAGGTCGTGCTGGAGATCATGGAGCGCACCGAGGAGGCGCAGAGCCGGGTGGCCGCGCTGGGCGCCGACCGGTCCGCCGCGCAGGAGGAGCTGGACGCGCTCGTCCAGCGCCGCGACGCCGCGCAGAAGGACATCGACGAGGAGGCCGGGACGACGAGCGCGGCCCGGACCACGGTCGCCAAGGACGTCCCGGAGGATCTGCTCGGCCTCTACGAGAAGCTGCGCGGCCAGTTCGGCGGCGTCGGCGCGGCCAAGCTGTTCCGCGGCGCCTGCCAGGGCTGCCACCTGGCGCTCAACACCGTGGACCTGAACCGCATCCGCGCCGCCGCGCAGGACGAGGTGATCCGGTGCGAGGAGTGCCGCCGCGTCCTCGTCCGCACCCCCGAGTCCGGGCTGTGACCGCGGCCGGACGCGGCGCCGGGGCGGCCGCGTGAGCGTGCGCAGGCTGGTCGTCGAGGCCGACGGCGGGTCCCGCGGCAACCCGGGCCCGGCCGGCTACGGCGCCCTCGTCCGGGACGCGCTGACCGGCGAGGTCCTGGCGGAGGTCGCCGAGTCGATCGGGCACGCCACCAACAACGTGGCCGAGTACCGGGGGTTGATCGCCGGGCTGTCCGCCGCGGCCGACATCGACCCGGCCGCGCGCGTGGAGGTCCGCATGGACTCCAAGCTCGTGGTCGAGCAGATGTCGGGCCGCTGGAAGATCAAGCACCCGGACATGATCCCGCTGGCGGCGCGCGCGCGGGAGCTCGCCTCCGGACTGGGCCCGGTCTCCTACGGCTGGATCCCGCGCAACCGCAACGCGCACGCCGACCGGCTCGCCAACGAGGCGATGGACGCGGCGGCGCGCGGCGAGCACTGGACCCGCAAGGTGGAGGAGACCCCCGCCCTCGCGGGCCCAGGCCAAGACGAGCACGGGCAGGACCAGGCCGTGCTTGGAGAGACGAAGCAGGCGGGCACGGCACCGTGGCGGCCCGCCTCGTCCACCCCGACGACAACGCTGCTGCTGCGGCACGGGGAGACGCCGCTCTCGGCGGAGAAGCGCTTCGCGGGGACGGGCGACGTCCCGCTCACCACCACCGGGCTGGCCCAGGCCAGGGCAGCCGCCCTCGCCCTCAAGGACCGCGGCCTCGACGCCATCGTCACCTCCCCGCTGTCACGCTGCCGCGACACCGCCGCGGAGGTCGCCGCCGTCACCGGCCTGGACGTCCGCGTCGAGGAGGGATTCCGGGAGACCGACTTCGGCGAGTGGGAGGGCCTCACCTTCCAAGAGGCGAGTGAACGATGGCCCGCCGAGTTGAAGGCGTGGCTGGCCGACCCCGCCGTCGCGCCGCCCGGCGGAGAGAGCTTCACCCGCGTCTCCCGGCGCGTCCGCACCGCCCTGGACAAGCTCAAGGTCCGCCACCGCCACCGGACGGTCCTGGTCGTCTCGCACGTCACGCCCATCAAGCTTCTCGTGCGCGACGCCCTCGGGGCGCCCCTGGCCTCGCTGTACCGGATGCGGCTGGACGTGGCGTCGCTGTCGTCCGTCGACTGGTACGACGACGGCCCGGCGTCCCTCCTCACCTTCAACGACGCCCACCATCTCGACCGCTGACCGCCCGGCGCCCGGACCGTCCGCCCGACCCGCTAGGCTGGGGATCACGGCGGACGAGCCGGCCGGGCGGCCGCGGCGGGGACCCGTCCCCACCGAGGAAAGTCCGGGCTCCACAGGGCAGGGTGGTCGGTAACGCCGACCCGGGGTGACCCGCGGGACAGTGCCACAGAGAACAGACCGCCACCGGTACGCCGGTGGTAAGGGTGAAACGGTGAGGTAAGAGCTCACCAGCGCCCACGGTGACGTGGGCGGCTCGGTAAACCCCACCCGGAGCAAGGTCAAGAAGGGGAGCGGAAGTTCCCCGCGCAGGCGCCTGAGGGCGGCCCGCCCGAGCCTGCGGGTAGACCGCTGGAGACCGCCGGCAACGGCGGCCCGAGATGGATGGCCGTCACCCGCCGCCAGAGCGGCGGGCACAGAACCCGGCTTACAGGCCGACTCGTCCGTCGTACGTATGCACTGCGAAGACGGTCAAGGGCGAGCCTGGTGGCTCGCCCTTGTTCAGCGAGGGGTGGACCGTGACGCCCGTTGGCGTAGGCGGCGGACCACTGCCCGTCCCGCCATCCGCACGGCGGTCACGAGGGGGACAGGCCCAACGTCCGGCCGATCGTCCCGGCGGCCTGCTCCGCCGTGGCACCGAGCTGTGCGCCGTGGTCGGGTCCGCAGTACCAGATGTACGCCGAGCGATGACGGGCCCAGACGACGTAGTGGGGCCCCATGCCGGGCCGGATGAGATGCAGGATCTCCGTGCCACGCGGCAGCATCGGCGCCACACCGGAAAAGCGCCTGCGCACCAGCAGCGCCAGCTCTTCGAGGCGCTCGCCGGGTGAAGCGGACGCGGGGGGATCTGCCGCGTTACCCGTCCCCCCGCGTCCACACCCGGACTCACTCACCGCCGCAGCCCGGCGCCTTCGGGTTGATCACGATCAGCTTGCGCCGCTCAAGGACGGTCTCCAGCCCATGAGCCTGAAGCCGGGACATCAACGTGCCGAGCCGCCCGTAGGCGCCAGGGTGCTCGGGCTCCGGTCGAACGTCGATGCCCTCCGCCGTGGTCTCCAACGCCAGAGGGAGACTGAGGAGGGACGGGGAGGTGGCCTCCCCTCCTGCCGAGAGGTAAATCGCTGTGTCCACCGCCGACAAGAAGGCGATCGGCGCACGCCTGCGCAGGCTGCGCGAAGAACCACGTGATCGGCACGGGCGCGCCCATCGGTCCCGTGAGAAGTGGGCCCTCATGCTCCGCGCCGCGGCCGGACCCGACGCCGACGGTCTGCCGACCGTCCGAAGCCTCGCAGACATGATCAAACAGTGGGAGCGCGGCGACTACATTCCGGGCCCGATCTACCGGCCGCTGTACGCCCGTGTCACCGGCCTGTCCGAGCTGGACCTCTTCGGCGATGACGGCGAAACCACGGTGGCCGAGCCGCTTCCCGCGGGGGATCCGCCGGGGCGCCTCGCGGCCGTGACCGGTCGCCGCGTCGGGTCGGGCATCGTGGCCGATCTCGCGGCCCGGGTGCACGCTCTGCGGCTCGCCGACGACGTCCTCGCCGGGCGTGACCTGCTCGTTCCGGCGTTCCGTGAGCTGGATGCCGCGGTGCGGATCTACCGGGAGAGCACCCATGGCGAGGAGACGGGTCGTGCGCTGTTATCGGTGATCGGCGAGTTCGCGCAGATCGCGGGATGGGTCGCCGGTGATGCGGGCCTTCACCGGCGCGCGGCGGAGACCTACCGCCTCGGCATCGACGCGGCGCGCGAGGCCGAGAACGGCTCACTCGTCTGCAACCTGATCGGTTCGCTGGCGTACCAGACCACGAACGTCGAGGACTCGCGGCACGGCGTTCAACTCGGACGCGAGGCGCTGGAGGCCGCCGGTCCGGACGCGCCGCCACGGATGCGAGCACTCGCCTGGGACCGCATCGCATGGGCGATGGCCCGCGCGCACGATGCCCAGGAGGCCATGCGGTCACTGGGCGAGGCGTCGACGGCGCTCGCCGAAGACGGCGGAGGTGACGCCAACGAACCCGAGCAGGCGGCAGCAGCCGCATCCCGGATGCTGAAACTGTCGGCCGACGTGGCCAGTGACCGCACGGACCAGCGTGCCGCCGTGGTTCTGGAGCGCCTGAAGCAGTATCAGGACGTCCCCCAGGTGAGAGAGCTACTGGAGCGGTTGGACGGTGAGCACTGCCCCGAGCCGACCTGAGGAGCGCGCTCTCTCACGTGCGACGTCGATGAACGGGGCGCACCATCGAACGAGAGAACGGCGACGCCTGAGCGGGGCCCCTGTAACCGCGACGCCGCCGCTTCGCTCGGACTCACTCACCGCCGCAGCCCTGCGGAATGGGTCGTCACGGCGGCCTCCTCCCCTTGACCGGCCACATCGTGATCTCTGTGATCTGCGCCAGTCCAGGCGGACGAGAAAGAGGTCCTACGGCCCCTTCGGGGAAACGACCGCCGACACCACGGGCCTGTTGTCCACTGAGGTGAACATCAAGGCATGTGCGTAGGGGTGGGAATCGTCGGAGACGACGAAGGGAACCTGGCTCCCACTTCGTTCTTCGGTGTTGGATCCCCCGGCATTAGTGGAGGGGGTCAGACCAGCACTGGCGGTGTCGAAGCCAGATCGTCCTGCTGATCGCAGGCGTCATCGTCGCGTTGACGCTGGCTTATATCACCAAGAGGACGAGGCGGTAGCGATGGGATTGCTGTGGATTCTTCTGATCGTGGTCGGAGCCATGGTCGCGATCCTCAACGGGCCGGTCGCCCGCCTGATCCAGCGCAAACGGAGGACCTTCACCACTGGAACGGTGGTCCAGAACCCCGTCATCAACCGAGTGATCATCATCTTCTGGGGACTGCTGATGATGGGGATATCTATCCACAACCTCCTCAGCTGACCCTCTGACTCCCGTGTGGACCTCCTCGCCTGCGACGCTGTGTCCTGGGGGCTCATACCGAAGCCCGCAGGCGGCGTCTCCGACCCCGGGCGCGGTCGCCGGTCTAGTGGTCGGCCAGGGCACCGAACATGAGGGCCGCCCGTCGCCGCGGGCCGTGTCTTACCTCCGCGCATGAGGCCGTATCCGGGCTAGGCGCGGGTGCTGCGGGCGTGTCGGTGTCGTGGGGGAGAACCCCGGGGGACTTGGGATGTGCAGTTAAACGGGCATCGGGGAGGAGTGGCCTGGAACTCGTCCCGTTCAGGTCACGCGACACAAAAGATCGAATAGGGCGCGCCTAACGTCCAAGGTAGAGCTGATCTTCACGGTCGGCGGTGACGGCGGGGCGCGGGTGCCGGGCCCCGCGGAGAGGAGCGCCGGTGTTCATCATCGTGGTCATGGTGTTCGCGCTCGTCGGTTTGCTGGCGTCACTGATCTACCTGGCGGACTTCGCGCGGGCCAGCCGGCGCGACGCGTTGTTCCTCCCGGCGTCCACCCGGCGTGCGCGGAGGGCTCGCCGGGTGACCGGAATGTACACCCGCGGTAGCGAATTCCTGTCGGTCGACGGCGGCGGGGACCGCCGCGCCAGCGGTACGGGGAGCGACGACATCGGGGACGGCGGCGACCTGCGCGGCGACGAGCTGGTCGGGCGCTGAGGCGCCGGGTGCCGCCCCGGCCGCGCGGGCCGGGGCGGTGCCCGGGTCAGGCGTGACTCGCCCGGTCCGCGCGCTCGCCGGGCGCCTCGTCGGGGACGGGGACGAAGGTCTGCGCGGCCCGGTCGAGGACCTCGACCTTGGCGGACTTCAGGTCGAGGTAGAGGCCCACAAGCTCGATCTCGCCGGACTCCACCCGCTCGCGCAGCCACGGGTAGGTGAGCAGGTTGTCGAGCTGCTGCATAACGTTGATCTTGCAGAGCCGGGTGAGCGGCGGCTCGTCCGAGTCGGGTTCGGGTTCGGTGTCCAGGAACCGCGCGAGGCTGTGGTTGCCGTGCTTGAGCCAGCGCGTCAGGCTGTGCAGGTGCGCGACCTCGCCGCCGCCCGCCAGGAGCGCCGCCATGGCGCCGCAGTTGGAATGGCCGCAGACGGTGATCGTGCGGATGTCGAGGACGCTGGTGGCGTACTCCACGGTGGCCGCGACGGCGTCGTCGGGGGTGCGCGTCCCGTGCCGCGGGACGAGGTTGCCGACGTTGCGGTTGATGAACAGGTCGCCCGGACCGCTCGCGGTGATGATGTTGGGCACCACGCGCGAGTCCACGCAGGTGATGAAGAGATGCTCGGGCTTCTGCTCCATCGCCAGCTCGGCCATGATCGGCCGGACGAGGCGTGCGGTACTGCCGTGGTACTCGCGGACGCCCGCCAGCAGCAGGGCGCTCGGGGAGACCTCGGGCGCGTCGAGCTCGGCTTCGGACCGCCTGCGTCGGTTCGCCCACGGGGCCCACCAGCGGGCCGGAGGGGACGACTTGCGCGGCGGAGACATATCGCCTGTCACAGCTCTTTCATACCAAGCCTCGTGAACCTCGTCGATGTCGCCCCTCCCTCCTTGCCGTTCGTGGGCCGGCCGCCATTGGTGGACGGCGTCGAACGAGGCATGGTCCATGAAGTCGACGTTCAGGTCCAGGCCGACGCTCAAGCCCACCGGGACGTCCTTCAGCCGCCGTGTCACTCGCGGGACTCCGAGGAAGGTCAATGTGCCCTCGACGACAACGTGCCAGCGGTGCGGGACGGGCCCGTCGGCGGCGCCGGGGACGAGCCGCTCCGCGCGTACCGACAGCCGGGTCAGCCTGCGCAGCGCCGGCACCGCCACGATCCTGATGCCGAGCAGGACGCCCTCGCCGAGCCCGAGGAGCACCACGCCGCCGAGCGTGCCGTAGCAGGCGGGGGCCTCGCGATGCCGGCGCAGCGGCGATGAGTCCGACCGGTGCCCCGGACGCGACGGCGATGCCGGGCGACAGCGGGATCGCGACCAGGAACACGACGAGCGGGGCGAGCAGGTCTCGGCGGAGGGTGGCTACTTTCGGTGGCGCGGGAGTCGCACTATGGATGGAAACATGTGCGGCTCAGGCGGACATGGCTGCGGCCCGCCCGGAATGCCGGACGGGCCGCTGGAGCTTGCACACCCGGGAACGGGCGCGTACGCGACGGAGAAGGCGCAGGTCAGCGCCGGTAGTCGCGGTGGTTCTGCCAGTCGTCGGGCTGCTGATGGGAACCGTAGGGGCCGGTATCGCCGCCCTGCTGGCCGCCCGGCTGCTGACCGGGCTGCTGGCCGCCCTGCGGATAGCCGTCCTGCTGGCCGCCGAGGTAGCCCGGGTTGTACGCCTGGGTGGCGTTCGGGTCGGCGAACCCGCCCTGAGAGGCGGCGCCCGGGTCGTGCGGGGCGGCGAGCGGATCGGAGCCGCTGTTGTAGCTGCTCCCGCTGAAATCGCCGTAGCCGCCGCCGGTGCCGCCCGTCCCACCGGGACCGCCGTCGGTGCCGCCGAACGAGCCGCGCCCGCCACCGCCGAGCGGGTCGTCGTAGCGGGGCGTGTCGCCGTAGGCGGGGGTCGCCGGATAGCCCTCGGGCGGGGGACTCTGGCCGAAACCGGACGCCGAGCCCGCGCCGATACCAGTGTCGTAGCCGCCCGTGCCGCCGGACCCCGAGCCCGTCCCGGCCGAGGGCCAGGGGCCGGTGGAGCCGGTCCCGCCCGTGGTGCCGGATCCGGTGCCGAAGGAGCCGGATCCGAGCGGGTCGTTCAGCGGGTCGTTGAGAGAACCGCCGTAGGACCCGCCGTCGGGCTGGCCCGGACCGCCGCGCTGCCCCCGGTCGGTCTGGATGCGCTGGAGCAGTTCGTCCACGGTCGGGAGCTTGTGACCGTCGGTGTCGGACCCGGGCGCGCCGTGCGCCGCGGGCGCGGCCGGAGTGGCGGGCGGCGGCATGCCCGGCAGCGTGGACGGCCCGGTGGACGGCCCGGTGGACG